>JBHELK010000012.1:0-20358 GCA_046263085.1 Actinomycetota bacterium
CACGTGCTCGATGGGGTTCTCGGCCTCGGCGGGCGTGGGCGAGGAGGACGCGGACGTGGCCGGCGTCGTCGTCGATCCCGAGGGTCCGGTGGAGCTCGTTCCACTCCCGCCCGAGGTACAGCCCGCCAGAACCAGGGCGCAAAACACCGCCGCGCGCGATCTCCGCATCCGCGAAGTATGGCGTTGTTACGCTGGGCGCCCGATGAGCGTCCAACGGTCGATGCCGCGCCCCCTCGTCGCTCTCGTCGTCGTCCTTGCCGTCGCCACGGCCGGCTGCTCGAGCTCCTCGACGTCGCCACCGGAGCCGTCGGGCTCATCGACAGCGGTCGAGCCCCCCTCGACGCTCTCCCCCAGCCCGACGCCGGGGGAGAGCCTGACCGTCCAGATCTGGCTCACCCGTGAGGGCAAGCTCTTCGTCACCACGCGCACGATCGAGAAGACCGGGGCGGTCGGCACCGCCACCCTGAACGCCCTGCTCGCAGGCCCCACCGCGGGGGAGGCGGCCACGGGCGTCCGCACCGCGATCCCGGACGGCACGAAGCTGGAGGGCCTCGACATCGATGTGGCCTTCGCGCACCCGCGGTTCTCGACCCATGTGGAGTCCGATCCGCTGTCCGACGCGCAGGTCGTGTACACGCTCACGCAGTTCCCCACCGTGGAGCGCGTCCAGATCAACGACCAGGAGGGCGGCCCGCTGTCACGCGCGGACCTCCAGCGCGAGCTGCCGGCGATCCTCGTCGAGTCCCCGTCGTTCGGCACGCGGGTCTCGAGCCCCGTCACCGTCTCGGGGACGGCGGACGTCTTCGAGGCCACGGTCTCGATCCGGATCATCGACCAAGACGACAACGTCGTCGGCCATGCGTTCACCACGGCGACGTGCGGCACCGGCTGCCGGGGCAACTACGACAAGGCGGTGTCGTACTCGGTCGACGCCGATCAGCCGGGCTTCGTCATGGTGTTCGAGGAGTCCGCCGAGAACGGCCTGCCGATCAACGTGGTGAAGATCCCGGTCACCCTCATCGCCTAGAGCTTGTAGCCGAAGCGGCGCAGCATGTCCTTGCGCTCCACGATGTCCTCGTCGGACTCCACGCCGAGCGGCGACGCGCCGTCCACCACCCCGAGGATCGCGCGGCCCTCTCCCTGCTCGGTGACGATCACCTGCACCGGGTTCGCCGTGGCGCAGTAGATCCGGCACACCTCCGGCACCATCTTGATCGCGTTCAGCACGTTGATCGGGAACCCCTCGCGCAGGAACACGATGAACAGATGGCCCGCGCCGATGGCCCGAGCGTTGCGCACCGCCAGCTGCTCGAGATCCGCGTCGTTGCCGCTCCGGCGGACCAGCCGGGGCCCGGATGCCTCGCAGAACGCCAGGCCGAACTTGATCCCGGGCGAGGACTGCACCAGCGTCTCGTGCAGGTCCTCGACGGTCTTGATGAAGTGCGACTGCCCCAGGATGAAGTTGAGCTCCTCGGGGTTCTCGACGGGGACGGCGATCAGGTCCACGCTGAGATCACGCGCCTCCCCCCTCCTCGTCGAGCGCGGCCACGACCCGCTCGTACAGCGCCTGCGCTGCCCCGTGGGAGTTCTCGACCGCGGTCAGCCCGACCCTGCCGAGCTCCGACAGCCCGGACATCATGTGGAAGACGACCCCGGTCTGCCGGGACTGGTCGAAGTGCAGACCACGGCGAACCACCAGGTCGAAGAGGTCCTCCGGTGTGAGGCCCCGGTAGGCGTGCGCCTCCACGTGGTCGCTCGCGACGAAGTACTTCTCGCTGCCGTTCGGCGCCAGGAACACGCCCCGTTCGGCGTCGTACACGCCGTCGGTCAAGAACTGCAGCGTGAGGAAGGGGTGCGTCGTGCCGCCTTTCCGCAGGTTGATCTCGATGGCGTACACGTCCCACTCGTCGTCGGGCCTTCGCACCACGACGAAGTCGAGGGCGAACCGGCCGATGACCCCTTCCTTCGCGAGGCGACGCCCCACCTTCGCGGCCTCCGCGGTGATCCGAGGCGCATACGCGGTGTCCGCGGGGAACCGGGCACCGAGGTAGCTCTGCCCGCTCGGCCCACCGAGCACCTGGTCGTGCGTCGACAGGATCTCGAGCTCGCCGAGCGGCGTGACCCGGAGCTGCACGCTGGGGCTGCGGACCTCCTTCCCGCCGACCCGCTGCTCGACCACGCCGCCCCGTTGCTCGAGTTTCGCGGCGTATTCCTCGAACGTCACGTCGGAGAGCTCGAAGCGCATGGCGCGAACCCGCTCGAGGATGGCCGCGGCCTCCCCCGGATCGCCGGACGGCGGCACACCCTTCAGCTCGATGAGCGCGTTTCCTTCCCCCGACACCCCCTCGTTCAGCTTGATCAGCACCTCGGCGATCTCGGCGTTCGCACGCATCTCTTTGATGGCCTCGACCACGTCGTCGATCGAAGCCAGGTTCTCGACCCCGAGCGGATGCGGCACGCCCTCCTCGACGAACAGCCGGCGGCAGCCGCTCTTCGTGCCAAGCTCGGAGAACCGGGGATCGGCGCCGTACATGGGGATGCCGAGCCGCATCGTGAGCTCACGCTCGAGCTCGGTCGTGATGAACGGGATGAGGTGGGCGCGGTCGGGGTCCGCGATCAGCGATCGGATCCGCTCGATGAGCCGTGGCCGGGCGAGGATCTTCTCGGTCAGCGAGGCCGGCCCCGCGTCGTAGGTGCTCAGCAAGTGCAGCCTGGGTCGCGCGTGGCTCGGGATGATGCCCGGCAGGAGGTCCAGGTAGTACTCGACGATCGAGGGCAGGATGGTCTGCGACGTGACGTAGATCATCCGCGCACGCGGTTGCCTCAGAAGGAGCAGCAGGAACAGGTAGCGCTCCTCGTACGCCTGGGCATCGGTGCCGCTCAGCGCGCGGTCGATCGTGAGGGACGGCACCACGACGATGGTCTGTTCGTCCTGGTTCAGCGTGGCCACGGACTTCCACAGAGGGATCAGCTTCGCCTGCAGCGCATCGAATCCGGCGTCGTTCGTCATCGGGGCCCGCCGACCGCCGCGCCGCTGCGGGCGATCATGCCGGCGAGCAGGGCCACGCGAGGCACCACGCTGGTCAGATCCAGCCACTCGGCCGGGCTGTGGGCGTCGCCGCCGATCGGCCCCAGGCCGTCGAGTGTCGGCACGCCGGCCGCCGCGGTCGTGTTGGCGTCGGAGGCGCCGCCGGTCGCGAGGTCCCGGATCTCGAACCCGAGCTCTTCGGCGATCTCCTGCGCCAGCTCCAGGAGCCGGATGGTCCCCTCGGTCTTCTCCATCGGGAGGTGGTTCTCGAAGAGCCGGACCATCGAGGTCGTGTCGGCGACGGTGTTGGTCTCGCCGATGCGGATGGCCTCGATGCGCGCTTCCTCCAGCGCGCCGAGCTCCGGCGCGCGGATGTCGACGTGGATCTCGCATCGTTCGGCCACGACGTTCGGCCGCGTGCCGCCGTTCAAGACGCCCGCGTTGACCGTCACGCCAGGCCACCGGCCGTTCAGCTCGTGCAGGGCGAGCACCTTGTGCGCCGCCTCGAGCACCGCGCTCGCCCCCCGCTCCGGCTCCACGCCGGCGTGCGCGGATCGGCCGGTGATGTCGATGCGCATGTCGGTGACGCCCTTGCGCGCGGTGACCAGCCGTCCATTCGTCCGTCCGGGCTCGAGGACGAGCGCCGCATCGCTGTCCCCGGCGAGCTTCTGGATGAACGGCTTGGAGAACGGCGAGCCGATCTCCTCGTCGGGGTTGCACACGTACGTGACGCGCCCGGGGAGGTCGCCGGTGCTCACCAGGGCCTCGACCGCGAAGAACCCCGCGAGGAGCCCGGACTTCATGTCGCACACGCCGGGCCCGAACGCGCGATCGCCGTCGACGCGCATCGGGCGCTCCGCCGCCGTGCCCTCAGGAAAGACGGTGTCGGTGTGCCCGATCATCAGGATCGCGGGTCCGGGTGCGCCGCCGTCGATCGTGCCGATCACGAGATCGCCGAGCTGCGGCTCGCCGTCGTTCGGCACGTGCGCGTGGCGATCGACCGACCATCCGCCGGAGCGGAAGCGCTCCTCGCAGTGATCGGCGACCCGGTTCACGCCCTCGACGGTGTACGTGCCGGAGTCGATGTCGACGAGGGCACGCAGCGTCTGCATGTACTCCTCGAACCGCTCGTTCATGCCCGCGGCGAGCCCTGGCGCCTCCACCGCCGCCCAGGATATAGAAGGACCTCATGAGTGAGAGGCCGCATCGGGCGAGCGCACGACCCGACCTGGTCAGGGACGATCCCTGGTGGCGATGCGCTCTTTTCGTCGTCGGCGGTCTGTTCCGGCTGTCCCATCGCCTGCGGATCGAGGGCCTGGAGCGGATCCCGGCGGCGGGGCCCGCGATCCTCGCCGCCAATCACGTCAGTCCGCTCGATCCCGTGGCGATCGCGATCGCGGCGTCCATGCGGGGGCGCACGATCCGGTATCTCGGCGCCGCCGAGGTGTTCCGGATCCCGGTGATCGGCTGGGTCCTGCGGAGGCTCCGGCAGATCCCCCTCCACCGGGGCAAGGGCGATCGGGCCGCGATCGAGGATGCCGCCGGGGTCATCGCGAGCGGCTCGCTCGCCGGCATCCACCCCGAGGGCCGTCTCGGCACGGGCGAGGCCCTCCTGCCGGCGCGGCGGGGAGCGGCCCGCCTGGCCATCGCGGCCGGCGCCCCGCTCGTCCCGATCGGGGTGTGGGGCATGCAGTGGCGGTGGCCCCGAGGGGGGATCAAGCTCCGGCGTCCCCTGCGCCCGGTGGCGGCGCTCGTGATCGGCGACCCGATCCGGCCTGGTGGGCTGGGGAACGCCGATGACGACATCCAGGACCTCACCGATCGCGTCATGCGATCGATCGAGGGCCTCATCGAGCGGGCGAAAATCGTCGCGGGGGATCGCACGTCTCTCTAAGTGCTACGTTCTGCTACATGTGCTACAATGCCAGGTGTGGACACGATCTCCCAACGAGAGCTGCGGAACGATTCGGCCGTCGTCCTTCGCGAGGTGCAAGCCGGCCGGAGCTTCATCGTGACCCGCAACGGAACACCCGTCGCCGAGCTGCGGCCGATCCCACCGCGCCGGTTCGTCCCGCGGGCCGTCATCGCGGACGCTGCCGGCCGCGCGCCTCGGGTCGACGCGCCTCGACTCCGTGCCGACCTCGACGCGATCGTGAGCCAGGCCCCGGATGCCTGATCCGACGCAGGGGCTCCTCGATACCTCCGTCGTGGTGGACCACGACGTGATCGATCCCTCGCTGCTGCCGGACGAGTCGGCGATCGCTTCGATCACACTCGCAGAGCTCGCCGCGGGACCGCATGCCACCGAGGATGAGGACGAGCGAGCCAGACGCCTGGATCGGCTGCAGTGGGCCGCGACGACCTGGGACTCTCTTCCCTTCGACGCCGATGCGGCCCGAGCGTACGGGCGGGTGTTCGCCGCCACGAGAGCGGCCGGGCGCATGAGCCGGTCGCGCGTGGCCGACCTCCTGATCGCCTCGACCGCGATCGCGGCCGGACTGCCCCTGTTCACGAGAAACCAAGGCGATTTCCGCGCCCTGGAAGACCTCCTCCCGATCGCGCCCGTCTAGCAACCGCAACGGCGATAGCCAGCGACACCTAGAGGATCAGCACGGCGGAGATGAAGGGTTCGATGAGCGAGCAGGTCTCTCTCGCGGTGCTTCCGTCAACCGCCGTCTGCGACCAGGGAGTTGGCGAAGGCGATCAGGTCATCCACCGGCCAGCCTCTCCCGTACAAGGTCAACTCGTCCTGTCCCTCCTGCCAGACCAGGCTGGAGGGACCGCTCGGGTCGGGCTCGGCGCCAACTCCGTCGGTCCACCTGACGACGACGTATCTCCCGGGGAAGTAGTCCGCGATCGCGGCGTTCTGATCGGCGGTCCACTGCTCCTTCGAGCGATCGTCCGGGTAGTAGTCGAGCTCGAGCCCGGAATCGAATACGAGCGCGACGGCTCCACACGTCACCTCGCACCAGGCTTCCGAAACATGCCCGATCCCGGACGGCCCCGACCCCGGAACCCAGGGACATCCGCATGCGGCGACCCCTGCGCGCGCGACATCGAGGGGAACCTCCGTCGCATTTGGGCCCAGAGGGTGGTCATACCAGACGGCTCCCGCTTAGGAGCGAAATCGCGACGACATCCCCGTGCTCGGTCCCCGGGGGTCGAAAAGCAGTAGGCCGGGCGCTCGGCCCGGCCCACATTGCTCTTGGCGCTTCCGCGGTGCGAGTGGCTTACGGCACGACGGCGGCTGCGATCTCCTCGGAGTCGCGCAGCTTGCGCAGCGCCTCCCGCTCGATGAGCCGCACCCGCTCGCCGCTGAGCCCGAGCACCTTGCCCGTCTCGCGCAGCGACAGCGGCTGGCCCGTCTCCAGGCCGTAGCGCAGCGCCACGACCTGGCGCTCGCGCTCGTCGAGCAGGTCATCAACCGCCTCGCCGATCTCCTGGCGGAGCAGCGCGTCCTCGACCTCGTTGAACTGGCCCTCGGAGTCCTGTTCTTTGGGATCGACTCGCATGACAGATAGTGCCTACGTGCTGGCAGCTACCATCGAGTTCGCAATTGCGACGAGCTGAGAAACGGATTGGCCGTCTAGGCCATAAAGGGTTTCCTCATCCTGTCCCTCCAACCATGCGAGGCTCGAAGGGTGATCGGGACCCGGTTCAGCACCGACCCCCTCTGTGGAGCGAACGACAACAAACGTTCCGGGGAAGTCGTCCGCGATGAGTGCTGCGTTATCCGTGGCCCACTGCTGCTGGCTTCTGCTATCCGGATAGTAATCAAGCTCCAGCCCGCCATCGAATTCCAGGGCGACAGCGCTGAATGCGGGATCGAACCAAGCGTCGGCCACATGAGCAGCTCCGGCTGGCCCAGAGTCGGGAACCCAGGGACACCCACATGCACGTATCGCGTCATGGGCAGTCTCCAGCGGTACCTCAATCGCGGCAAAACCAAGCGGGTGATCCGTCGGTAGGCTCACCGTACTACTCTCAACTTGCCTGCGGCTCTGGATACGCGGAGACCTTGCCGCTTGAGTTGTGGTTCGAGGGTGCAGGCTTAATCCGGCCACGCCATTCCGGGCGGCGCGATCCGATATCCTCGCTCCGGTCGGTTCTCCACGTTCGGTCGCGGCAGCTACAAAGAGAATAAGAAAGCTCGAGCACGCGGCCACAAGGACTCGTTGCCTGTTCATCCGGCATCTCTCCTCTTGACTATGGTGCTAGTCCTGTGTAGTCATGACAGAATTCCTTCTGGCAGTGAAGCACTTGCCAAGCATTAACGGCGCTGGGGCTATACCACCACCATTCGGAGTGTTGCTTGAATGGCGTCGGAGAGCCCCAGAGCTCCCAGCCGGAGTTCGGATTGATATTTCTGAGTTTTTGCATCGAGGAATAGTGCGACAAAAGGCTGTCACATAAACCGAAGGCCTCGGATGCTGCCGAGACATACCCGCGATCAAACCCCACGCGGATGATCCTTACGAATTTGCCGTCACGATAGAGGTTCCAATAACTCGTGTCGACGGTCGGATCCGCAATCCTTGCCGCGTGAATGATCTGAAAGGTATGGGCTCCGTTCGACAATGTGCCCCAGCCGGTGTTTACAGGGTTCGGATCTTCGAGATACGGCTTGTAAACGCCTCGAACCTCGCGGACAGCAAATACAGTTGGTTGATTCGTAGTATGAGGATATCCCTGGGCAGTCGCTGTATCTTGGTCTGGGGTCCAAAGCCACCCCAGTTCAATCAAATTCTTCTGGTCGTGTACCACATAGATGGATCGGAGAATGCTTTTGTCCGGACCATGATCCGGAGAAAACGCGTCGATCGTCCCGAGGTCTCCCTGGAAGGTTCCGACTCCGTTTCCGTCTACCGTGCCTTGGTCGTAGGCTCCCTGACTCTGCTTTGAGTCATCGTTCAACCTGACATTGCAGTTTCGCTGTGTGTGGTTCGCGCTGGCAGGAGGTGCGAAGAACGCAACTCCTAGCCCAAGACACGCGGGCAGCGAGCGCTACTCCTCGGCCGATACTCTGTGCCTTCGTTATCACCACGTCTCCTTCCAAGGGCCGAGCTGGAGCAGTGTGTCGGCGTGGTCGACCGCGACTCCAGGAGGCATCCTTGGATTCAGCAGTTCGCGCTCCCAGTTCAACCTCCTTTGTTCACCTGCACAAAACTCAGCCGCCAGCTTTGAGCGAACGAACATCCCAGCGAACGGATGCCCGGGGACGCGACAGTAGATTGCCCACGAGCGTTCGGCTTCCGGTTCATGCCACTCCGCCGAGTACACGCGTGTCAAGGAACTGACGAACGCCGAAGGCGCCGAGCGGGTCCATGAACCTTACCGAACGCGCCAGCCGGAGGCAGGCTTCCACGGGCCTCCCTGTCAACACTACGGCCGGCTTACGGCACGACGGCGGCAGCTATCTCCTCGGAGTCGCGCAGCTTGCGCAGCGCCTCCCGCTCGATGAGCCGCACGCGCTCGCCGCTGAGCCCGAGCACCTTGCCGGTCTCGCGCAGCGACAGCGGCTGGCCCGTCTCCAGGCCGTAGCGCAGGGCCACGACCTGGCGCTCGCGCTCGTCGAGCAGGTCATCGACCGCCTCGCCGATCTCCTGGCGGAGCAGCGCGTCCTCGACCTCGTTGAACTGGCCCTCGGAGTCCTGCTCCTCGATGAGGTCGCCCAGCTCGGTCTCCTCACCGACCGGCGACTGCAGCGAGAGCGGCTCGCGCCGGCCCATCTCCGTGAGGTCGTCCACCTCCTGCACCGTGGTGTCCAGGATCTTGGCCAGCTCCTCGCGCGTGGGCTCGCGGCCCTTGGTCTGCGCGAACTGGAACTTGGAGCGGTTCAGCTTGCGCAGCCGGTCGTGGATGTGCACCGGCAGCCGGATCGAACGCGAGCGATCCGCGATGGCGCGCGTGATGCCCTGGCGGATCCACCACGTGGCGTACGTGGAGAACTTGAACCCGCGGCGCCAGTCGAAGAGCTCGACCGCGCGCATGAGCCCGATGTTGCCCTCCTGGATGAGGTCGAGCAGCGGCAGCCCCTGGCCCTGGTACTTGCGGGCCACGGACACCACGAGCCGGAGGTTGGCCATGATGAAGCGCTGCCTCGCGGCCTCTGCCACGCGCATGTCGGTGCGAAGCCGGCGGATGGTGGCGTCCGACCGGACGCGACCGGCGGCCAGCTTCTCCTCCGCGGCCTTGCCCTTCTCGATGGTCTGCGCGAGATCGATCTCCTCCTGCTTCGTGAGCAGGGGCTCTCGCGCCGCGGCCTCGAGGTACAGGCGAAGATCGTCGGCGTCGTCTGTTCCGAGTGGTCTAGCTGGTTCACCCATCTTCTTTGGTACTTCCCTTCCGTAGTTCTCAGATAACCGAGGCAGGCCGGGGCCCGGGGCGTCAGGATGTCCACACGGCGTTGCGGGCTATGAGGGCAAACTGAAGCGGGCCTTCAGCCGGCCACCTGCTTGGGATGCTAGCAGGGGCCCCCGACATTTGTAAAGGTCCCCAGGTAGGCCGACCGTCCGACCTCCATATTTCCTCAACATCGCAGGTCAGCGGTTCATTCCTCGGGAGGGGCAAGTCGGTCGAACCTGTCGGGGCTGGTGCCGTATCGTACGCATCGAACATGGCGGACAACCCCTTTGACCCAGGCTGGTCCCCGAAGCCACCGCCGCCGCCCCACACGCCCGTCCAGCCATCGTCGGGCGGGGTCCCGCCGCCCCCTGGCCCTCCCGCCGCGCCCTGGGCACGTGACCGGCCCCTTCCTCTCGAACCGATGGGCGTGGGCAAGATCCTGGATACGGCGGTCAGCCTGTACCGGCTGCACTGGAGGACGCTGCTCGGGATCACGGCCTTCGTCCTCGTGCCGTACACGTTCCTCCAACAACTGTCGATCCGATTGGTGAGCTCGCCGTTCGTCGTGAATGGACGGGTGTACATCCCCCGCAGCAAGGAGGGAGTGGCCGCCGCCGTGGTCGGCGCGTTCTCATTCGCTTCCTTCTTGATCGTGCAGCCGTTCCTCACCGGCGCCACGGTGCGGGCGGTCGGCGAGTTCTATCGAGGACGCGATCCCGGGGTGAGGGGGGCCTACTCGTACGCGCTCAGACGGGTGGGCTCGATCCTGCTCGTGATCGTGCTGTCGTTCCTCGCGTTCGTGGGCGGATTCATCCTGCTCGTGATCCCTGCGTTCATCTTCCACGTGCGCTTCCTCTTCTCGACGGCCGTCGTGGTCGAGGAGGACGCGCGCGGTCGCGCCGCCATGCGCCGGTCGTGGCGGCTGGCCAAGGGGTCGTTCTGGAAGATCCTCGGGACCGTTGTGCTCGCGTCCCTGCTCGCCGGCATCGCGGGCGCGATCATCTCCCTTCCCGCGTCATTCGCCGCGATGCACGTCGGGACGAACGGGTGGATCCTGCGCTTCCTGGGTGGCGCCATCAGCGGCATCATCACGGGGCCCTTCATCACTACCGTGACCGTGCTCCTCTACTACGACATGCGGATCCGCAAGGAGGGCTTCGACATCCAGGTCATGGCGCAGGAGCTCCAGGGGCCGACGTATTCGCCGTAGCGCCGCGGTGGCGGCCGTCCTGTTGATCGGCGTCCCTGTCGGTGCCCGCGCCGACACCGCGGTGACGGCCTCCGGCTACGTGGAGCGACTGCGCGATGCGCTCTCGATCGCGCGTGTCGGCGAGGCGTCGCCGACCATCGCCCGGATGCAGGCGATCCGCGACGACGTGGGCCCGGTCGCGGTGGCGAGCGGCGGAGACACGGTGCCGATCCCGGCCGACGCGTTCCTCTACGGCCTCCCCGGAACGGCAGCCTCGGACTTCCGCCGGGCCGGGCGGCACGTGTCCTCGCTGATCGAGGCGGCGCGCGGCGCGTTACGTCCGCCGGCGGTGCCACCGGGATCGATCCGTTCGACGCTCGGTCCGGCGTATCGGAACATCTCGGCGAACCCCGGAGCCGGCTCACGATTCAGACGGTGGTTCGGCAATGTGGCGGACGCCATCCGCCGCGGCATCGGCGCGATCGCCGGGCCCGGCAACGTGGTGCTGTGGGTCGCCCTGGTGCTGCTGACCGTGGCTGCGACGCTGCTGGTGCGGCGCTTCGGCGTTCACGTCGTACCGGAATCGCAGGTCGACCGGGTGCCGGCGCAGCGCGGCGTCGACTGGCAGCGTCTCTCCGACGAGGCGCTCGCGCGCGGCGACCTCACAGAGGCGATCCGGGCCCTGTATCACGTGTTGCTCGACGCACTCACGGCCCGCGGTGTGATCCCGGACGCACCGAGCATCACGGCGGGCGACTGCCGCCGCGCGGTGTCCGTTCGCCGCCCCGCGCTCGCAACGGCCGTCGGCGACGCCACCGGCGTATTCGAGCGCGTGGTGTACGGAGGCGCGGCGGCGCATCCCGAACAGATCGACGTGCTCCGAGGAGCGGCCCGCGCGGCCGGCGCCCGATGAGCCGCGGCTCGAGGATCGCCCTCGTGGTCGGAGCGATCGGCGGGTTGCTGGCGGTGGTCGTGCTCCTCGGGCCCACCGGAACGCCCGGCGACGAGGACGGGCCGCAGGGCCTCCTCGCGCTCCGGCGCGTCCTGGCCGCCACGGGGGTGGAGGTGGCCGATGCGGCGAGCCCCGGTGCGATGGGCGCGTTCCTCCTGCGCCAGGACCTGCGCTCCGAGGACCAGGAGCGGCCTCTCCTACAGTGGGTCGCCGGCGGCGGGCGGCTCGTCGTCGCCGATCCCGGATCGGCGCTGGTGCGTCTCCTGGGCGCCGATCGGCTCGGGCGCGCCGGCGGGCTGTCGGAGACGGTCACCGTGCCCGCGGATTGCATCGCTCCGGAGGCCGCGAACGTCGCGGCCGTGGAGGCCCTTTCCACGGACGACGTGTTCCTTCCCTCGCTCGCGGGCTGGACCGGATGCTTCGGGACGGGTCGCGGCTCTCTCCTCCTCGAGCGGGGCCTGGGGCGGGGGACGATCGTGCTGCTCGGCGGCGTGTCGCCGCTCACGAACGAACTGCTGGCTCGGGCGGACAACGCCGTCCTGGCGCGCCGCGTCATCGGCGACGGACCGGTCCTGTTCGGCCCGGCGGTCCCGCCCGGGGCGGCTCCCTCTCGCGGGGTGTGGACGGCGCTCCCGGTTCGGGCGCGCGTCGTGATCCTCGCGCTTGCCGCTGCACTGATCGCATTCGCGATCTTCCGGGCCCGGCGGTTGGGGCGGCCCGTTCCCGAGGAGCCCGCGTCCCCGATCCCAGGCACCGAGCTGGTCGAGGCGGTCGGGGCGCTCTATCGGGCGGCTCGAGCCACCGGCCATGGCGCCGAGGTGCTCCGACGCGCGACGATGGACCGCGTGTCGAAGAGGATCGGGGTCACGCACGGCACGCCCGAGGAGTCGGTGGTGCCGCGGGTCGCCGCCGCGACCGGCGTCCCCGAATCACGAGTGCGCGAAGCGCTCGAGGCCGGTCCGGTCGCCGGCGACGATGCGCTCCTCGCGCTGGCCCGGGAGCTCGAGACGATCGCTCGGGCCGTGGAGCACGGCACGTGAGCGAACACGGGTCGCCGGGCGACCCGCGCGCGGCGCTCGATCGCGTCCGCGCCGAGGTCTCGAAGGCCGTCGTCGGTCAGAACGGCGTGGTTTCGGGCCTCCTCGTGGCCCTGCTCGTGCGAGGTCACGTGATCCTCGAGGGTGTCCCCGGCGTGGCCAAGACCCTGCTGGCCAAGGCCATCGCGCACGCGCTCGACCTGCGGTTCAGGCGGATCCAGTTCACCCCCGACCTCATGCCCTCGGACGTGACCGGCAACGTGACGTATGAGGCGCGGACCGGCGAGTTCCGGTTCCGGGAAGGCCCCACGTTCACGAACCTCCTGCTCGCCGACGAGCTGAACCGCACCCCACCCAAGACGCAGGCCGCCCTGCTCGAGGCCATGGAGGAGCGCCAGGTCTCCATCGAGGGCGAGGCGCATGCGCTCCCCGAGCCGTTCCTGGTGCTGGCGACGCAGAACCCGGTCGAGTACGAGGGGACGTATCCGCTCCCGGAAGCGCAGGTCGACCGCTTCCTGTTCAAGCTCGCGGTGGGATACCCGGATCCGGTCCAGGAGCGAGCCGTGCTGCGGATGCACGACGAGGGGAAGGATCCGCACGATCTCGCGTCGCTCGGCGTGCAGCCGGTGGCGGGGCGCGCCGAGATCGAGGCCGGCGCCGCCGCGGTCGTCGGGGTGTTGGTGGCCGACGCCGTCGTCGACTACGTCGTGTCCCTGGCGAACGAGACTCGCCGAAGCCCGTCGCTGTCGCTCGGCGTCAGCCCTCGTGGCTCGGCCATGCTCCTGCACGCGGCGAAAGCCGTGGCGTGGCTGGGCGGACGCACCTTCGTCACCCCGGACGACGTGAAAGCCATGGCGAAACCCGCCTGGCGCCACCGCATCGTGGTCCGGCCGGAGGTCGAGCTCGAGGGCGCGACGCCCGATCGCATCCTCGACGGCATCCTGGCTCGCGTCGCCGTACCGACCTGACGGATGTTCGTCTCGGGCCGTTTCCCCGTCGCGATCCTCGCGCTCGCAGCCCTCGCCGCGGTGGCTCCGGCCCCGCCGGTGGTGGTCGCCCTGGTGGGCGGGGGGATCCTGGTCGCCGCAGCGGGCCTCGACGTCCTGCTCGCGCCCCGCCCAGGCGACCTCCAGCTCGGCCGCGACGTCCCGGCCGTGCTCACAGCGGGGAAATCCGCGACGGTCTCGCTGTCGCTCCACAACCCGGTCGGGAGACCGCTCGTCGTGGCGCTCCGCGACGCGTCGCCGCCGTCGCTCTCCCGGCGTCCTCCGCGACATGGCGTCAGGCTCCGTCCGCGGGCGTGGGGCCGTGTGAGCGCGGAGATCCGTCCCGAGCGACGGGGGTACGCGGCGCTCGGTCCGGTGAGCGTCCGGACCCGTGGGCCGCTGGGCCTCGCCGGCCGACAGGCGACGGTGCCGGTTGCGGACCGGATCAAGGTGTACCCGTCGCTCCCGGGCCGGCGGGCCGTCGAGCTCCGCGCGGAGCGGGCCCGGGCCTTGCTGGCGGGTGCCCGGCCGGCCTCGGCCCGTGGTGAGGGAACCGACTTCGACTCCCTGCGCGAGTACCGGTCCGACGACGAGCTCCGGCGGATCAACTGGAGGGCCACCGCTCGCGCCGGACGGGCAATCGCGAACGAGTACCGCGACGAGCGCAACCAGCAGGTCGTGCTGCTCCTGGACGCGAGTCGCATGATGGCCGCCAACGTGGCGGGGCAGTCGCGGTTCGACCACGTCCTCGACGCGGCCATGGCCGTGACCTATCTGGCCGTCCGTCTCGGCGACCATGCCGGCATGGCGGCTTTCGACAGCCGCGTGCTGTCGATGCTCGGTCCGCGCGGTGGCCCGGCCCAGCCGAGGAGGGTCCTCGACGCCCTGTTCGAGGTCCGCCCGTCGTTCGAGGCTCCGGACTACCGCGGCGCGTTCGCCGCGGTGCTCTCCCGGTATCGGCGTCGGGCGATGCTCGTGCTGCTCACCGAGCTCACTGACCGGTCGGCGATGGAGGGTCTCTTCGCCGCGCTCCCAGCGCTCCTGTCCCGCCACGTGGTGGTGGTCGGATCGGTGGCCGACCCCGTACTGCTCGAGGCTGCCACGTCGATGCCGGAGACCTCGGAGGCCGTCTACCGGAAGGCGGCCGCCGTGGCGACCGTGGCCGCCCGGGACGGTTCCGCTTCGATGCTCCGCCGCCTGGGGGTGCCGGTCGAGGACCGTTCGCCGGAGGATCTCGCCGGCGCGCTCGCCGACCGTTACCTCCGGATCAAGTCGACGGGGCGGCTGTAGCGACCCCTCGCGACGGCTCGCGCCCCGGCGCATGGAACCGGCCGAAGAGGAACGCCACGTACCCGGCCGCTACCACGGCGCCGAGCGCGAGCTCGACGGAATCGGGAAGACCCCGCCCCGTGACGAACCCCTCGATCAGCGCGGCCACGCAGAACGCGGGGATCACCCCCAGCACGACGAGGACGGCGTCGCGCGATGCCTCGACGAGTGCGGCGCCTCGAGACCGGTCGCCGGGGTCGACGATGCTCCAGCCGATGCGCAGCCCCGCGCCCGCCGAGATGCAGATCGCCGTCAGCTCGAGCAGACCGTGCGGCAGGATCAGCGACCAGAAGGTGCCGGCATGCCCCGCCGCCTGGAACGCGCCCCCCAGGACGCCGAGCAGGAGCGCGTTCTGCACGACCACGTAGATCGTGCCGACGCCGAGGGTGATGCCCAGCGCGAACGCCAGGAATGCCACCTGCACGTTGTTCAGCAGGATCACGGTGGAGAGGCCGGCCGGAGGAACCGCCAGGCTTCCGCTTCCGCCGCCACGGCGGATCGCGTCGCGCGCAGCCGCTGGGATCACTCCGGCCGCGGCCTCGGGCGATGTGGCGATCCACAGGAGAGACGCAAGTGCGACGACCACCATGAGCGCGGCGGCGGCCGCGATGAACGGCGCGGTGTCGCGAACGGCCTGCCGGTACCGCCTCCCGAAGAAGCGGATGCCCCCACGGACGGTCGCCGGCCGTGCGGCGTACACGGCGCCGTGCGCCGTGGCCACCAGTCGGTTGAGGTAGGTCTCGAGCGAGGGATCGCGGTAGCGGCTCCTGGCCTCGGCCAGATGGGCGGAGGTCCGCAGGTACAGCCGGACGGTTTCGTCGATCTCGGCGCCGGGGGTCTGGCTGAGGTCACCAGAGCACCGCTCTTCCAGCCGACGCCATTCCTGGGAATACTTCGCGATGAAGGAATCGACGTCCACGAGCCAAGTCTAGGAGGGTGGATGGCCTGGGGACCCGACAGGACGGTCACGCCCGAGGCCGTTCCCCTCTCTTTCGACGCTGCCGGACTGGGGTCGCGGATGATCGCGACGATCATCGACACGGCCATCCAGGGGGGTGCCCTGTTGCTGTTCACGTTCGCGTACGGCGCCGCAACCGAAGGTGGAGCGGGAACGTCGGCCGCCATCGCCTTCCTCATCGTGGTCTTTCTCCTGCTGTGGGGCTACTACCCGATCCTCGAGGGGTTGTGGCACGGCCGGACCATCGGCAAGCGGGCGCAGGGTCTCCGCGTCGTCGATCGCGACGGTCGTCCCGTTCGCTGGCCCGCGGTGATCGTTCGCAACCTGCTCCGCATCGTCGATCTCCTGCCCGGGTTCTACGCCGTCGGCATGATCTCGATGGCGCTCACTCACCCGCCCCGGAGGCTGGGCGATCTCGCCGCGGGGACCTTCGTCGTGCGGGAGACCAAGGCCCGACTGCCGGCTCCCGTGATCGCGGGCGATACGCCCGCACTCCCGTGGATCGACGCGACCGCGCTCACCGACCGTGACTACACCGTCATCCGGTCCTTCCTCGAGCGCAGGACGACGCTCCGGCCGGAGGCGCGAACGGCTCTCGCCGCGCAGCTGGCGACCGCGTTCCGACACCGGGTCCCGGGGTCGGAAGGGATGTCGGACGAGGCCTTCCTCGAGGCTGCCGCCAGCGCCTATCGAGCCAGGGCCGAGCGACCCTTCTGAGGGACGGCGTCGGCGTCGGCAGCTACCCGGCGCCCCGCGGCCCGGGCCTGCGGCCAGTGCCTGAGGACGTTCGGCACGGCGGGGAGCATCGCCCGGATCGTGGCGGAGCCTCCCGCCAGGGCCGATTCCCGCATCCGGCCCCATCGCAGGCCGTAGGCCTCGCGCGCGGCCGGGGGCAGGAGACCGATCGTGACCTGCCGGAACGCCATGGCGGCCGGGCGGAGGTACAGCGGGACCGGCGGCGACAGGACGTCCGCCGCGAGCATGCGGGCCTCCTCCGTCACCCGGAGCCGGGGGAGCTGCTTTCGAACGTACCGGCGAAAGTCCCCCAGGTTCCCGGGAAGAACGGCCCCGGGGATCTCGAACGCGGCCGCCTGGCGCTTCATCTCCCGGTAGTAGCGCTCCCGATCCGACCCGGAGAGACCACCCACGAACCGGTCGTGGGCCACGAGAGCCGAGTCGACGAGCGTGGCGTGGACCCAGATCAGGAGCTCGGGATCGAGCGCGTCGTACGTCGCGCCGTGAACCCGCCGGTGCACCGCGTTGACCCGCTCGGCGGCCTGCGCGGATTGCTCGGCGTCGCCGAAGGAGATCGTGAGCGACGTCTCGAGGGTCCGCCACAGCCGGGGGAAGGCCCGGCGAGGGAACCCGCTGTGATCGGCGACACCGGCCGCCACACCCGGATGTGCGAGCTGCAGCAGCAGCGCTCTGCCCGCTCCCAGCAGGAGTGCCGTCTCGCTGTTGACCTTCCACGCCACGCTGTCGGGACCGAACAGGCCGGGGTCGCCGGGCCGGCCGGCGGGAGCGGCCCGCGGGAAACCCCGGAGGACGTCGAGCACTACGCGGAGACGCGGACCGACGTGACCGGCGGGAGGTGCTCGGCGACGGTGGTCCAGCGCTCGCCGCCGTCGGCGGACCCGAACACCTCGCCCGACTCGGCGCCGAAGTACAGCCCGAGCGGGTCGCGGCCGTCGTGCCCGAACGCCTGGCGCAGGATCGTGAGGTACGCGTCCTGCTGCGGCAGCCCGTCGGTGAGCGCGCGCCACGACGCGCCTCGATCGCTGGTCTCGAACACGCGGACCTTGCCCTCCGGAGTCACGCGGTCGAGGTCGGCGGTGAGCGGGATGACGAAGGCCCGGTCCGGGTCGTGCGGATGCGCCACCAGCGGGAACCCGAAGTCGGACGGCAGGCCGGAGTCGGTGCCGATGTCGTTCCACGTCTCGCCCGCGTCGTCGGAGCGGTACACGCCGCCGTGGAACTGCAGGTACATCGTCTCCGGCTGCATCGGCGAGCGATGCAGGTTGTGCACGCACTTGCCGAGGAAGGTCGGTGGGGCGTTCTCGGGCTCGTACCGCGCGACGAGCCGCTCGGCCGTGTTGCGCCAGGACTTGCCGCCGTCCTCGGTGAGCCACACGCCGACGGCCGAGATGCCGATGGCGAAGCGATCGGGCTGCCCCGGCCACGTGGCGATCGAGTGCAGACAGAGGCCGCCGGCGCCGCCGGGCCATTCGGGCCGCGTGGGCTGATCCCACAACGGACGGTTCAGCTCCCAGGACCGGCCGCCGTCGCGACTCTCGAACAGCGCTGCGGGCGCCACCCCCGCGTAGAGCACGCCGTCGGCCTCGCCGGGCTGGATGACCCACGTGCGGGCCACCGTGGCCTCGGCGTCCTCGGGGAAGGCCGGACCGTTCGCCTCCTCCCAGTCCCCCGCCGGGTCGTCGGCGAGGTACAGATGCGGGCCGTACTGCCCGTGGGTGACCGAGGCGTAGTACGTGCCGGTGCGCGGGTCGCGCATCGCGTACTCGCACACGAGGCCCTCGAACTTCCGCCCGGCCACGCGCATCGCGCCGCCGCGTTCCCCTCGCAGGACGAACAGTCCCTTGTTCGTCCCCACGAGAAGCTCCGCCTCCTCGGGTGCGCCGCCGGAGATGTTCTGGATGATGTGGATCCTGGCCCGGTCGTCGACCGACGCATCGAGCGCGGCTCGCTCGCCGTCGACGAAGACGTTCACGTGCTCGCGGACGGCGCCGCGCTCATCGAGGATCCACCCGCTCAGGCGTGGATGCGCGCGCTGGAGGCCCTGCAGGACCTCGCTCAGGGTCGCACCGGCCACGCGGACCTCGGAGCGGTCGTCCGCGAGCTGGCGGAGCGGCGATCGAAGGGTGACGACGGCCATCGCTTCGCGCCAGCTTACGGCAGTCGGCCGATGTTTCGGCGCCGGAGCGGGGCGGGAACGGTTGAAGAGGCGCTCCCGACCGCATCCGAAAGGGCGATCATGCGAACCAAGACAACCTTCGTCCTCGCTCTGCTTGCCGCGCTCGCATTGCTGGTGCCCACCTCCAACGCGTCCGCGGTCTCGGGCACACACGCGCGGCGGCCGGCCGTGGCCGGCGCCGAGCGCGTCGCCGGGGGGTGGGCCGTGCCGGTCAGCACGAAAGGGCCCGGCTGGTACGACATGCGCTACTTCCACAGGGTGATGCGCTCGGGGACGAGGGGCGCGCCCCTGCCGTCGGGCGCACCGATGCCGGTGGCGGGGCTGGTGTATCCGGGGATCCGTCCGGGGCAGTGGCTCGTCACGGTGACCACGAACCCCGTCGGCTTCGCGTGGTGCTCCGCGAACTTCGTGTTCCAGAAGAACGGCACGTACGGCATCGGGACGGCCGGCCACTGCGCGGCGAAGGACGCGCTCGGTGGATACCCGGACGTGACGGCCTACGTCGTGCCACCGGTCGGCCAGGGCCTGCCGGGCTTCTACCACATCGGGACGTTCGTCCTGTCGCACAACAACGGGATCGGTGACGACTTCTCGCTGATCCAGATCTATCCGCAGTACCAGTCCTGGGTGAATCCGACGATGCCGGTGTGGGGCGGGCCGATCGGCGTGTACACGAGCAACTCGCCCACCGTCGTCGAGCACTTCGGCCACGGGGCCGTGGTCGGCACCGGCGGCACGCCGAGGGCCGGTGTGGCGCCGATCATGACGGCGCGCGGCGGCACGGCGTTCGCCTGGTACGGCGTGGGGTCGCCCGGTGACTCGGGGAGCGGCGTGAAGGCGGTGACCGGCGAAGCTGTCGGCGACTTCACGCACATCGTGATCTGGGACGGCAAGGCCGGGTGCAACAAGCGCGGTTGCACCGCCTCGGCCGGAGAGATCCTGCCGGGCATGCTCGCCGGCACACGCATGACGAAGATCCTGCAGATCGCCAGCGGTTGGTCGTTCGTGAACGGCAGCCTGATCCCGCTGTAGGGCTGCGAGCGGGATCCTCGGCTACGCTGCCGACGTGAGCATCGAGCTGCCCGACAGCAGGTGGATCGATCTCGACGGGCCCGTCCACTTCCGTGAGTGGGACGGGCCCGAGGGACTCACCTTCGTCTGTGTGCACGGGCTCGGCGGATCGCTGTTGAACTGGCTGGCCGTCGCCCCGCGACTCGCGGAGCGCGGAAGA
This sequence comes from Actinomycetota bacterium, assembly GCA_046263085.1. Taxonomy (GTDB): domain Bacteria; phylum Actinomycetota; class UBA4738; order UBA4738; family JACQTL01; genus JBHELK01. The sequence continues at coordinate 19,988 of JBHELK010000012.1, forward strand.
GTGGTGGCGATCGACCTCGTCGGGTTCGGCAAGACGCCCCGCGAGGGGCGCAGCGCAGGGATCAAGGCCAACCGTCAGCTTCTGTCGAGGTTCATGGACGTCGAGACGCGCGGGCCGGTGGTGCTCGTGGGGAACTCCATGGGCGGCGCGATCTCCGTGCTGCAGGCGGCATTGGAGCCGGGATCGGCGGAGGGACTCGTGCTCACGAGCCCGGCCCTCCCCTGGGGCCGCGGGGGTCGCCCCGACCCCATGGTGGTCGCCGCCTTCGCCATGTACCAGCTTCCCGGCGTCGGCGAGCGGTTCATGCGGGAGCGGGCGAAGCGCCTGGGGCCGGAGCGCCTGGTGCGCGAGACGCTGGGGCTGTGCTGCGC
>JBHELK010000013.1:0-72476 GCA_046263085.1 Actinomycetota bacterium
CCGATCGCTTCCCGCGGGCGCGCATAGTGAAGCTCGAGGACAACTACCGCTCAACCCCGGAGGTCTTGGTCCTGGCGAACCGCCTGAGCGACAAGCTCGGCGGTTACGACAAGAAACTCCGGCCCACCCGCTCCTCCGGACCGCAATCCACGATCCGACCTGTCGCCGACGAGGCATCGGAGGCCGATCTCGTTGTCCAGGAGGTCCGCCGGCTCCATGGGGGCGAGCGGATCCCATACGAGGACATGGCCGTCCTGTATCGCATCAACGCCCGCTCCGAGCGCTTCGAGGAGGCGCTCGCCGACGCCGGCATCCCCTTCCAGGTCCGCGACGGCGCCTTCCTGCGCCGGCCCGGCCCGCGGGCCGCCTTCTCCAGACTCCGGAGAGAGACAGTCGGGCCGGTCGTCGACGTCGTGGACCGGGCCACCACCGCGCTCGGCCACGACCCGAACGCGGAGCCCGACTCGGAGGAGGAGGCCACGCGCCAGTCGGATCTCTCCCGCCTTCGGGCGCTCGGGCGCGAGTTCGCCCACGCCCACCCGACGGGGTCAACCACCGACTTCCTGGAGGAGCTGACGCGCCGATTCTCGGTGGAGCGATCGGGCCGGGGCGTGAACCTCATGACGTATCACCGAGCCAAGGGCCTGGAGTTCGACGCCGTCTTCCTTCCCCGGCTCCTCGACGGCGAGCTGCCGTTCCGCTCGGGGCGAAGCCGGGCTCCCGTCGACGAGGAACGCCGGCTCCTCTACGTCGGCGTCACCCGAGCCAAGCGATTCGTCTTCGTCACGTGGCCGGCAGACGCGCGGGCCGGTCGAAGCCCGTTCGTCGGCGAACTCGCCGGGATCGCCGAGGCAGAAGGGCCGATGCTCACGGGCTCCCCTCGAGCCGCGGGCACTCCCAAACCTCCACTGCCCACGAACGACCCGCTCTTCGACGCCCTCAAGCGGTGGCGTCGCGAACGGGCCGACCGCGACGGCGTGCCGGCGTACGTCGTCTTCCACGACGCCACGCTCGTCGAGATCGCGGCCCGCCGGCCCCGGTCGGCCGCCGACCTCCGGTCGATCTCCGGGATCGGGCCGGCCAAGGTCGAGCGCTACGGCGCCGACGTCCTCACCGTCCTCGAAGAAAGCTGACTCCGCCGAGCTCGCGTGGCGGTAGACCTCACCCTTGATTCGCCGGACCGGGGCCAGTAGCTTGCTCACGCACGTCCGGGAGTGGTCGGTAAGAGGGGGGTTCGATGCGCAGGATCGCGTTGCTCGTGGTGGCGGTCGCTGTGGTCGGCGCGTCGGCACCGGCCGCCGGCGGCGCGAACGAGCCCATGAGCCGATTCCAGGGCACGTTGCCGAACGGCCGGCCCATCCCAATGTACACGAGCGTGCTCCCGCAGCATCCCGGCGTGGATGCCCCCCGTGCCCGGGCCGCTCGGACCGAGGGCTGCTCGAACGTGTTCTCCGCTCCCGGACGGCCCGACAACGTGCGCGTGGTGCAGGACTGCGGGTACCTGCAGCAGGCGGAGGAGTGGGTCGACGTGAACCCAGCCGATCCGCGCAACATCGTCGTCTCCCAGAACGACGGTTCCGGCGTCGACACCTCCTACAACCAGACCTCGGTCTCACCCTCACTATCCGGTGGCGACTCCTGGTACCACAACACGGTTCCGCCCGGGCTGAACCGCGTTCCGACGAGCCAGGGCGACACCTTCGCGTATCCGCGCTGCAGCGATCCGGCAAGCGCGCACGACCGGCACGGCAACCTCTACTACTCGTGCACGGCGTTCACCGCGCCGTACGGGCTGGAGAGCGGCGTCCTCGTGTGGAAGTCCAACCACTGCTACAAGGGGACCTATCTGCACTCGCCGCTGGACGCCTCGTGCTCGGAACCGGCCCTGCACGCCCGGCCGGTGACCGTGGTCGACAACCTCGGCGAGGGCGAGTTGCGGTACTCCTGGGACAAGGAGCTCATGGCCGTGGATCGGTACGGGGACAGCCCGTACGATGGCGCCGTGTACGTGACGGCCACGCGGTTCGACTTCGCGTGCGGCGCGGATCAGACGAGCTACTGCGAGAGCCCCATCTTCTTCTTCCGTTCGAACGACGGTGGCATCACGTGGTCCGGAACGGAGATCTCCGGGACCAATAGCGACGTTTGCATCTCGGGCGACGTGTTCGACCCCGCCCAGGATGCGTCGAGGTGCAACTTCGACCAGGGGTCCTTCCCCGTCGTGGAGCGCGACGGATCCATCGACGTCGTGTTCGAGAACTGCAACACGCCGACCCTGGTGTGCCAGCAGCTGTTCGTGCGCTCGGCGGATGGAGGTGCGACCTGGTCGGCTCCGGTGCACGTCGCGGACGACGCGGCCCTGCAGCCGATCAACCTCGGCGACGAGCCCGACCGCTACGGGTGTCCTCCGGGCAACCCCTGCCTCGCACCCAACGGCTACCGCATGAACGACTTCCCATCGATGGGCGTGGACCTCAAGACGGGGAAGCTCGCCGTCTTCTGGGCCGATTTCCGTCACGGCGGCCCGTGCGCCGTGGACCTCGGCACGGGCCTCCCCGTCGAGCCCTGTGACAACCACAACAACGACGTGTTCGTCGCCGTCTCCACCGACCACGGCGCCACATGGGGGCGGACGCGCGCGGTGGCCAGGGCGCCGTCGGCGCAGTGGCAGCCGTGGGGCGACGTGGGGGAGAACGGCACCCTCTACGTGGCCTACTACGACCGCCGGTTCGGCAACGCCGAGAAGACGGGCAAGAACGACATCACCCTGGCGATCTCGGAGAACGACGGCAAGACGTGGCGGCATCGCCGGATCACCACGGACTCGATGCCGAACCTGACGTGCCGGAACAATCCGGTCATGTGTGGCTTCCTCGGCGACTACATGTCCCTGCAGTGGTTCCGGGGGGACGTCTACGTCGTGTGGGGCGACACCCGGCCGCGCACGGGGACCACTCCCGAGAGCGACACCTACTTCGCCACGCTCCACGTCTGAGGGCACGGAGCCGGAGGATCCGGTCCGGCGGGCTCGGCGAGCTCGGCGTGCCCCGGCCACGTGCCCGGCCGGGGCGGTGAATCCGACCTCATTGATAGAATTTGGGCGTGGCCACCTCCACGCCCCTCTCGGCGCCCCCCGCACGAGCCGGCTTCACGAAGCAGACACTGGACGACCTCCCGCCATCCAGTGCATTCGTGACCTCGCTGCGCCGGCAGGCGCTCGCCGAGTTCGAGGCGGCTCCGATCCCGTCCCAGGAGACCGAGGAGTGGCGCTACACCGACCTCTCGGACTTCGTGTTCGACCACGTCCCGTTCACGCCGGGCGGCAGTGCCCAGACGCTCGACGACGTGCCCCCGGAGCTGCTCGACGCGGCGGGCGACGTCGGCGACCGGGCCGGGCTCGCCATCCAGCGCAACTCCGAGGTGCTCACGGCCCACCTGCTGCCGGAGCTCGCGGCGAGGGGCGTGGTCTTCGAGAGTCTGGATCGCGCTGCGACCGAGCACGCCGACGTCGTCGAGCGCTACCTGCACGCGATCGTCCCCAGCGAGCGCACGAAGTTCACGGCCCTGCACGCCGCGTTCCGCTCCGGCGGATCGTTCGTCTACGTGCCACCGGGGGTCACCGTGGAGCTTCCCCTCCAGGCGATGACGTACCTGGACAGCGACGGGGCCGCGATCTTCCCCCACACGCTGCTGGTCGTGGGCGACGACGCGGAGGTCACCTTCATCGACCGGTACGTCTCCCCGGACCTCGGCCGATCGCTCTCGGACGCCGTCGTCGAGATCCACGCGGGGAACGCGTCGCGGGTTCGCTACATCTCACTCCAGGACTGGGGGAGCGGCGTGACCCATCTGTCCGTGCAGCGCGCGGTGCTGGGCCGCGACGCGGAGCTCCGCTCCCTGAGCGTGCAGTTCGGCGGCGATCTGGCCCGCAGCGAGTTCGAATCGATCCTCGCCGAGCCCGGCGGGCACAGCGAGATGCTCGGCCTGTTCTTCGCCGGCGCCCAGCAGCACGTCGACCACCGCACGCTCCAGGACCATGTGGCCCCGAACTGCACGAGCAACCTGCTCTACAAGGGCGCGCTGAAGGAGGCCTCACGAGCCATCTACTCCGGGTGGGTGCACATCCGGCCCAACGCATCGCGATCGGACGCGTTCCAGACCAGCCGGAACCTCGTGCTCTCCGAGCATGCCAAGGCCGACGCGATCCCCAACCTCGAGATCGAGAACAACGAGGTGCGGTGCGGTCACGCGGCGAGCGTCGGCCCGGTCGAGGAGGACACACTCTTCTACCTGCAGAGTCGCGGCATCCCCCGGGAGGAGGCGGAGCGTCTGATCGTGTTCGGGTTCTTCCAGGAGGTGCTCGATCGCGTGGCGCTGACCGAGGTCCGCGAGGGCCTGGCGGCCGCCATCGAGCGCGAGCTTGCCCAGGGATCGAACGCATGACGCTACGCAAGGTAGCGGGGGCCGGTGACATCCCCGACGGCGAGGCCAGGGGGTTCGTCGTGGACGGGCGCGAGATCGCGGTGGCGAACCTGGGGGACGGCCAGTTCCGGGCCGTCGACGACATCTGCTCGCACGCGCACGCCCATCTGTCGGAGGGCGAGATCGACGTGGACTTCGAGACGATCGAGTGCCCGAAGCACGGCTCGACCTTCGACCTGGAGACCGGCAAGCCGCGCACGCTCCCCGCGACGATGCCGGTGCGCGCGTACAAGGTGAAGCTGGAGGGGGACGACATCCTGATCGAGGTGAACGGTGACTGACACTGCAGTGGACACGGCGACGCTCGAGATCCGCGACCTGCACGCAACGGTCGAGGGCAAGGAGATCCTGAAGGGCATCGACCTCACGGTCCGCCAGGGCGAGATCCACGCCCTGATGGGCCCCAACGGGTCGGGGAAGTCGACGCTCGCGAACGTCCTGATGGGCCGGCCCGGCTACGAGGTGACGAGCGGAACGATCTCGTTCAAGGGCGAGAACGTGCTCGATCTCACGCCGGACCAGCGCGCCCAGCGAGGACTGTTCCTGGCGTTCCAGTACCCGACGGAGGTGCCGGGGGTCTCGGTGGTGAACTTCCTGCGCACGGCGTACAAGGCGCTGAAGGGCGAGGAGATCTCCGCCCTCGCGTTCCGCAAGCACATGAAGGAGAAGATGGATCTCCTGGGCGTGGAGGACGAGATGGTCCGTCGCTACGTCAACCAGGGATTCTCGGGTGGCGAGAAGAAGCGCAACGAGGTCCTGCAGCTCGCCGTGCTGGAGCCCGAGATCGCCATCCTCGACGAGACGGATTCCGGTCTCGACATCGACTCGCTGCGGGAGGTCGCCACCGGCATCTCCCAGCTCGCGGGTCCGGACCTCGGCGTTCTCGTCATCACGCATTACCAGCGGATCCTCAACTACATCACGCCGGACCGGGTGCACGTCATGATGGGCGGGCGCATCGTGAAGAGCGGCGGGCCGGAGCTGGCCCACGAGCTCGAGGCGAAGGGGTACGAGGGGATCAAGCCCGAGATGGGGGTCGAGGAACGAGCGGACGGGGAGGCCTGATGGCCGTCGCGGCCCAGCGGGTGCGGCCCGAGGCGCCCGAGCCGCTCGACGTCCAGCGGATCAAGAAGGACTTTCCGATCCTGGAGCGCCGCATCCGCGGCAAGCGCCTCGTGTACCTGGACAGCGCGGCAACGAGCCAGAAGCCCCGGTCCGTGCTCGATGCGCTGAACGACTACTACGAGAACCACAACGCGAACATCCATCGTTCCGCGCACCTCCTGGGCGAGGAGGCGACGCAGATGTACGAGGACGCCCGGGCACGCATCGCGCGCTTCATCGGCTCCGACGACGCCGCCACCGTGGTGCACAACCGGGGGACCACCGAGTCGATCAATCTCGTGGCGCACGGTTGGGGCCGGAAGTTCCTGAAGGAGGGAGACGAGGTCCTCCTGTCCGAGCTCGAGCACCACTCGAACATCGTTCCGTGGCAGCTCGCGGCCAGGGACACCGGCGCAGTGCTCCGGTACATCCCGATCGCCGACGACGGGCAGTTCGACCTCTCGGAGCTGCCGTCGCTCCTCACCCAGAAGACGAAGCTCGTGTCGATCTCCGGCATGTCGAACGTGCTCGGCACGATGCCGCCGATCCGGGCGCTGGCCGAAGCCGCTCATGCGGTGGGCGCGCTGCTGTGCGTCGACGGCGCGCAACTCGTGGCGCACGCGCCCGTCGACGTGTGCGAGCTCGACTGCGACTTCCTCGCGTTCTCGGGGCACAAGATGCTCGGGCCGACCGCCTCCGGCGGCCTCTACGCCCGGCGCGAGCTGCTCGAGGCCATGGACCCGTTCATCGGTGGCGGCGAGATGATCAGCGAGGTCCGCCCCGAGATGTCGACCTGGAACGAAGTGCCGTGGAAGTTCGAGGGCGGCACGATGAACATCGCCGAGGAGATCGGGCTCAGCGCCGCTTGCGACTACCTCGACGGGCTGGGTATGGGGAACGTCCGGGTGTACGAGGAGGAGCTCGCGGCCTACGCGGTCGAGCGGCTGCTCGAGGCCGGCGCTCGCGTGTTCGGGCCCACCGACGTCGCGGAACGTGGGGCCGAGGTGTCGTTCTGGTTCAAGGACATCCACCCCCACGATCTGGCCACGATCCTGGACCAGGAGGGGATCGCGATCCGCGCCGGGCACCACTGCGCGCAGATCCTGATGCGGCGCCTCCAGGTGCCCGCCACGGCCAGGGCATCGTTCTACGTGTACAACGACCGCGACGATGTCGACGCGCTCGTCACCGGGCTGGCCGGGGCCGCCGAGATCTTTAGATCCTGATCCTTGTTGGGGAGGGGCCAACCCTCCCCAACCCCCACCCCGAGCCCTTCTTGTGGGAGGCGATCCTCCGCGGGGGCGGCGGTAAACTTGCTTCATGGCGCTCGAAGACCTCTACAAGGAAGTCATCCTCGACCACTACAAGACCCCGCGGAACAAGCGGCCCATGCCGGACGCGGAGCTCTCGTGCTCGAAGAACAACCCGCTGTGCGGCGACGAGATCGCCGTTTTCGCCCACGTCCAGGACGGCACCGTCGCGGACGTCGCGTTCCAGGGCCAGGGGTGTTCCATCTCCCAGTCGTCCGCCTCGATGCTGACCGAGGCGGTCAAGGGGAGGTCGCTGGCCGATGCCGAGGCGCTGGCCGCCGACTTCCGGGGGATGATGGCCGGCGAGGTCGAGCCCGACGAGGACGAGTTCGGTGACCTCGTGGCGCTCAAGGGCGTCGTGAAATACCCCATCCGCATCAAGTGCGCCGTCCTGGCCTGGGACGTGCTGCAGGAGGCGCTGTCCGGCGCAGGCGAGGCGGCCGCGTCGGCCCCTCACGCGTGAGACCGAGACTCCTCCGCATGCGCCGGATCGCTGCGTCCGCGCTGCTCGGATGTGCCCTCGTCGTCTTCGCCGCATCGGGCGCGCAGGCGGAAAAAAGCTACTCGTTCCCCCGGGTCGTCATCGACGCGACGGTGCTGCCCGATGGCACTCTCGACATCGTCGAGCACCGGACCTTCGACTTCCACGGCCCGTTCACCTACGCGTTCTTCGACATCGACTCGCCGTTCGGCCGGATCGAGGACTTCCGGATCCTGGAACACGGCCGGCGCCTGATCACGGTGGCACCCACCGAGCAGAACGGGAAGTTCCACGCGCTCTGGACCTTCTCCGCCCAGGACGAGCAGCGGACGTTCACGATCGCCTATCGGGTTCGGTGCGCCGTGCGGGTCTACACCGACACCGCATACCTGCTGTGGCAGTTCGTGGGGACGGGGTGGACCGTGCCGACGGATCACGTCCGGATCGCCGTGCACATCCCGGGGAGGGCCGAGGGCACGGCGCGGCCGAGCGTGTCCTGCCCGAGAGGCGAGAACGACATCGGATTCGACACCACGCCTCTGGAACGCGGCGACGTCCGGGCCTGGGGTCACGGGCCGTTCAACGGCAACGTCGACATCCCCGACCCGCAGACCGTCATGCTGTCGGTGGACGACCTCCATCCCCGGACCTTCGTCGAGGGCTCCATCGTGTTCCCACCCAGAAGCGTCCCCAAGGCATTCCTGATCCACCGGACCAACCTCCCGCAGATCGTGGCCAAGGAACGACGGCTGGCGGGGGAGGCCAACGCGCTGCGACACCGCCACCAGCTCGAACGATCCGTGGCGGGGGTGCTGTACGCGGTCCTGCCGATGGTGTTCCTGCTGTTGGTCCTCCTCGCCTTCCTCCGGGACCGTGTGCCTGGCATCCCCGGGCACCTTCAGGAGCCGCCCGAGGACATCCATCCGGTGCAACTGGCCTACCTGTGGGCCGCGTATCGAGGCCGCTTCTCGCCGAAGAATGCGTACCGGGCCCAGCTGCTGCATCTCGCGAGCACCCGCGCCATCGAGGTGAGCGCCGTCGGTCGTGTGTCCGATCCCGACGACTTCACCCTGCGATTCCTGAAGGAGCCGGACGACGAGCTGGACAAGGACTTCACGGATTTCCTCTTCGCCCCCGACGGCGGCGACGGCTCCACGTCGGTCTCGCTGAAGTCGCTGGAGGCCACCGGGAAGCGCAGGACCAAGCTCCTCGAGTGGTCGAAGGACGCCACGAAGAAGACGACCGCCGTCGTCACCAAGATCCGCAAGGGGAAGTCGAGGCTCGAGGCCAACGCTGTGGCGCTGCTCGCCGTGCTGAGCGTGGCCGGCGCGTACCTCATGGGCAAGGATCTCGCCGGTGGGATCGCGTACGGCGTCATCCCCGTGGCGCTCGTCGGCTGGTTCCTGGCGATCCGCTTCATGCCCCCACGTCTCAGCGAGGAGCTGAGGGAGCGACTGGCGAAATGGAAGTCGTTCCGGCGCTTCCTCAAGGATTTCTCGTCGCTGCCGAACGCCCCGGCCCTCGCCGTGATCATCTGGGAGAACTACATGGTGGAGGCCGTGGCTCTCGGGGTGGCCAACAAGGTGGAGAAGCAGGTCCGCGCGCTCGTGGCGACCGAGGAGCTGCCCGCTCCGTGGCCCGGCGCTCCTCCCGGGCAGGGTGGCTACATGTGGAACCGCTCCCTCCTCACCACTCACGTCGCATCGGCTGCGGCGGTCGTGGCGCACTCGTCGTCCAGCTGGAGCAGCGGATGGGGCTCCTCGAGCTCCGGCGGCGGGTTCAGCGGGGGCGGCTTCAGCGGAGGCGGCGGCGGGGGAGGCGGCGGCACCGGCGGAGGCGCGGGGTAGGGTCCGGGCGATGCCGAAACCCCGGCTGTCGTGGCTCCTGGTCCTGCTGCCGGTCCCACCGATCGCGGAGTTCGCGCTCGATCAGCACAGCGTGACGTTCGTCACGGCCGCGATCGTCATCATCCCGCTGGCCGGTCTCATCGGGCGTTCCACCGACCAGCTCGCGATCCATGCGGGACCCCGGATCGGCGGCCTGCTCAACGCGACGTTCGGAAACGTGACGGAGCTGATCCTGTCGATCTTCCTGATCCTCCAGGGGGACCTCGAGATCGTGAAGGCGTCGCTCATCGGATCGATCATCGGGAACCTGCTGCTCGTGCTGGGACTCTCGCTGCTGGTCGGCGGCCTGCGGCACACGGAGCAGGAGTTCAGCGTCGGGGCGGCCGGGGTGCATTCGAGCTCGCTGATCCTCGCGGTGACGGGGCTCGTCATGCCCGCCGTCTTCGTGCTGTCCGCCGGACACCAGCCGTTCGTGCAGCGCGAGGTGGTCAGCGTGACCGTGGCGCTGGTCCTGATGGCGCTGTACGCCGCCGCGCTGCTGTTCATGTTCGTCACCCACGAGCACCTGTTCCGGACGCCGGAGTCCGACGAGCATGCCGAGTGGTCGGTGCGCCGGGCCACGGGGATCCTGCTCGGCTCCACGGCCGTCGTCGCCGTCATGGCGGATCTCCTCGTCCGCGCGCTCGAACCCACGGTCGAGGACCTCGGGATGTCGAAGCTCTTCGTGGGCCTGGTGCTGATCCCGATCATCGGCAACGCCGCGGAGCACGGCTCGGCGGTGCTGATGGCGGTGCGAAACAAGGTCGATGCCACCCTGGAGATCGCCATCGGATCATCGGTGCAGATCGCGCTGTTCGTCGCCCCGGCGCTGGTGCTGATCAGCCTCGCGACGAGCCACCGGATGGACTTCGTGTTCGACACCTTCGAGGTGGTGGCCGTGGCGCTCGCGACGGTGATCGTCTCGGTCATCTCGCAGGACGGCAAGAGCAACTGGCTGGAGGGCGCCCAGCTGGTGGGGGCCTACGTGATCATGGCCATCTCGTTCCTGTTCGTGCAGGGCGGCTGAACCCGGGGTTTCGCCGGGACGCCCCTATCATTGATCCGACGTGTTCCTTCGCGAGAACGAGGTCGGGAGCAAGGTCGCGCCCCATCTGGAGCGCGGCTGGACCCTGCTCGACCTCGGCGCGGGCACCGGCTACATCAGCCGGTGGCTGGGCGAGCGCACCGGCGTGGAGCCCACGTTGACCGACGTCGTCTCGTACCAGAACCGTGAGAAGGCCCTTCCCTTCCTGCACCTCGACGACCCCTTCACCGTGCCCGCCGCCGACGGCTCGTTCGATGCCGTCATGTTGCTGTTCGTCTTCCATCACGTGGATCGGTTCGAGGACCAGGAGCGCCTGCTCGACGAGGCGATCCGGCTGGCCGGGCGCCGGATCATCGTGCTCGAGGACACCCCCGAGAACGGCATCGATCTGGCGTTCAACAAGGCGTGGGACTGGGTGTTGAACCGGCGGCACCGGGTGCCGTGTCCGTTCACTTTCCGCTCCGCGCACGAGTGGGTCGACGTCTTCAAGGAGCGCGATCTCTCGATCGTGCACTCGGACACCTTCCGTCCCACCTGGCCGACGCTGAAGACCTATCCCCAGACGCTGTTCGTCCTCGATCGGTAACGCATGTCCGTCGAGCTGAGCGAGGACGGCGAGGTTTTCCGCCGGCGCGACTGGATGAGTATCGTCGACGCCGATCCCACGTCGACCTTCTTCCACTCGCCCCGCTACCTCAAGCTCTACTGGGAGGAGTTCGGGCAGGCGACGCCCCTCCTGCTGGCCCTCGTGCGCGACGGCGACCGGTGCGTCGGGGCCTGCGCCATGGAGCGCGTCGGGACCACCCTGCGCTTCCTGGGAGGCACCGACGTGACCGACTACATGGGCCCGGTGGCCATCCCGGGATCGGAGGACCACGTGGCGAAGGAGTTGTTCGCGTCGCTCGGATCGCACGAGGGGTGGACCGACGCGGATCTGCGCGGGATCCCCGAGGACTCTCCGTGGCTGCCGCGCCTGCTGGACGCGGCGAGCGGCGAGGGAATGCGCGTCGAGGTGGGGGAGGACTCCGTCGCCCCGTTCCTGCCGCTGCCGCCCACCCACGAGGCGTACCTGGCCGCACTGCCCGGGAAGCTCCGGCACGAGATCCGCAGGAAGGCCAGGCGGCTGGAGGCGGAGACTGGGGGATACGTCGTCGTTCAGACCACGGAGCGATCACTCGGCGCCGACCTCGACTGCTTCGTCGAGCTCCATCGGTCCAGCGAGGGGCCCAAGGGCCGGTTCATGCGGCCGGGCATGGAGATCTTCTTCCGCCGGCTCGGGGAGTCGTTCCTGCCGGACGGCGTGTTCCGACTCACCTTCGTGGAGGTGGACGGGATGAAGACCGCCGGCGCGATCGGCTTCGCCTACGGCAGCACGTTCTCGTTGTACAACTCGGCCTACGACCGGGAGTGGTCACGCCTGTCGCCCGGGATGGTGCTCGTCGCCGATCTCATCGAGCGCGCCATCGGGGAGGGCTGCGCCGCGTTCGACATGCTGAAGGGCGATCTCGCCTACAAGTACCGGTTCGGGGCGACGCCTCGCCAGGTGAAGCGCCTCTTGATCACGCGGGGTTGATCGCGCTACTCGTGCTGGACGCGTCCGGCGGCGAGCACGCTGCCGGCCGCGTCCACGACGCGGACGCGATCGAAGCGGCTGATGTCGTTCGCGGTGACGAGCCACGTCGAGGCCTCGCCCGCGGCGTCGAACTCCATGGGATGCAGCTCGATCCTGCGGTTCGGGGAGCTGACCGTGACGCTCGCCTCACCGGTTTCGCCGGGCGCCCGGATCAGGACGAGGATCCAGGACTGACCGCGCTCGGAGTCGTACATGACCACGCTGCCCTCCACGCCCTGGCTGCCTCCTGCCCGCAGGGTGCCGACACGGACGTCCCGCCCACCGAGCGCCGCCAGGAAGTGCTCGTACCTCGCGGCGACACCACGGAAGTGTCCGGCCCGTCCGTGCTCGACCACCGCGACCCCGATCGTTCCGCCGACGAGGACCACTGCGGCGGCCACCGCGACGGCACGCCGGCCCCAGAATGCGCTGCGGCGCATCGGTTCCGGGGCCTCTCGGATCTCATCGGTCAGCACACCCAGCACCCGGTCGCGCAGGGCCTCGGGCGGGTCCACCTGGTGCGCGGCCCTGGCGAACGTGCTGGCTCCCTCGTCGAGCGCGCGCAGCTCGCGCCGGCACGACATGCATCCGCGCAGGTGGCTCCGGACATCCGAGTCGACCTCCTCCGGGAGCGTTCCCAGCAGATGCTCGGCGAGCTGCTCGCGGACCTCCTCACACGTCACGGGGGGCCTCCAGCGACTCCCGCAGCTTGAGGAGCGCGGTGCGGATGCGTGTCTTGGCGGTGCCGAGCGGGATGCCCTCGAGCTCGGCCACCTCGGCACTGGTCTTCCCCCCGAAGTAGGCGAGCTCGAGCGCGGCACGCTGGCCGTCCGAGAGCGCCGACATCGCCCGTCGGGCCCGATCGGCCAGGTCGGCGGTCTCGGCGAGTGTCTCGGGCCCGGCCGAGGGGTCGGACTCGTCGCGGGGCCTCGTGGCGTCCATCGCTCTCGCCTCGAGCACCCGGCGTCGCAACGAGTCGATCGCCAGGTTGCGCGCCATCAGCAGGATCCAGGTATCGAGCGAGCCTCGGGCGACGTCGTACCGCTCCGCGTTCCGCCATGCCTTCACGAACGTGTCCTGCACGAGATCCTCCGCCGCAGCCTCATTGCCCAGCATCACCAGCCCGAGGCCGTAGATCCGCGCCGCGTACAGGTCGTAGAGGCGGGCGGCCGAGCTCCCGTCGCCCAGGGCGAAGGAGCGCATCAGCGTGGTCTCGGGTCCGGGACTGCGAGCTCGCATCCTTGGCACCGTACTCTCGCCGGTACTACGCGCGACCGGGGCCCGCGGTTTCCTCTCCCCGGTCAGGCGAACGCGCGGATGTGGGTGAGGGCCGTCACCGCCAGGTCCACGTCGCCGGAGAGGACCAGCGAACCGTCGGTGACGTACACGTCGGCCGGAACCCGCCTGGACGCGACCTCGGCGAAGCGATCGGCCCTGCCCTCGACGAGCGCATCGGGATGCTTCGACGCCCCCGGGAGCTCACGCGGGGCGAGCCCGTAGTGCCAGGACCCCTCGCCCGAGCCCTCGAGCTCGAACCTGATGCTGCGGCGCTCGAACCGGAGGCCGGCCAGGCCGAGCGCCCATGGGAGGGTCCGGATGGCGAGATCGTTCGTGCAGAAGATGGGCCAGTGCTCGCGGCGCGGGGCGAGGCCCCCGGAGGCGCGGATGTCCTCCCCGTGCACCCACCACTCCATGACCCGCGACTGCAGGAGGAACCGCGCCGGGATCTCGCCGGTGACCCAGGTGACCCGCCGGGTGGCCCACTCGCCCTCGGGGATCCTCGACGCGCGCGTGAGCATGGCATCGGCGTTCTGACCCCACTCGGCGACGACGGCCCGGAACGGCGCGTCCCGCCGCCGCTCGACGGTCCAGTCGTTGAATCGCTCGAGCGTGAGCCCGTCGCGCTCGCTCTTCAGGAACTCCTCGATCTCGGCCGCCGGCTCGCCCCCGAGCGTCGCCGCTGCGCCCGCTTCGGACGCCGCGAGGTGCGCAACGATGTCCCGCGTCGCCCAGCCGTCGAGCCGGCTCGGCCGATCCCACTGCTCGGGGTCCGTGTACTGGATCGTGCGACCGATGGCCTCCCGCTCGGCCTGCGCCACGCCGAGCAGGCGGTCCCGATCGAGGATCACGTTGGGATGACCTCTGCGGGTGTCTGGACGGAGACGGGGTCGCCGACGCGGAGCGTGCCCGGCGTGACGACCTTGGCGTACACGCCCCGCCGGCCCAGGAGCTGCTCGCGGAGACCGGGGCGGATCTCGTCCATGCGGGAACAGGGGCCGCACTCCTTGGTGAGCTCGAGCACGACCTCGCCGAGTGTCAGGTGCGTGCCGTAGGGGAGGGAGTTCGCGTCGATCCCGGAGACGGTGATGTTCTCCTTGACCTCGCCGGGCGACAGATCGAGCGTCCGGCAGACCTCCTCGTCCTGGACGAGCACGTGTCGGATCGACGCGGCCCCCCGGTGCGAATCCCCCGCGAGGCCGGCCTCATCGACCTCGACCTGTTCGAGGCGCTCCATCGGCCGGCGGTGGCCGGGGCAGCGGTGCAACGCGTGAACGGAACCTGCCATCGCGCCGGATTGTACCGTTCCCCCGTGCGCGTCCTGGCCGCCCCCGACAAGTTCCGCGGCACGCTGACCGCTGCCCAGGCCGCGGCGGCCATCGCCGAGGGGTGGCGCAAGGGCCGACCGGGGGACGATGTCGAGGAGCTCCCGCTGGCCGACGGGGGCGAGGGCACGCTCGACACGCTGGTCGCGGCGCTCGGCGGGCGGGTGCTGCCCGCGGTCGTCACCGGTCCCCTCGGGGAGCCCGTCGAGGCCACGTACGGCGTCGTGGAGGGCGAGGGGCTCGCCATCGTCGAGATGGCACGAGCCTCGGGCCTGGCGATCGTGCCGAAGGCAGGGCGCGATCCGCTCCGGGCCACGACGCGGGGCACCGGCGAGCTCCTCCTCGCCGCCTGCCGGCACTCGCCGTCGAGGGTCATCGTGTGCATCGGGGGAAGCGCCACCACCGACGGGGGAGCGGGCATGGCCCAGGCTCTCGGGATCCGGCTCCTCGACGCGGATATGCGTGAGCTGCCGCCGGGCGGCGCAGCGCTCCTCGACCTCGCGTCGATCGACGCGACCGGACTCGCGGCGGAGCTCCGAGGCGTCGAGGTCCTGGTGGCATGCGACGTCGACAACCCGCTCGCGGGCCCGCAGGGGGCGGCGGCGGTGTACGGGCCACAGAAGGGCGCGACCCCCGAGCAGATCGATCTGCTCGACCGCGCGCTCCGTCACTACGCCGAGGTGCTGGAGCGGGATCTCGGTGTGGCGGCGGCCGACGTCGCGGGGGCCGGCGCGGCCGGCGGCCTGGGAGCGGGCCTGATCGCCTTCCTCGGAGCGGAGCTTCGACCCGGCGTGGACGTGGTCATGGACGCCGTCCGCTTCGAGGAACGTCTCCAGGGCGCGGGCGCCGTGGTCACGGGCGAGGGCAAGGTCGACGAGCAATCGCTCCGGGGCAAGACCCCAGCCGGGGTGTTGCGGGTGGCGCGGCAACACCGTGTCCCGGTGGTGATCGCGTGCGGGCAGGCCTCGGTCTCCGTGCAGGGAGCTCGCTTGATCTCGATGGCCGGACGCTTCGGTCTGCGCCGGGCGTTCGACGAGGCCGCGGACTCACTCACGCAGCTCGTCGCCGAGCTCGCCAGGAAGTGGGCCGAGTGAGCGGCGCGTTGGAGCGGTTCCGGGACGCGGCCCGCGAGCGCGGCCTCGAGATCGAGGTCCGCCGCTTCCCCCAGGGGACGAAGACGGCCCCCGACGCCGCCCGAGCCGTCGGGTGCGAGGTCGGCCAGATCGTGAAGTCGCTCGTGTTCATGGCCGACGGCCGGCCCCTGCTCGCGATGACGTCTGGATCCAATCGGGCCGACGTGGGGAAGCTCGCAGCGCTGCTGGGCGCGGCGGAGGTCCGCCGGGCCACGGCCGACGAGGCTCGCGCCGAGACGGGCTTCACCATCGGGGGCACCCCGCCGTTCGGCTTCCCGAGGCCGATCAGGGCGCTGATCGACCGGGACCTCCTCGCCCACGAGGAGGTGTGGGCGGCCGCCGGGACGCCCGACAGCGTCTTCCGGATCGCCCCTCACGACCTGCTCGAGGCTGCCGGGGCCGAACCCGCGGAGTTCCGGGAGTGAGCCCACGCCCGCGGGTATACTTGGTCCGTCCGATCTCGAACCGACCAGAGGTGGAACGATGCAGCTGACCGAGAGCGCAGCAGGCAAGGTCAAGGAGCTCGTCGAGCAGGAGGGCCGCGAGGACATCGCGCTGCGCGTCGCCGTGCAGCCCGGCGGATGCTCCGGTCTCCGCTACGCGATGTACCTCGACGACCAGGTCGGCGACGCCGACAGCCTCGAGGAGCAGTTCGGCGTCAGGCTCGTGATCGACAAGATGAGCGCCCCGTACCTCTCCCAGGCCACCGTCGACTTCGTGGACACGCTCGAAGCCTCGGGGTTCACGATCGACAACCCCGTGGCCCAGAGCACGTGCGCCTGCGGCAACTCGTTCCACTAGCCGGCCGCGGAGCCGCAACCGGGGGAGCGCTCAGCCCCTTCGAGCCCTACTTCCACTCCCAGATCTTCGCGGAGCCCGCTCCGGTCTCGTCGATGTCCCACTCGAACAGGGCCGCGACGTGGTTGAGATCGGCGAACTTCTCCGAGGTCGTCTGGTAGTAGATGGCGCCTCGCCAGCTGGCGGCCATTCCCTTGCCCGTGGGGTGGCCCACACCGCTTCCCTTCCAGGTGAGCCCCGCGCCGTCGGCGGTCATGACGATGCCCTCGCCCTGCCCCCACAGCGACCCGTCCTGCCGCATCGTGGCCACATAGGTCCCGACCTCGGTGGTCTCGTTTCCCTGGAGCCGACCGGTTCCCTGATAGGTGATCTCCATGGACGGCGGCTCGGTCGAGACCACCTTCATCCCCGTCACCTGTGCCTGCAGCTCGTAGATCTCTTCTCCGAGCATGCTTCCCCCCTTCTTCGCCTCGTCGGCGAGTATCCCGCCGGCCGCTCCAGCAGGTCAAGCAAAGGTTCGCAGCTCGACCCGCCTCGGTTCACCCGATCCGGAAAACGAAAGGGGCGCCCCGCCGGGAGCGCCCCTGTTCGCCTGATCTTCGGCTCGACCGCTACGGCGTCGGATCGGCGTAGGAGCCGCCGAAGATGTCGGAGTTCCCGAAGTTCGGCGCGCAGTTCTGCTGCGGTGCGGGCCGCGGGACATCGTCGGAGGTGTCCGCCGTCTGCAGACCGTGCCGCCACGCGTCGATGGCCGGGCAGTCCGCCGCATCCCTCGTGTCGTTCCACACGGCGGCCCCGTAGGTTCGGGTGGCCACCGCATAGACGTAGTCACCGAGGAACTCGTCGGTGAGCGCGTTCGCGCTGCTGCCCCTGGGATCGCCGCCGGCGGTGCGATTGAGCGTTGTGAACGGTCCGGTGGGTGTGCTCGGACTCGTCGACGAATCGGCGTGCAGGACGACCCCGATCAGGTTGCGTGCGGTGAACGTCGTCGGCTGATACGGCGTGGTGAACGCGTTGTACACCACGTACACGTCCCTGCCGTTCGGCGAGATGGCGGGCGCGGTGTAGAAGCCGCGGTCTCCGGCCGTGTCGATCGCGCGAGGCGCCGACCAGCTCTGTCCGAGGTTCGTGGATTCCGTGAAGTACACGTTGGGATCGGCCAGCGTCCCGCTCACGTACGTCATGACGATGCGGTTCGTGGCGTCCGAGCCCGTCGGGGCCCCGTTCGCGATGTCCACGCTCGGCGCGGGAGCGAGGTCGCTGCGCGCGCCGGCTTCCCCGTCGATGACCGGCCGTCCCTGGACCGGATCGAACGTTCCGGGCTGGGTCACCGGGGGCGTGACCGCCCGTGGTCCGCTCCAGCTCTTGCCCCCGTCCGTGGAGATCGACATGAACTCGGCGGCCTGCTTGCCGGTCTGCGGCGTCACGCCGACACCGAACAGGTAGGCGTTGCCCGCGCTGTCGGTACGGATCGTGCAGCCGTCCACCGGGTTGCGCTGTCCGTTGTTCGCCGCCGGGGTGACCTGCTGCTGCGTCCAGGTGGTGCCGCCGTCGCGGGACACCGCCACCTGCAGAGGGGCAGGCGCAGCGTTCGAGGACTTCTCCTGCCCCCGGTACGCGGCCCAGCAGACGTACACGTTGCCGAAGAACCTGCTCGACGACGCGTTGTCCGCCCAGATCTGCTCCTTGTCCGAGAACGTGGTGCTGGATTGCTTCGAGATCACCACGGGATCCAGCCACGCGCTGTTGTTCCCGGCCGCCGCCGATGCGACGTTGTCGGTACGCGAGACCGCGATGCCCTCGAATCCCTTGAAGGCGAGCTCGTCACGAGTCGCTCCCAGGTTCGCCGTGAGGTTCGCGTAGTACAGGCGCGAGCCATTCGACCAGGAGAAGAGGCCGTTGCTCCCTCTGCGCGGGCCGAACGCCAGCGCAGGGTCGCCGTCGGAGACCAGGCCGTTCTCGTAGTAGCGGGGAAGGGTGCCGATCGGGCCTGCCTGCGGCGTGCAGTCGGGATCGGTGTTGTCGTTGGGGACGCCCTGGCAGTTGCGGGCGGTCAGGCCCTGGTACGTCGGCTGCTGCCACGAGTCGCCGCCGTTGAACGAGAAGTAGATGCCGGAGACCCCGATCCCCGGGGTGAAGGGGCACGTCCGGTCGTCGCCGGCGTTGCAGGCCTCCATGTCGATCTCGTCGTTCGACCCCGCAGCGAGGATCTGCCCACCACTGGAGGGGTTGGCGTCGACGGCCAGGGCCGGTTCGTTCTGCTTGTTCTCCGAGAACGGCCCGGCGGGGCTACCCACCGAGACCTCGGTGTCGGGATTGAAGGCACCCGAAGGCGGGGCCATCGTCCCGACCAGTCCAGCCGTCAGAACCACGCACAGAAGCGCGGCGACGCGTTTCGTCCTCATCTGACCTCCTCTTTGACCACGGACCGCGACCGTACAGACCAACCAGAAATCGCGCAAACCGGGCAGAGGATGTCGCGAGGGCCGATCTTTGACGACGCGAGCGAGCCGCTGCTAGCCTCGCTCGCGCATCGGGAGGGTTCCGCGGAGAACCACCGCGGCACCGGCAACCTGGGCGGACACCCAAGGTGCCTCCCGCACGAAGCGGGGATGCGGCCTCATCCGTGAGGCAACCAAGTGTCCGTGGCGCCTTCCCGATGCGGGCATCGGCGAACATCGGCGGACATCGAAGGAGGGCCATGAAGGTCGCCGCTTACCAGCACGGCATCTATCCGCGGTCGGAGGACGTCGTCGCCGCCACGCGCGGCCTGGAGCGCGGGCGCGTGGGGGAGTCGGAGGTGGAGTCGGCGTTCGCGTCGGACCTCGCCGACGTCGTCGCCGTGCAGCGCGACGCCGGCCTGGATCTCTTCTCGGACGGCCTCCTGCGGTGGCAGGACATCTTCCGTCCACTGGTGGGGGCCGCGAGCGGCCTGGAAGCGCAGACCCTCGTGCGGTGGTTCGACAACAACTCGTTCTTCCGGGCCCCCGAGGTCACCGGCCAGCTCGCGCTGCGCGAGACGCCTCCTGGTGTCTTCGACGTCGATCTGCCCGCGCCGAAGGTCGCCACCATCCCGTCGCCCTTCCTGTTCTCGCGCGCCGCGCAGGCCACCGGCGACCGCGACGCGCTGATGAAGGATGTGGCTCGCGAGGTCCTGGCACCGGTCGCCGGGGCGCTCGTCGAGCGGGGGTACGAGGTCGTCCACCTCGAGGAGCCGTGGCTCACCTACTTCGGCATCGACGACGGGTCGTGGGACGAGCTCGAGAAGTCGATCGGCGAGATCCACGATGCGCTCGGCGGGCGCGCCACGCTCGTGCTGCACACGTTCTTCGGCGACGCCGGGCCCCACGTGGATCGGCTGCGGCGTCTGCCGGTGGACGCCCTGGGCGTCGATCTGGTGGAGACGGACCCGGACAGGCTGGGGTCGGGGTGGGAGATCGGGTTCCTCGCCGGGTGCCTGGACGGCCGCCGGTCCCTGGTCGGGCCGGTGGACGGCGTGGTGGCGTTCGTCCGGCGGGCGGTCGAGCAGACCGGTGCCCCCTCGCTGTTCCTGTCGTCGAACAGCGAGCTCGAGTTGCTGCCCCGCGATATCGCCCGGGCCAAGGTGACCCGCCTCGGCGAGGTCGCCGCGTGTCTGAAGGAGGACCTGGCATGAGCGTCGTCGCCACGCTGGATCAACTGGTGCGGACCCCTCTCCTCACCCACGAGGTGGGCTCGCTCGACAAGCCGTCCTGGCGGGTGAAGGCCTTCGCCGGCAAGCCGCTCGACGAATCCGACATCGGATCCGCCCGCACCTGGGGCGAGCGCCTCGGCGTGGACGGCTACGAGGGACTGCTCGAGCTCCTGAGACGGGCACCCCTCACGAGCGCCGAGGACAAGGAGCGCGTGCGGCAGTGGTCGAGCCGTTACGGCCTGCGCATGCAGGAGGCCGCGGGCCTCGACGTCGTCTACGACGGCGAGCAGCAGCGCTCGGAGATGTACGCCTGGGCCGTGGCCCACGCCAACGGGTTCGAGTGGCGGGGGAGCGTCCGCGCGTTCGACAACAAGTACTACTCGAAGGCCGCGGTCACGAGCCCGCCGTCCGTGAAGGAGCCGTTCCACAACGACGAGTTCTCGTTCCTGAAGGGCGAGGCTCGCGCCGAGCTTAAGGTCCCCATCACGGGCGCGTACACCATCGCCGACTGGTCGTTCGACGAGCACTACGTCCGCGACGCCGACGTCGGCATCGCGCACAGCGAGTGGCGTGCCAAGCGCAAGGATGGCCGCCGGCGCTTCGTGATCGATGTCGCCAGGAACCTGATCCGTCCCAACGTCGAGGAGCTGATCGGTCTCGGAGCGCGGTGGATCCAGATCGACGAGCCGGCCGGATCGACGGAGCCCGACGAGCTGGAGCTGTTCTGTGACAGCTTCAACGAGAGCGTGGAGGGGCTCGACGCCGTGTTCTCCACGCACCTGTGCTTCTCGGACTACGAGCTGTTCTTCCCGGCCATCGAGCGCATGTCCGGCTGCCGGCAGTACTGCGTGGGTTTCGCCAACTACGACTCGCGCGACCCGGGGACGTCGGACGAGGCCCGCCCCGGGTACGAGGTCATCAGGCGGTTCCGCGACCTGTCCTACCGGCCTGCGCTCGGGGTCGGCGTGCTCGACATCCACACCGACTTCATCGAGCCGCCGGAGCTCGTGCGCGACCGGCTCCTGTACTCGGTGGAGGTTTTCGGCGACCCGTCGCGGATCCACGTCACACCGGACTGCGGCCTGCGGACCCGGTCGTGGGACGTCGCGTACGAGAAGCTCCGCAACATGGTCGAGGGCACCGAGCTCGCGAAGTCGGCCCTCGGGCTATGACCGTCGGGGTCCGCCTGGTCCGGGCGTCGGAGCGCACCGAGGGAGCCACGACGCCGGGCATGATCCGGGAGGAGGCCGTGTCCACGCCGGGGATGTGGGCGGGTCTCGTGCGAACGGAGCCCGGGATGACGTCCGGCTGGCATCACCACGGTGCGTTCGAGAGCGTGATCCACGTGACGTCCGGCGTGTTCAGGATGGAGTTCGGGCCCGGCGGCGGCCACGTGCTCGAGGCGCTGCCCGGCGACTTCCTGTACGTCGACCGCGCGGCGATCCACCGGGAGAGCAATCCCGGCGGCGAGGAATGCCGGGCCGTCGTGGTCCGGGCGGGCCACGGCGAGCCGGTGTTCAACGTCGACGGCCCCGAGCCCCCTCACGGCAGGGCGACGTACTGACCGAGGAAGCTCCGAGCCGAGTCGGTGTCCAGGCGGTAGGTCACGTTCGTCGAGCGGCAGATGGCGTCGCCCGTGATGGTGGTGGCGGCGATCACGTCGGTCGATCCCAGGAAGTTCGGCCCGCCGGAGTCCCCGTAGCAGGTGCCGCCGTTCCCGGTCGAGGGATTCTGCGAGATGCGCAGCCACGCGGAGTTGATCGAATTGAGCGTTCCGGTAGTGACCATCCGGACGTCGTTGTAGAGATACTCGTGGCCGCCGGGCTCGTTCGTCACCTTGTACGCCCCGTAGCCCACCGACGTGAACGTCTGGGAGCCCGTCAGGCTCGAGAGCGAACCGGCTTTCGGCAAGCGAGCCGGCGAGATCCCCTTGACGGACTTCGTGAGCACCACGACCGCGACGTCATGCGGGTCGCTCTGCTTCTGGTTGTACGCGGGGTCGGCTCGGAAGGTGCCGTTGTACACGGTGTCTCCTGCCTTGTATGCGGAAGAGAAGGTCACGCGCACCGCCTCGCCATCGGTGCCGCAGTGCGCCGCCGTCAGGAAGATGGTCGGCGAGATGAGCGTTCCCGAACAGTAGATCCATGTGCCGTCCGAGTAGGCCGTCGGCGCGACCAGGCCTCCCACGTTCGGGTGCTGCTGCCCGTCGGGAGATCCGTACGTGATCGCCCCCGCGGGAACCGCGATCGCGAGTACCGCCACAACCGCCGCCGTCATCAGGAACCGTCGCATTCCAGGGCCTCCTCGGGATGGGGGCGGAATGATACCCGGCCGCGATCCCGGCCCATCGCGCCGAACGGCGCTTCCGCGATCAGCCGCTGAAGTCGGGGCCCAGGGGGATCAGCGACTCGATCTCGGTGAGCGTCTTCTCGTCGAGTTCCACGCTCCCCGCCGCGGCGTTCTCGCGCACGTGCTTCGGGTTGCGGCTCCCGGCGATCGCGCTGGTCACGCCGGGCTGGTGGAACACCCACGCCAGCGCGAGCTGAGCGACGGTGATGTCGAGGCGGTCGGCGATCGGACGCAGCCCCTCCACCACGGCCAGCGATCGCTCGATCTTCCCGGGGCGGAACATCTGGGGCTGCGGGACCTCGCGCTTGCCGCTTCGCCAGTCGCGATCGTCGAACGTGGTCGACGGCTCCATCGCTCCCGTGAGCAGGCCGTAAGCCAGTGGCCCGTATGCCACCACGCCCACGCCCTTCTCCCCGCACCAGTCGATGAGATCGCGCAGCCCCACCTGCAACAGCGAGAACTCCGGCTGCAGCGAATCGACGTGGCGGATCGACAGGCAGGTCTCGATGAACGGCTTCGGGAAGTTCGACACGCCGACGAACCGGACCAGGCCCTCCTCGACGAGCCCGGCCATTGCCTCCCACGATTCCTCGAGCGGATTGCCCCCCGAGTCCGGCCAGTGCAGCTGGTACAGATCGATGCGATCGGTCTGGAGCCGTCGGAGCGAAGCCTCGCAGGCCCGGCGGATCTGGTCGGGCGCGAATCCGGACCCCACGGGCTTCGGAGCCACCTTCGTGGCCAGGAACACGTCGTCCCTCCTGCCCGGCAGGGCCTTGCCCAGGATCCGCTCGGACTCGCCGCTGCCGTAAACCTCGGCGGTGTCGATCCACTCGATGCCGGCGTCGAGGGCGGCGTGGATGGCCTCGATCACGCCCTCCTCCGAGGGGTTCGGCCCCCAGGTGTCGCCCCCCGCCTCCCACGCCCCGAACCCGATCACCGACAGCTCCGGCCCCTGCTTCCCCAGCTTCTTCTTCCGCATCCCTGCCTCCTTCTCCCATGGAACCTACTGGTTCCAGGCTCATCGCCGCTGCAAGCGGTACCATCGAAGGGAAATCCCAAGCGCCACAACCGAATCACGCAGGAGACATGGCCAAAACCGTCGAGGAAAAAGATCGGGTCGTCGTCCGGTTCGCCGGTGATTCGGGCGACGGGATGCAGCTCACCGGCGACAGGTTCACCAGTGCCACGGCCATGCTCGGCAACGACCTCGCCACGCTGCCCGACTTCCCGGCCGAGATCCGTGCCCCGGCCGGCACCCTCCACGGTGTCAGCGCCTTCCAGATCCAGTTCGCCAGCCGCGACATCCTGACCCCCGGCGACCACCCGAACGTCCTGATCGCCATGAACCCCGCCGCGCTGAAGGCGAACCTCAAGGCCCTGGAGAAGGGCGGGACGGTCATCGTCAACGAAGACGCCTTCATCGCCCGGAACCTGGAGAAGGCGGGCTACGCCACCAACCCCCTCGAGGACGCCTCCCTCGACGCGTACCAGGTCTACCAGGTGCCCATGACCTCCATCACCCTGCGCGCGATGGAGGGCCTCCCGATCTCGAAGAAGGACGCCGAGCGTTCGAAGAACTTCTTCGCGCTCGGGCTGGTGTCCTGGATGTACGGCCGGCCCACCGATGTGACCACACGCTGGATCGAGAAGAAGTTCGCCAAGAAGACCGACATCCGCGATGCGAACCTGGCCGCCTTCAAGGCCGGGTACAACTTCGGCGAGACCACCGAGCTGTTCGCGCACAGCTACGAGGTGAAGCCGGCGCCCGCGAAGCCGGGCACGTACCGGAACGTCTCCGGCGCGCAGTCGCTGGCGTGGGGGCTCATCGCCGCGTCCGTGAAGAGCGGGCTGCCGTTGTTCTACGCCAGCTACCCGATCACGCCGGCCAGCGAGCTGCTGCATGAGCTGTCGCGGCACAAGAACTTCGGTGTGCGCACGCTGCAGGCGGAGGACGAGATCGCCGCGGCGGGGGCCGCCCTCGGCGCCGCGTTCGGCGGCTCCCTCGGCGTCACCGGCACCTCCGGCCCGGGCATGGATCTGAAGTCCGAGACCGTGGGCCTCGCGGTGATGCTCGAGCTGCCGATGATCGTGGTGGACGTGATGCGGGCGGGCCCGTCCACCGGCATGCCCACGAAGACGGAGCAGAGCGACCTGCTGGCAGCGATGTACGGCCGGCACGGGGAGTCGCCGCTGCCGATCGTGGCGGCCACCACGCCCGGCGACTGCTTCGACGCCGCGATCGAGGCGGTCCGGATCGCGGTGAAGTACCGCACACCGGTGGTGCTGCTCTCCGACACCTTCCTCGCGAACTCCAGCGAGCCGTGGTTGCTGCCCGACGTCGGGTCGCTTCCCGACATCGATCCGAACTTCCTGACCAAGCCCAACACGCCCGACGGCTTCATGGCCTACCTCCGAGACGAGAACCTGGCCCGCCCCTGGGCGCTGCCGGGAACGGAGGGTCTCGAGCATCGGGTGGGCGGTCTCGAGAAGGAGGACGGCACCGGCAACATCAGCTACGACCCGGAGAACCACGAGCGGATGACCCAGCTGCGCGCGGCGAAGGTGGCGAAGATCGCCGAGGACATCCCGGAGCTCGAGGTCGATTCCGAGGGCGGGCAGGCGGATCTCCTCGTGCTGGGATGGGGATCGACCTTCGGCACGATCAAGGCGGCGATCCGCCGCGTCCGGCAGCAGGGGTCGCGGGCGGACCAGGCTCACCTCAACCATCTCAATCCGTTGCCGAGGAACACAGGCGACGTGCTGCACCGGTACCGGCGGGTGCTGATCCCCGAGCTCAACAGCGGGCAGCTGGCCATGATCCTCCGCGCCCGCTTCCTGGTCGACGCGGCGTCCTACTCCAAGGTGCAGGGACAGCCGATCTTCGCCGACGAGCTGGAGCTCGCCATCGTGCAGGAGATCGAGAGGGCGGTGCAGACGCCATGACGGAGGGCAACGGGCAGAGCAACGGCGGGCAGCCCACAGCCGGGCGGGGCGCCGCCACGGCCACCGACGTCAAGCTCACGAAGAAGGACTTCACGTCGGACCAGGAGGTCCGATGGTGTCCGGGCTGCGGGGACTATGCGATCCTCGCCGCGGTGCAGGGGTTCCTTCCCGAGCTCGGCATCGCCCCGCACAAGATGGTCTTCGTGTCGGGCATCGGATGCTCCGGGCGGTTCACGTACTACATGGACACCTACGGCGTGCACGGCATCCACGGCC
Organism: Actinomycetota bacterium; assembly: GCA_046263085.1. Taxonomy (GTDB): domain Bacteria; phylum Actinomycetota; class UBA4738; order UBA4738; family JACQTL01; genus JBHELK01. Next base: position 25,696 of record JBHELK010000013.1, read on the forward strand.
GGGCTCCGGCCATCGCAACAGGCCTCGCGACGTCGCGGCCCGACCTGTCGGTCTGGGTGGTCACCGGCGACGGTGACGCGCTCTCCATCGGCGGCAACCATCTGATCCACGCGCTCCGGCGCAACGTCGACATGAGCATCATGATGTTCAACAACCAGATCTACGGTCTGACGAAGGGCCAGTACTCGCCGACGTCGGAGGAGGGGAAGGTCACGAAGTCGACGCCGTTCGGCTCGCTCGACCATCCGTTCAACCCGGTGGCGCTGGCGCTCGGCGCGGAAGCGTCGTTCGTGGCGCGGACCATCGATAACGACCGCCAGCACCTGGCGGAGGTGCTCCGTCAGGCGGCGGCGCACAAGGGCACGTCGTTCATCGAGATCTACCAGAACTGCAACGTGTTCAACGACGGCGCGTTCGACGCGCTGCGAGACAAGCAGCACGGCGCCGATCGGAACCAGATCAGATTGGAGCACGGAAAGCCGATCGTGTTCGCCGGCGGCGAGAAGTGCGTGGTTGTGGGGGACAACGGCCGCCTGCAGATCGCGGACACGACGTCCGTCACCGAGGACCGCATCGTCGTGCACGACGCGCACAACGAGGACCCCACGCTCGCCTTTCAGCTCGCCCACATCTCACGCGGGCCGACGGAGCCCACGTGCATCGGCGTGTTCCGCGAGGAGCTGCGTCCCGTCTACGGCGAGGCGATGACCCGCCAGATCGACCAGGCCACGGAGAAGCTCGGAGCGGGCGACCTCACGAAGCTCCTGCACTCCGGCGACACCTGGGTCATCTCCTAGCCCCCACCTCGTAGGCCGTCACCAGTCCCTCCGAAGAGACCACGTACACCGCGTTCCCGGTGACGGACGCGCGCGAGAGGGTCCCGCTGCTGGGGCGGCTCGACCAAAGCGCCCGACACTCGGCGGTCGGGCACGCGGTGGGAAATGCCATGAGCCGTCCGGCCGAGACGAACACCAGCCCGCCCCGCACCGTCACGGGCGCCGTCGCGCCGGAGGTCCCGATCGCTCCGGTCCAGCTGGCGAGGCAGCTCCCCCCCGCGTCACCACAGCGAGCCGGCAGCGCGAACAGCTTGGTTCCGAGGACGTAGACGGTCCCTCCGGCCACCACCGGAGAGGTCAGGAAGTCGTCACCGGGATCGCGAAAGGTCCACGCGGGGGGGCAGGGGCTCGTGCAGGACGCCGGGAAGGCCAGCAGTTGCGGCCCGCGGCTGACGAAGACCATGCCGTCCCCGGAGGCGGGGGCGGTCAGTGGATCCGTCGACGCTGCTGTCCATCGCGGCCGACACCGTGACGATCGCCCGCACGCAGCCGGAAACGCGTACAGCCGGTCGGACATGACGTAGACGTTGCCGTCGGAGACCGACGGAGTTGAGTTGAGCAGGGACCCACCGGTGGTGGCGGACCAGACCGGACCGCACCCCTCCGTCCGGTCGCACGCCGCGCTATAGGCGATCAGCCTCCCGTCGTCGGTTCCCACGTAGACCAATCCGCTCGACACCGTCGGAGCGCTGAGCTGCCGCCCTGGCAGCGGGGGCCGTTCAGCAACCGCCGGGGCGCACGTGCCTGCGCGAAGTCCGCACGCTTGCGGGAAGACCGTAAGTCGATCGGAGGTCACGAAGGCGCGACCTGCCGAGAGCGCGGGTGCCGTGGCGCCCGGGGTCGTGGGCCCGATGAGGGCGGTGGTCCAGTCGGGGGCGCACCGGGCCGCAGAGCAAGTCCTGGGGAACGCCGACAGGCCCGCGTGGACCTCGTGGACGAAGACCTCGTCGGGGCCGACGGCCAGGCCGGCCGAGAACCCCGACTCGACAGGCCCGGTCCAGGCGATCCAGAGCCGAGTGACGGTCCGAGGTGTGAGCGCGCTCGTCGCCCGACGGGGAGCTTCATCAGTCCCCGAGATCGCTCGGATCACGACGAAGAGCCCGCCGACTGCCGCGAGCACCGCCAGCGCGGACGATGCGGCCCGCCGACGCTGCCGGCGCCGCCGCAGCGCCGTCAGTCGATCCAGCCCATCCTGCGGGGCCGCGAACGCGCGACGTCGGTCCTCGAGTTGTCTCCGGAGGTCATCCATCGTCCCCACCTCCCGATTCGGGTTCGAGCCGACCCCGCAGGCGGGCGCGTGCGAGCGAAGCCAGCTTGCGGACCGTGGCGGGCTTCGTTCGCATGGTGCGCGCGGCCTCGCTCGCGCTGTAGCCGAGCAACTCGGTGAGCACGACCGCGGCTCGCTGCCTCGGTGTGAGCTCGCGGAGCGCGGCGTCGAGGACGTGGCGAGACTCGACGTCGGCGAACGCATCCCGTTCCCACCCCGGATGCACGATCCGCCGAGCGGCGACCTTCAGCCTGCGCCGGCGCATGCGGAACGCGTTCATCGCGGTTCGGTAGAGGTACCCGGTGGGATTGGCGAACGACTGCACGTCGTGCCACCGCTCCCAGAGCTTCAGGAACGCCTCCTGCGTGAGCTCCTCCGCCTCCTGCCCATTCCCGGTGATCAGGCAGAGCGCCCCGAACAGCCCGGCCTGCTCGATCTCGTAGAAGTCCTCGAAGGAGATGGAGACCTCGGGCGTCTCGAAGCCGCCCTGATCCCCGCCCTCGCCCGGGCGCACGGCCTGCGGCCCGGGGAGCTCGCCTTCTCGATCCATGCGGGACATGGATGCGCGACGAGCACTGAACGTGAACACGCCGCCGGAATCTTCCTCCTTTCGGTTCACGTTTCGGCGGCCTCGCGCATCCATGGAGCCGGACGGAGAAAAGGGGGATGCATGTCGATCCGTGGATCAGTGGTTGGAACCGCCCTGGCCATGGCCCTGCTCTCGGTGGCGTGTGGTGGCGATGCCGGATCGAGCACGGGTCCGGCCGCCCGGGGCTCGTCGGCGGCCCCGACGCCCGCAGCGTCGAGCGTCGCCGAGTCGCCCGAGCCCGAGTGGGGACCGCCCGAGCCCTTTCCCCAGAGCGGCACGCTTCCGAAGCGCTACACCTCGATCCCCGAGATGAGCCTTCATATCGGGCTGTCCGGGCAATGGCGAACGTCGAACTTCGTGCCGCCCTTCTCCTTCGATGCTCCGCGTCTGGCATTCCCGTTCACGGCCCAGACCGACGTCGTGGACACCGTGTTCCTCACGAGCAGCGATCCCCAGGCGGTCCTATTCGCCAGACCCAACGGCGTCTACGCTCGTGGCAGCCGGGTCGCCGACCTTCCCGCGGATCTCCCCGGCTGGCTCCAGTCGAACCCGTTCCTTCGGACCAGCGCGGCGCAGGCCATCTCCATGGGGGGCTTGAGCGGGGTCCAGATCGATGCGTTCGTCGCGTCCATCCCCGAGGCCCAGCCGGGCTTCTGCCGGGAAGAGGGCATCCGATGCCTGCCGGTGGCCACCACCTCGGATGGGCCGGTGCTCTACCTGAAAGGGGAGAAGATCCGTTTCATCGTGCTCCACGCGGGTGACGCGCAGCTCCTCATGAGCATCGAGGCGTCGCCGTCGGCCTTCCCGATCTTCGCGCCTGCGGCCGAGCGGCTCCTGCGGTCGGTGCGGTTCCAAGGGGTGTGAGGACTAGGTCGCCATCCTTCTCAGGGCAGCGACCAGGTCGGAGAGCGCGTCGAGGAGCGCATCGACGTCCTCCTCCTTCGTTCCGGGGCCGACGGATGCCCGAAAGGCCACGCGCCCGGGCAGGCCCATCGCCGCGAGCACGGGCGAGGGCTCGTGGGGTGAGCCGGTGACCACCGAGCCGGCGTCGAGGCGGAAGCCGCGCTGGTCGAGCGACATGGACAGGACCTCCGGATCGACGTCCTCCACGGAGAAGCACACGAGGTGCGGCGTACGTTGCGTCGGATGGCCGTGCGTGCGCGCGGCCGGGATGGCCTCGTCGATCCCCTTGCGCAGCCGGGCGGTGAGCAACCACCGCGCGGCGGCCGTATCGCCGACGGATCCCAGGGCGTCGGCGAGAGCGGCGCCGGTGGCGAGGATGGCGGCCACGTTCTGCAGGCCGCTGCGTCGTCGTCGTTCCCGGTCGTCGCCACCGGCCGGCCCCGCGAGCCGGACCCCCCGTCGCACGTAGAGCGCACCCACGCCGGGCAGGCCGCCGAACTTGTGGCCGGAGAGCGACAGCAGGTCGACGCCGAGGCCGCCCACGTCCACGGGGAGCTTGCCCACGGTCTGACAGGCGTCGCAGTGGAGGAGCGCGCCGGCCTCGCGAGCCAGGGAGGCGGCCTCGGAGACCGGCTGCATCGTCCCGACCTCGTGGTTCGCGTGCTGGACCGAGGCCACCCTCGTGCCCGGCTTGCGGACCTCCTCCGCGAATCGATCGACGTCGATCCGCCCGTGCTCGTCGACGGGGGCGGTCGCCACCTCCGCGCCCGCGCTCGCCGCAACAGCGGCCGCCGCCAGCACCGACGGGTGCTCCACCGCGCCCGTCACGAGTCGCTCGCCCGCCGATGGAGCGGTGCCGTGCAGGGCGAGCGTCACCGATTCCGTTCCGCCCGAGGTGAAGACGATCTCTTCCGGCTGCGCGCCGAGCGCCGCGGCCACCTGCTCCCTGGCGTCCTCGAGCGCCCGGTGCGCGCCGCGGCCCCGCTCGTGCAGGCGGAGGGGATCGCCGAACCGCTCGATCGACTCGGCGAGGACACGCCGTGCCGTTTCGGACGGTGACTGCGTGGAGTGATGGTCGAAGTAGCGTTCGTTCACGGATCGCCTCGAACCGGACGACGGATCGCGCGGCACATTACAGTGGGGACCCGATGGCCATCCGGGAAGAGGCTCCCACCCGCGCCACCCACGAGGTCGCGAACCAGCCCCCGCCCCTCGCCGACTACAACGTGGTCGAGCAGGACGCCGCTCTCCGAGAGGCCCTGGAGCGGGAGGGCGCGGCGTGGGCCGCCGAGCGCGTGCGCGCGGTCGGCGAGATCGCGGGCAGCGCGAGGGCCATCGAGTGGGGGTTCCAGGCCAACGAGCACCCGCCCAGGCTGCGCACGCACGACCGGTACGGCAACCGCATCGACGAGGTGGAGTTCCACCCCGCGTGGCACTCGTTGCTGGACGTGGCGGTGGAGCACGAGCTGCACGCCGGCCCGTGGCGCGATCCCCGGCCGGGCGCGCACGTGGCGCGCGCCGCCGCGTTCTACGCCCTGACCCAGGCCGAAGGTGGCTTCGGATGTCCGATCTCGATGACCTACGCCGCGGTGCCGGCGCTCCGCGCGAACCCCGAGCTCGCGGCGGAATGGGAGCCGAGGTTCCTCTCGACGGTGTACGACCGACGCTTCATCCCTGGGCCGGAGAAGAACGGCGCGCTGTGCGGCATGGCGATGACGGAGAAGCAGGGCGGCTCCGACGTGCGGGCCAACACGACGCGCGCGCAGCCCGTCGGCGAGGGGGCGTACGAGATCACCGGCCACAAGTGGTTCTGCTCGGCGCCGATGTGCGACGCCTTCCTCGTCCTGGCGCAGGCTCCGGAGGGCCTCACATGTTTCCTGCTTCCTCGGTGGACGCCCGACGGGCTCAGGAACCGCTTCCACCTGCAACGTCTGAAGGACAAGCTTGGCAACCGGTCGAACGCGAGCTCGGAGGTGGAGTTCGACAGGGCACTGGCCTGGAGGATCGGGGACGAGGGGCGCGGCGTCCCCACGATCATCGAGATGGTCAACCACACCCGGCTCGACTGCATCATCGGCTCCGCGGCCGGCATGCGACTCGGTGTCGCGCAGGCCACCCATCACGCGGCGCACCGGGCGGCGTTCGGCCGCCGTCTGGCGGAGCAGCCGCTGATGCAGAGCGTCCTCGCCGATCTCGCGATCGAGTCCGAGGCCGCCACCGCCACGGCGCTGCGCCTCGCGCGCGCGTACGACGAGGCCGCGGCCGGCGACCGGGACGCCCGCCTCTTCGTCCGCCTGGCCACGGCGGTGAGCAAGTACTGGATCTGCAAGCGCGGTCCGATGCACGCCGCCGAGGCCCTGGAATGCCTGGGGGGCAACGGATTCGTCGAGGACTCGGGCATGCCGCGGCTGTACCGGGAGAGTCCGCTGAACTCGATCTGGGAGGGGTCCGGCAACGTGATCTGTCTCGACGTGCTCCGTGCCATGGCCCGGAGCCCGGAGTCGGTCGAGCTCTTCTTCGCCGAGGTGAACGGAGCCGCGGGCGCCGATCCTCGTCTGGACGCGTTCGTCACCGATCTCACAGGCCGTCTCGGCGACGTCGACGAGGCGCGCGCTCGCTCCGTCGTCGAGCGGATGGCGCTCGCGCTCCAGGCCTCGCTGCTCGTGCGGCACGCACCGCCCGCCGTGGCGAACGCCTTCGTCGCGTCCCGGGTGGCCGGCCAAGGCGGCCGCGCGTTCGGCACCCTCCCGGCAGGCCTGGATCTCGAGGCGATCGTGGAGCGGGCGACCCCTCGGGTCGCTTAGCCCTCCACCCCCGGCAGCCCCGTCACGCCCTCGCCCTCCTCGGGGAGCGGCGTGTCCGGACCCTCGATGGGCTTCTGGCTCCGCGGGACCCGCGCGAACTTCTCGCGGCCCCCGAGGAAGGCGAACCAGTAGACCGACGCGGCGATGACGCCGCCTCCGATGGGCCCGATCAGGTACACCCACCAGTCGGTCCAGGTTCCCGAGATGAATGCGGGCCCGAACCAGCGCGCTGGGTTCATGGCCGCCCCGGTCAGTGGGCCGCCCACCAGGATGTCGGTCCCGATGATGAGCCCTACCGGGAATCCGGCGATCTTCGAGAAGGGACCGCGGTCGTCGACGGCCATGCCGTAGACCACGAAGACGAGGAAGAACGCCAGGACGGCCTCGAGGAGCACGGCCTTGCCGTTGCTCAAGCCGAGGGTGTGGGCCACGGCTGGGGTTCCCAGGGTGGAGCCCGTGATCAACTGTGCCGGCATCGAGGCCCGGAGCAACGCCGCTCCGGTGGCCGCGCCGAGCAGCTGTGCGACGATGTACACGAGGGCCGCGCCGGTCTTGATCTGGTTCGTGACCCAGGCGCCGATGGTCACGGCTGGGTTCACGTGGCCACCGGAGATGTGCCCGGTGATCGAGACCATCGCGGTCATGGTGAGGCCGTGCGCCAGCGCGATGCCGAGGAGCCCGGCGGGGTCCGTTCCCCGCAGGATCACGACGCTGCCCGCGCCGATGAACGTGAACGTCAAGATGGCGAAGAACTCAGCAGTGGCCCGCTGCCAGATCCGTTCCACGAGCCCTCCCTCTTCGGTCGGTTTCCCCCCAACCGGGCGGGAAGCTTAGCCCCGCCGGGGCCCACCGGTACAATCCGCCCGTGAAGGCCCTCCTCGTCTCCCCGTTGGCGGAGTCCCGGGAGCTGATGGGGCTCGCCGTCGCGGGCATCTCTCGGCGCCTCGGCCAACCCCTGGAGTTCATCGAGGCCGACAACGGCGAGCGAGGGATCCGGCTGGCATGGCGGGAGCGTCCCGACGTGGTCGTCGCCGACGAGATCGCATCGCGGGCCGGCGCGTTCGCGCTGGCGAAGGATCTCCGCGGCCAGATGGAGCCGTTCGACGGGGTCATCGTGATCCTGCTCGACCGTCCGCAGGACGCCTGGCTCGCCAAGTGGTCCGGGGCGGACGCCTGGTTCGTGAAGCCCGTCGACCCCTTCCGGCTCGCCGATCGGGTCATGGAGCTGCTGAGCGCGCCGACCGATCGATCGAAGGAGCGAGTGTGAAGATCAAGGGGACCTGTCGAGCGTGCAACCGGGAGTTCCTGATCCAGCAGGTCGTGGAGTCCCAGGGCCACTGTCCGTGGTGCGGCACGCCGTTCCAGCCCGAGTACACGGCGGTGCTCGTGGATGCCCTCGAGCTCGCCGAGGCAGCGGGCAACACGCTCGAGAGCGCGATGGAGAAGATCGCGGGCATGCGCCCCGGCTTCGTGCTCGACGAGGACACGGTTCTGGCGGCGACGGAGGCCTACCTCCAGGAGATCCGCAAGGGGGAGCGGCCGCGGTACCCGTGAACCGCTACGCCGTGGCGGTCTCGGACGGGAGCGGGGGCTGGCGCGTGGCGATCCTCGACCCGTCGGGAGCCGAGGTCTTCGAACGGGCGTGCTCCGACGAGGCCGAGGCGCGGGCCTTCGCATCCACCGTCGAGCAACACGTGGGCTGGCTGTCCGAGGAGCGCCTCCGCCGCTACTATCGGCTGCCGTAGATGGGCTTCAACGCGATGCAGCCGGGCAAGACCAAGAAGGGGGACATCCTGTTCCTCCTCTTCGGGATCGCCGTCGTGGCTGCGGCCTTCATCGCGGTGTTCGCGGTGGTTCGGTAGGCATCGGACTAGTCACTTCGCATCAGGTCGAGTAGTCATATCTGACCAGATCCGAATCCCCTTGGATGTCCCCCAGAAGCACCCATACCACCGATAGTCACGTCGGCCAGCCGTCCCCATAGTGGTGTCAGTCAATAGGCCGAAGGGGGCCTGGACGGTCGAGGCGGGCGGAACTTGCCCGGTGGCCTGGGGGGGCCGCGACCGGCCGGCCCCCGTTGCCTTTTCCGGGGCCGATCTCTCGCTGCGCTCAGCCGATGGACACGGCGCCGTGGTACCCGCTGCTCACGCTCTGGTAGTAGACGACCCGCACCACGTAGAAGCGTGTGGGCTGCGCCGCGGTCGTCGTGAACGGGAACGTCACCTTCTCGCCGGCGGTCTTGGTGGGGTCGAACGGATCGACACCGCCGTTGGTCGACTGGCCGATCAACGGGCCGACTGTCCCGAGCTCGTCGCTCTGGTAGACGAACAGGTCGAGGTCCGTGGCCGGCTCGGGCACGGGCCCGAACTGGTCGAGGGTCGCCGTGAAGGCCCGCGCCGCCGTCGACGCACCCGGCTCGGGAGCGGCATCGACCCGCACCAGGACGTCCTCACAGCGCGAGGTGGCCTTGTCGTTGCTGCACAGGCTGTTCCCCAGGTACTGCTGGTTGAGGCCCGTCGAAGGTGTACCGGACCACGAGAATGGCGTACCGGGGGTCGCGGTTCCGCGGAGGTCGGGCTGTCGCGGGAGGCGGGGAGGGCTCGTGGACCAAACGAGGGCACCGGTCCGTCCGTCGAGTACGTACGTGTCGATGAAAAACGAGGGATCCCCGTCGTAAGCGACGCCGACGAAGAAGTCGACCACCGGATCGCGGTCGCTCCACACGTTGAGCACGAGGTCGGGCGTGCCGTCGCCGGTGACGTCGGCCGCGCGGAGGTCCGTCTGGACGGTCATGTCGCCCCGGGGCCGGATTCGCGTCGTCGAGAGGTCCGCACCGGTCCGGCCATCGGCCGCGGTCACGTCGAACACGGCGCGCCCGAACGGAGAGACGAACGCGACGTCATCCCCGGAGCCGTCGAGCGACGTCCCCAGGCCCAAGCCCGGGGCTCCGAGGCGGATCGTGTTGCCGGTCCGGCCGCTCACCACCCGGTCCTCGGACAGCAAGGCGTTCGGCGGCTGCGACACGGTAAGGTGGTGGCTGAAGTCCGAGACACCATCGCCGTCCACGTCACCCAGCGATGCCAGCGAGGGCGATTGCTGGACCAACCCGCCCTTCAACTGGTACGAGCGCTCGTAGTGGACCGTCCCGTCTCCCGCGACCGCCCGGTAGGTCACGCCCGAGGCGTCCGCAAGGGAATCCCACGTCACCAACAGCACGTCGGCCCGGCCGTCGCCGTCGACGTCCCCGAGCGCCCTGTCGACATCCGCCGGCCGATCGAAGAGCAGTGAGCCCGTGGCGCCGTCCAGCAGCGCCGCGTGCGTCTGCGGGTCGGCCTCGTTCACCACGAGATCCGGCACACCGTCGCCCGTGGCGTCGCCGACCGACGACGCCTGGGACCACAACGTGAGGTCGGTGAGCCTGGGCGATCTCCACAGGGTGGCCTCGTCACGCCCCCGGAGGGCCAGGACCTGCGGGGTGGGCGAGGAAGCCTGGCTGGTCGCGGGTGACACCGCGACGGTGAGGTCAGAAAGCCCGTCGCGATCCAGGTCCGGCGCCACCCGAACCGTGGCCGACGCGGCGTCGATGTCCAGGTCGACGGTGCCCGCATCGCGGCCGTCGGACCCGTCGATCGTGGAGATGTGGATGGTGTCGTCCTGCCCGTCCTTGCCGGGTGTCCGGTTGTAGACGGCGACTGCGAGATCCGTGGCCGGGCTACTCGTCGCGGCCAGGGTCCCCACCAGCACCGGCACGGCATGCGCGACCGCGAGGGATTCGCCCGTGTATGCGAACGCGCCGGGATCGAACGATCGCTGCCAGGCCACCGTGCCGTCGCCCCGGAGTGACGTGAGATTCAGCCCCACCACGCCCTCGCTTTCGTACCCGAACGGTTGCTCGCTGTACGTCCCTACGAACCCCACGCCGGTCGCGGCATAGGTCGGGTACGTGGCCAGGATGAGGCCCGGACTGCCGGTAGGGCCCACGAGGGCGCTTCGAAGCAGCTCGACCCCGCCGGACTCGCCGGTGTCGTAGCGGAACAGCTGCGACCCGTCGAGGCCGCGACGGGCGGTGAGGACCACCGTCGCCCTCGGCGAGCCTTCGGCGCTGAGGGACACGACGTCGGGAGCGCCGTCGCCGTCCAGGTCGCCGATGGGCGTCGTGTACGGGAAGTACCGTCCCTCGCCGCCGTCGATCGGGGAAGTGGGAAGGAGGCTCGGCGCGCCGAGGTCTCGAAGAACCCGGGTTGCCGCGCTCAGGGGCTCGCCGGCGGCTGGGAAACGCGCGGCCGACGCTGCCGGGCCCGTCGCGAGGAGACCGGTCAGGATCGAACAGGTGAGAAGAAGCATTGTTCGGCGCATGGCCGGGAGCTTCGCGCCCGGGAGGTTGCCCTCCTTTGGGCAGGTGCACAGTTCAGGACTGCTCGAAGCCGATCGAGAAGAGGCGATCGAGGTCGTGCTTCGAGAACACCTGGAACGCGATGAGGGTCTCGGTGCGCTCCACGCCCTCGACACGGGAGATGCCCTCCGGGATCACCGTGGCCAGGTCCTCGTGCTCGTTGACGCGAACGATGGCCACGAGGTCGAACTCTCCGGCCACGGAGTACACCTCGGTGACCCCGTCGAGACCGGCGATGGCCTGCGCGGCCTCGGCGATCTCGTCGATCTCGCACTGCACGAGGACCACGGCCGTGACCATGCGCCTAGGCTCGCTCGAGGACGACGGCCATGCCCATCCCGCCGGAGATGCAGAGCGTGGCGAGCGCGAGGTCGAGCCCGCGCTCCCGAAGCTCGTACGCGGCGGTGAGGACGATGCGCGCGCCGGTCATGCCGATGGGGTGGCCGAGCGCGATGGCTCCGCCCTTCGGGTTCAGCCGGTCGTGGTCGAGCTTGAGCTCGCGATCGCACGCGAGGACCTGTGCGGCGAAGGCCTCGTTCAGCTCGATGACGTCGAAGTCCTGAAGCGACAGTCCGGTCTTCTCGAGCACCGCGCGCGTGGCGGGGACGACGCCGATGCCCATGTACACCGGGTCGACGCCGGCGGAGGCGAACGCGACGAGCTTGGCCAGCGGCGTGCGGCCCTCGGCCTTCGCCCGGGACTCGCTCATCAGCACCATGGCGGCCGCGCCGTCGGTGACGCCGGACGAAGACCCGGCGGTGACCGTGCCGTCCGAGGCGAACACCGGCTTGAGCTTCGCCAGCTGCTCCAGCGTGGTGTCGTCGCGAGGGTGCTCGTCCTCGGTGACGAGCGTGGTCCGGCCCTTCCGGCCCGCGACCTCGACCGGCGTGATCTCCCTCGCCCGGCGCTCCCTGCCCTCCGCCGCCTTGCGCTGGCTCGACAGCGCGAACTCGTCCTGCTCCTCGCGGGGGATGTCGTACTTGCGCGCCAGGTTCTCCGCCGTCTCGCCCATCACGCATCCCGAGAGCGGATCGACGAATCCGTCCCGGTACATGCCGTCGAGGACCTCGGCATTGCCCATGCGATAGCCGGATCTCGCGCGATCGAGGAGGTACGGCGTTCGCGACATGTTCTCCATGCCGCCGGCGACGACCACCTCCGCGTTGCCGAGTGCGATCTGCTCCGCGGCGACCTGCACGGCCTTCGTCCCCGAGCCGCACGCCATGTTGGCGGTGAACGCGGGGACCTCCTGGGGGATGCCGCTGCGATAGGCCACCTGCCGTCCCGTGTTCGGGCCGTTGCCCGCCTGGCGGGCGTGGCCGAAAACGACCTCCTGCACGTCCTCGGGCGAGACGTTCGCCCGTCGGAGCGCCTCCTTCGTGGCGGTCACGCCGAGCTCGACGGTGGGCACCTCGGCCAGCGCCCCCAGGAACTTGCCGATGGGCGTGCGCGCGCCCTCCAGGATGACCGCGGATTCCACGGGGTCGATTCTACGATTCAGAACGGGAGCGCCCTGCGGGCGAGCTTCGCGGCGCGAGCCAGATCGACCTTGGTGCCGAGGACGACCCGGGCGTCCTCGGGCCGCTCCCTGGCCCGGCGGAACCCCTCCGGGGTGAACAGGCGCAGGTCGTAGGGAACCACGCCGCCGATGCGTCCCTCCCACGTGCGCTCCTCGTGGTCCTTGAGGAGCTCCTCGACCACCGCGGCCGCCAGGAGCCCGGCGCCGATCGCGAGGAGCACGTTCCTGGGGATCACGCCTCCAGCCTACCCGGGGGCCGGAGAAGCTCCACCGGCGGGGCGGGATCGCGCGAGGTTGCCTTGAGGAGCCCGAGCACCCGGTGGAGTGCCGCGCCGCCGTCGAGCGGCTCGGCGAGGGGGACGTCGGCCGCCTGGAGCGCCGGGCGGCGGCGAGACAACCACGACCGAACCGCGGCGAGCTCGTCGGCTCGCTCCCTCGGGCAGGGCCGGGGCACGGGATCCTCGAGCGACCCTCCCTCCAGCCTGAGGGCGACGCCGCCCTCGACAACCACGGTGAGCGACCCGGCCGTGAGCCAGGCGTCGATGCGCGAACGCGCCAGGCTGTCGGCCAGGGCCCGGAGCCGGTCGCGAACGAGCGCGGCCTCCTCGTACCGCTCGTCGGCGGCCAGCCCCGCCATGCGGCGCTCGAGCGCCTCGAGGAGCCCGCCCGGACAGGAGAGGGAGGCGATGAGAGTCCGGACGAGCTCTCCGTAGCGCTCGGGCGTGATGCGGCCGTCGCAGGGAGCGGCGCACCTCCCGAGATCGGCGAGGGCGCAGGGGCCGAAGCGCGTCCTCGCGGTCATCGGCTTCGTGCACCGGCGGATGGCGAAGACGTGTTCGAGGGCCTCCTTGGCCTGTGTGGCCCGCCGCGTCGACCCGAACGGCCCGAGGTACACCCCGTGGCGCCTCTTCGTGTCGCGCACGACCCGAAGGCGCGGGAACGCCTCGTCGGGATCGATGCGGAGGTACGCGTACCGCCGCCACGTCTTCCCCCGCCGGTTGTACTTCGGCTCCTCGCGTGCGATCAGCCTGGACTCCATCACGAGCGCGCGCAGGTCGGAGTCGCAGGGGAGCGCCTCGACGGACGCCGTCTCGGCCAGGAGGTCCTCGATCTTCTTGCGCGGGTCGCCGTAGAAGTACGACTTCACCCGAGCCCGGAGGTCGGTGGCCTTGCCCACGTACAGCACGCGCCCGTCACCGGCCCGGAAGAGGTACACGCCGCGGGCATGCGGCAGGTGGTCGGCGAGGCGGATCTTCGCGAAGTGGGGACGGGAACGCGAGCGGACGGCCTCGTGCAGGTCGCCGAGTGTGAGGATGCCGAGCCGTCCGCCCGCCTCGAGCAGGCGATGCAGCACGTCGGCGCACGCCATGGCGTCGGGGAGCGCGCGATGGTTCGGTCGCACCGAGCACCGGAAGTACTCGGCGAGGGTCTGCAGCCGCACGTTCGGCACGTCGGGCCAGATCACGCGGCGAGCGAGCCGCGCGGTGCACACCGCCGGTCCGTCGAGCAGCTCGTACCCGAGCCGCTCCAGGGTGACGTTCACGAAGCCGAAGTCGAAGCGCGCGTTGTGTGCGACGAACACGCACCCTCGAGCGAACTCCAGGAGCGCCGGGGCAACGGCGTCGATCGGCGGGGCCTCCGCGACCATGAGGTCGTCGATACCGGTGAGGTGGGTGATGAACCGGGGGATGGGCTGCCCCGGGTCGACCAGCGTCGAGAACGTGCCGAGGCACTCGCCGCCCCGGTACTTCACCGCGCCCACCTCGGTGATGGCGCTGTCGCGGGGCGAGCCGCCCGTCGTCTCCAGGTCGACGGCGCAGAACGTGACCTCGGACAGCGGCACGGCGAGATCGAGCGTGGCCTGGTGCGGGAGCAGCACGCCTCCTTCGTGGGGAAGGGGCCACGCGAAGAGAGGTGGAGCCTACTCGAACACGCGTTCGGAAGTCAAGCGCTCGCGGTGACGGCGTTCTCGATGACCCGCGCCGCCGCGGCGAGATCCGCGGTCACGTGATCGGCGCCGCCTCCCCCCTCACTCGCGCCGTGTCCCGTGAGGACCAGGAGGGTCGTGGCGCCGACCCGCCGGCCCATCTCCACGTCGGAGGCGTGGTCGCCGACGACGAAGGACGCACCGGGATCGAAATCGAGATCGCGCGCGGCCCGCTCGACGAGCTCCGGGGAAGGCTTGCGGCACGCACATCCCGCCTCGGGGAGGTGGGGACAGTGGTAGACACCGTCGACCGACGCGCCCTCGGCTTCGAGCAGTGAACGCATGCGCTCGTGGATGGCCTCGAGCCCGGCCTGGTCCACCATCCCGCGACCGACCACCGACTGGTTCGTGACGACGACCAGACCGAGGCCGAGGGATCGGAGGCGGCGGATCGCCGCGGCGCTGCCCGGGATCAATGCGACGCCGGCCGGATCCGCGAGATGGCCGCGCTCCTCGATGATCGTGCCGTCGCGATCGAGGATGACGAAGCGACGTCGGGATCCGCCGGGAGACGATCGGGTGGAGCCGGTGCTCAGGCCACGTGGCGCTGGAGGCGCCGCCGCTGCTGCTCGGTGAGGCCGCCCCACACGCCGTACCGCTCCCGGTTGCGCAGGGCCCAGGCCAGGCAGATCTCCTTGATGCCGCAGACCCCGCAGTAGGAGAGGGCCAGGACGGCGTCCTCCTCGGATGGAGGGAAGAAGATCTCCGGGTCGATGCCGTAGCAGGCCGCCTTGTCCTGCCAGGTGTCCGGCGGGGCCGGATCCCGGGGGAGCTTGGTCAGGTCGATGTTGGGGGGAGTCTCATTCATTGCAGGCTCATCGGGTTACCCTGCGCCGGTCCCGCGAAAACGTTTCCAGGTCGGACGTTCGGCGTACCACGAAACCTGTATAGCAGAGGGACCCCGGTGGGGAAAAGGGGGGATGGCCGAGTTGGGCGGAATCGGGAAGGGAAAAGATGAGCCCGGCCGGGGCCCGCTGGCCGGGACCCGGATCCTGGACCTGACCAGGCTGCTTCCGGGGGGCTACTGCACGCTCCTCCTGGCCGACATGGGCGCGGAGGTCATCAAGGTCGAGGAGCCCGGCAAGGGGGATTACATCCGCTGGACGCCCCCGATGGTGGGGGAGGAGTCCGCGGCCCACAGGGCGCTCAACCGAGGCAAGCGCTCGATCACGCTCAATCTGAAGACCCCTGAGGGGGTCGGTCTGCTGAAGCGACTCACCGAGGGTTCCGAGGTCCTGGTGGAGTCCTTCCGGCCCGGGGTGCTGGATCGCCTGGGGGTGGGGTGGCCGGCCCTGCGGGAGGTGAACCCGGCCCTCGTCTACTGCGCCATCACGGGGTACGGGCAGGACGGCCCGTACCGCGATCGCGCGGGGCACGACATCAACTACATCGGCTACGGCGGGGTGCTCGGGCTGATCGGCCCGCGCGACGGCGCTCCGGCGGTCCCGGGGGTCCAGATCGGCGACATCGGCGGGGGCGGTATGGCCGGCGCGATCGGCATCCTCGCCGCGCTGCTCGACGCCCGCCGCAGCGGGCAGGGGCACTTCGTCGACACCTCGATGCTCGACGGCGTCGTGTCGTGGCTGTCGATCCACGGCGGCGACTTCCTGGTGACGCGCGAGCTGAGCGAGCGGGGCAACATGCGCCTCGCCGGCGCGTTCCCGTGCTACCGCGTGTATCGAGCGGGCGACGGCCGGTACCTCACGGTCGGCGCCCTGGAGCCGCAGTTCTGGCGCGCCCTGTGCGAGGCGCTCGGCGTCCCCGAGCTGGTCGAGGCGCAGTTCTCGCCCGAGGCCGCGGCCCACCAGAAGATGGAGAGCGTCTTCGCCGCGAGGTCCCGCGACGAGTGGATCCGGTCGCTGGCGGGCCTCGAGACGTGCGTCGGGCCGGTGAACGACCTGTCGGAGGCGTTCGAGGATCCGCAGGTGGTGCACCGCAAGCTCGTGGCCGAGGTCGACGGCCAGGCCATGGGCCCGTCGTCGCCGATGCACTTCGACGGCGAGCAGCTCGTGCGGCTCGAGCGAGCCCCCGGCTTCGGGGAGCACACCGCCGAGGTGTTGGCGGAGATCGGCGTCGACGAAGACGAGCTGGCGAAGCTCCGCGCCTCAGGCGCGGTCTGAGAGTCCTACGCCCCCGGCGGTTCGGAGCGCCGCCTCGCGTGCGCTCCACGAGATGCGAACGATCACGTCGGTCCCCGCCGAGCTGGTGACGAAACCGACCTCTTTCCCGTCGGCCAGCACGGTCTCGCCGGCAACGGGCGGCTCGCTCGCGCGCATGGCCCTGACGACGCGGGTGGGGTGACCCTCGAAGTTCCTGATGCGGGCCATGGCCTCCTGCCCCATGAAACAGCCCTTCGTGAAATCGATGAACCGCTCCCAGCCGGCTTCCTGCGGCAGCGAGTCCTCGTCGAGATCGAGGCCGAACCTCGGGATGCCCTCACGGATCCGCCATACCTCGAAGGCCGCCGTATCGAGGCGTTCCGAGTCATCGACGGGCGATGCCGTGGGAACGAGCCGGTCTCCCTCCCAGGCAATCGTCGGGAGCGGGCCCTTCGACAAGGTGACGTCCGACGACAGCACGTAGAGCGAGAGGAGCGCATCCACGGGCTTCGGCTGGACCGGATCCTGGAGCAGGAGAAACCCGTCGTCCCGCGGGATCACGTGGAAGTCGGCCCTGATCCGCCCGGTGGGGGTCAGCAGGAGCGATCGCACGGGCCCGTCACCGATGCCCGCGGACACGAGGTCGTTCAACCACGTCAGCGCGTCGGTGCCGGTGACCAACACGGGACGCCAATCACCGACATCGATGGGTTGCATCGTTCTGGCAGGATAACCGCGGTGGACGTTCCGAAGACCCTGCTCGTGACGAACGACTTCCCGCCGCGAGTGGGCGGTGTGCAGCGCACGTTGCATGCGCTCGCCGAGCAGTTCCCGGCCGATCGCATCAGCGTGCTGGCGCCGAGGTGGGAGGGCTGGCGGGAGCATGACGCCTCGCGCCCGTACGAGATCTACCGCTTCCCCCCGACGTTCCTGTGGCCCACGCCGGCCCTCGGTCTGCGGACGCGTTCGATCGTCCGGGAGACGGGCGCCGAGGTAGTGCTGTTCGGCCACACGCTGCCCACCGCGCTGCTCGGGCCGGGACTGCACCGCCGCGGCATCCCGTACGTCGTCGGCGCGCACGGGGCCGAGTACTGGGAGGCGCTCGCCCCCGGCCTCGCCGCCCTGATCGGCCGCGCCACGCACCACGCCTCGCGCGTCGCGGTGATGTGCAGCGAGTTCGTGGCCCGAACCCTGAGAACCGTGGTCCGACGCCAGACGCCGGTCTCCGTCCTGTACCCGGGAGCCGACGTCGACCGGTTCCGCCCGGACCTCCCGGGCGACATCGTGCGCCAGCGCCTCGGCCTGTCGGATCGCCCCGTGGTCGTGTGCGTCTCGCGGCTCGTGCCCCGCAAGGGCCAGGACGTGCTGATCAGAGCGATGCCGGCGATCCGCCGTCGCGTTCCCGACGCCGCGCTGCTGATCGTGGGTGGCGGCGAATATCGCCGCACGCTCGAGGCGATGGCTCGTGACGCGCCCCCACACTCCGTCTTCTTCTCGAGCGAGGTGAGCGAGGAGGAGCTGCCGCTGCACTACGCAGCGGGCGACGTGTTCGCCATGCCCTGCCGGAACCGGTTCGCGGGACTCGAGGTCGAGGGATGGGGCAACGTGTTCCTGGAGGCTGCCGCGTGCGGCAAGCCCTCGGTCGCCGGCAACTCCGGGGGCGCCGCGGAGGCAGTGGTCGACGGCGAGACGGGCCTCGTCGTCGACGGCCGGCACGTCGGCCAGGTCGCCGAGGCGGTGGCCGGCCTGCTGGCGGACGAGCAGCGCTCCCGCGCCTTGGGGAAGGCGGGCAGGGCTCGCGTGGAGCGATCGTTCACGTGGCCGGTGATCGCGGAACGGCTCGCCGTGTGGCTGCGCCAGGCCGCTCGGGCCGAGCGGTGAGTGCCGAGCCCGACAACGTCGCCGTCGTCGACCAGGGATTCGTGCGGGCGCCTCGCGAACGCGTCTACGAGCTGGTCCGTGATCCGGACCGGTACCCCAACTGGTGGCCGGCGGTCGCCGCGCGCGCCGCGAAGGTCGGTTTCCCCCTTCTCGGCGAGGTGTCCTGCCGGGTCGAGGTGGTGAAGGACGGCATCGAGATCGTCGTCCGTGTCGAGGGATCCCGGGCCACGGGGCATCTCCTCTGGTACCTGGAGACGTTCAAGGACGGGACGATCGCCTACGTCGTCACGAACGTGACGACCGCCAGACGGTGGAGCGCTCGCCGGGTCCTCCGGCACCGCACCTCCATGCGTGTGGGCCTGCTCGCGCTGGCCCGAGCCCTGGAATAGGCTCAGCGCGCCGCCCACGGCTCGAGGACCGCGAGGAGCTCCGGCAGTCGCTCGATGACGGCGTCGGGCTCGATCGCCGGATCCTCCTCGACCCGGAACTCGCGCGTCTGGACGGCCCGCATCCCCACCCGATGCGCTCCGTCGACATCGTCCACGAGCCGATCCCCGACGAACACCGTCCGCTCAGGCGCCACGCCCAGCCTCTCCAGCATCGCCCGGAAGATCCGCTCGTCCGGCTTCCGGACCCCCACCTCGCTCGAGAACAGCGCCGCGTCGAGATGCTGCCCGATCCCCAGCGCCTCGATGTCGGCCCGCATGAGGTCCGGCAGCAGTGTGACGTTGGAGATGAGCCCCAGCCTGTGGCCCTGTTCCTTCAACCGCGCCAGCACGGCGAGGTTCTCCTCACTCACCGTGATCGTGTTCGTGAAGGCCGAGTGGTCGAGGGCCACGATGTGTCCGACGACGTCCCTCGGCACCTCGAGCCCGAGGACCGCGCGCAGCACCTCGTCGAACACGCGATGCGCGTCGAGCTCCTCCATGCGCCGCTCCTCGTACGAGACGCCCACGAGCCGGTCGACCTCTCGAGCCACACGGTCGATCAAGTGCCCGACCTCCGGCGCCTCGATCTCCAGCGCGGCCTCGATCCGCTCCCTGATCTGCCGGTACGCGTCGAGCAGCGCTTCCTCCGTCCGGCGGAAGTCCACGATCGTGTGCCCGTAATCGAACACGACGGCCTCGACCCCACTCATCGGTCGAGAGCCTACTTGGGCCCCGATTGCCGCTTCGACCCGCCCGGGGGCAGACTCCACCGCGTGCGAGTGAAGGTCATCTCCGATGTGCACGGGGCCGTCGAGCACATCCCGGCCGCCGCCGCCGATTGCGACCGTCTCGTGGTGCTGGGGGACCTCATCAACGTCCTGGACTACCGGACGATGGACGGGATCCTGGTCGACATCTTCGGGCGGGAGCCGGTGGCGCAGGCGGCGTCGCTGCGGGCAGAGGGGAAGTTCCACGAGGCGCGCGAGACCATTCGCCGGCACGCCCCGGAGGGCCTCGACATCCGGCAACGCGTCGGGGAGCTGGCGGCGGAGCAGTACGTCCGGGTGTTCGAGGCACTGCCCGACGGCACCATCCTGACGTTCGGGAACGTGGACATCCCCGACCTGCTGCGGTCGCTGCTGCCGGAGCGATTGACGTTCGTCGAGTCCGGCACGTTCGAGCTCGCCGGGCTTCGATGGGGGATCGTCGGGGGCGGGGTGCAGACGCCGCTCGGCATCCCGGGGGAGCTGCCGGACGACGTGCACCAGGCCAGGTTCGACGCGCTCGGTCCCGTGGACGTGGTCGGCACGCACATGCCCCCACGCATCCCGTGGCTCTGCTACGACACCGTCGCGGAGAAGTTCGAACCGGGCAACACCCCGTTGATCGGCTACATCCGCGAGCAGCAACCGCGGTTCTCGCTGTTCGGGCACGTGCACCAGCCGCTCGCGTCCGAGGGCGCGATCGGGATCACCCGGCTCCAGAACGTCGGGCACTTCCAGGCCCACGGGCGGGGATGGGTCTACGAAGGAGGCTGAACCGGGATGGAACAGGCCGAGGGAACCAAGACGATCGACGCGCCGGCGGGCGACATCATGGAGGTCCTGATCGACTTCGAGTCGTATCCGGAGTGGACCGATGTGAAGTCGACGAAGATCGTGAACACCGATTCCGAGGGCCGCCCCACGGCGGTGGCGTACGAGGTCAGCCAGTTCGGGATCACGGCGAAGTACACGCTCTCCTACGACTACACCCCGGACGACGGCGGCATGACGTGGACCACGAAGTCGGTGGAGGAGGGCCCGATCAAGGACATCAGCGGCGAGTACGTGCTCGAGGAGCTCGACGAGGACGAGACCGAGGTCACGTACCGCATGACGCTCGAGTTGAAGACGAAGCTCCCCGGCCTGCTCATGAAACGGGGGGAGAAGATGATCATCAAGAACGCTCTGGACGGGCTGAAGAAGCGCGTCGAGCAGGGGTGACGCGAGCGCCGATATCCTAGGGCCCGGATGCGGGTCCTTCTGTTCACGGGCAAGGGGGGCGTCGGCAAGACCACGATCGCGGCGGCCACGGCAGTTCGGGCCGCGAGGGCTGGCCGGCGCACGCTCGTCATGTCCACGGACCCCGCGCACTCCCTGGCCGACTCCTTCGACCTCGAGCTCGGGTCGCGCGCCCGCGAGGTGGCACCGAACCTGTGGGCGGAGCAGATCGACGCGCAGGACCGCCTCGAGTCCAACTGGCGCGACATCCAGGAATACATGGTCTCGCTCATGAACTGGGCGGGCGTCGACGCCATCCAGGCCGAGGAGCTCAGCGTCCTCCCGGGCCTCGACGAGATCTTCAGCCTGATCGACGTGAAGAGCTACGTCGACGCCGGCGAGCACGACCTGCTCATCGTGGACTGCGCGCCCACCGCCGAGACCCTTCGCCTGCTGTCGCTTCCCGAGATCATGAACTGGTACATCGAGCGGATCTTCCCGGTGGAGCGCCGGGTGGTGAAGACGATCCGCCCGATGCTCACCAAGATCACGTCGCTGCCCATCGCCGAGGACCGCGTGTTCAGCGCCGTGGAGCGGCTGCATCGCAACCTCGCCGACGTCCGCGCCATCCTCAACGACGAGAAGCGCAGCTCCGTTCGCCTGGTGGTGAACCCGGAGCGCATGGTGATCGCCGAGGCCCGGCGTACCTACACGTACCTGTCGCTGTTCGGCTACCGGGTCGACGCCGTCATCGTGAACCGGATCATCCCGGACGACGTGACGGATCCGTATTTCGGGAAGTGGAAGGAGATCCAGGCGGAGCATCTGGGTACCGTCCAGGAGTCGTTCGCGCCGGTCCCGATCCTCACCGCGAAGCTGTTCGACCGCGAGATGGTGGGGGTTGACCTGCTCGAGCGTATGGGCGAGGAGGTGTACGGCGAGACCGATGCCACGGACGTGCTCCACGTGGACGAACCGATCCGGATACGCAAGCGCGGTGCCGCGTACGTTCTGTCGATGCGGCTGCCGTTCACCGATCGCAGCGAGCTCGACGTCCATCGCAAGGGCGACGAGCTCTACATCAGGGTCGGTCCGTACAAGCGGAACCTGATCCTGCCCCAGACGCTGCAGCGGCTGGTCGTGCGGGAGGCGAGCTTCGAGGGCGACCGCCTCGAGGTCCGCTTCGTCCGCGAGCCGCGACCGGCCGACGGTGTTCGAGCAGGTGCGGAAGGGGGACGTTGATGGACGTGCCGACGGACGACGGAGGAGGCGCGGGCGCGGGAGGGCACCAGCCGGTCTGCCCGGTTGGGTTCTGCCCGATCGGCTTCGCGCTGACGGCGGCCGACCAGGTCCGGCCCGAGGTGGTCGAGCATCTCCTGGCCGCCGGAAGGGAAATGATGTTGGCGATGAAGGCGTTCATGGACGCCCAGGCCGATCGGCTCGGCCGCGAGTCACCGATCGAGAAGATCGAGATCTCATAGAGGGAGCCACATGACCGAACTGGACCGAGCACTCATCCGCAAACTGGCCGAGTGGACGCCCGGCGACCTCCCGGTCACCTCCGTGTACCTCTCCGTGGACGGCCGCCTGTATCCGAGGAAGAAGGACTACGAGCTGCGGCTCGACGAGCTCCTCCGGAAAGTGCGGGAGGAGGCCGGCGCGAAAGACGTGAAGGACAAGGAAGTCGCGCGTTCCGTCGAGGGGGACGCGGAAGCCGCCCGCGCCTTCGTCCTCGACCGCTTCGATCGCGGGACGACCCGGGGACTGGCCATGTTCTCCTGCTCGGCGGCGGGCCTGTGGGAGGAGATCGAGCTGTCCCGTCCCGTCCGCAACTCGGCGACCATCGGTCCGCACCCCGACCTGCTCCAGCTGGAGTCCGTCCTCGAGACGTACGAGTCCTTCTGCACCGTGCTCGTCGACAGCGAGAAGGCCCGGATCTTCCTCGCGGAGCTCGGGCGCATCGAGGAGGAGTCGGATCTGATCGACGACGTGCCGAACCGCCACGACCAGGGGGGATGGTCGCAGGGGCGGTTCCAGCGACACGTCGACGAGCACCGCAAAAGCCACCTCAAGCACACGGCGGAGGTGCTGTTCCGGTTCTGGAAGCGCCGCCAGTTCGACCATCTCATCCTCGGCGGGCCCGAGGAGATCGTGGCGGAGTTCGAACGCGAGCTCCACGATTACCTGACGCAGCGCATCCTCGCGCGGGTCGGCCTGCCCATCGGCGCGTCCCAGGACGAGCTGCTGGCACGTTCCCTCGAGGCGGAGGAGGACCTGGAGCGCCGGCGCGTCCGGGAGGCCATCGACCGTATCCTCGCGGAGGAGGCGGCAGGCCGGCAGGCCGTCGGGGGACTCGGCGCGACACTCGCCGCGCTCGCCGACAATCGCGTGGCCACGCTGGTGGTTCGGATGGACCTGCACGCGCCGGGCCGGGAGTGCCCGTCCTGTGAGCGGCTCGCCGAGAGCGGCAAGCGGTGCAAGACGTGCGGGAGCGAGACACGTGAGGTGGCCGACGTCGTCGAGGCCGCGGTGGCCCAGGCCCTCCGGCGTGGCGCCCGCGTCGAGACCGTGCTCGAGGACGGTGGGTTCGAGGCCCTGGGCGGCCTGGGCGCGCTGCTGCGTTTCTGACCCTGCGGGACCGACGGGGCATGGGCCGCAGCGCCATCGGGCTGGATGTCGGCGGCACGAAGATCGCCGCGTACCGAGTAGCCGAGGACGGCTCGGTCGAGGAGCGCGCACAGACCCCGACGCCCGAGCGAGCCGACGAGATCCTGTCGGCGATGGCCTCGTTGTGCTCCGAGGTTCGGGCCGACGGCGTCGAGGCGGTCGGCGTCGGGGCAGCGGGGATGGTCGAGACCGGCACGGGCGTGCTTCGGTACGCGCCGAACCTTCCATGGCGTGAGGTGGCACTGGGGGAGATCGTGGCGCGATCCACCGGCCTTCCCTGTCTCGTGGACAACGACGCGAACGTCGCCGCGTGGGGGGAGTTCCGGTTCGGTGCCGGCGTCGGGTCGAGCGACATGCTCCTCGTCACCGTTGGGACGGGCATCGGGGGTGGCATCGTCCTGGGCCGCAAGCTCTTCCGGGGCGCGCACGGGTTCGCCGCGGAGATCGGACACGTCATCGTGGAGCCGAACGGCCCGCTGTGCGGCTGCGGCAACCGGGGATGCTGGGAGCAGGTCGCGGCGGGCCGGGCGATCGACCGGCTCGGTCGCGAGTCGGCGCTCGCGCATCCGGACGCTCTGTTCGTGCGTCTGTCCGGAGGCGCGGATCGCGTGACCGGTTCGTTCGTCACCGAGGCTGCGAAGCAGGACGACCCCGTGGCCGTGGCCATCCTGAGCGATGTGGGACGGCGGCTGGGGGAGGGGATGGCCGGGCTTGCCAACATCCTCGACCCCGACATCATCGTGGTCGGGGGCGGCGCCGTCGTGGCGGGCGACCTCCTTCTGGATCCCGCCCGGCGGGCCTTCGGCGAGGCCCTCGAGGCGCCGGATCACCGTCCCGACGTGCCGATCGTCGCCGCGAAGCTCGGGAACGAGGCGGGAGCCATCGGCGCGGCCACCCTGGCCCTGGAGGAGCTCGCTACGTGAAGGTGGGCCTGGTGCTGCCGATGTTCTCCGGCGACGCGGGGAAGGTGCTGACGTTCGCCCGCGCCGCCGAGACCCACGGATTCGACGGCGTGTTCGCGTTCGACCACTTCTTCCCCCCCGGCGCATCGCCGGATCGTCCGTCGCTGGAGGCGTTCACGACGCTCGCCGCCGTCGCGGCATCGACGGACCGCCTCGTCGTGGGGACGCTGGTGGCACGGGCCCAGCTGCGCCCGGTGGGGCTCCTGGCCAAGATCGCCACCAACGTCGACCTCATCTCGCACGGGCGGCTCGTCCTCGCCCTTGGCACCGGGGACCCCATCGACCGTCCGGAGCACGAGGCCTTCGGGTTCCCGGCGCTCTCGAAAGACGAGCGCCGGGCGCACCTCGAGGAGACGATCGGCGCACTGAAGGCGCTGTTCGAGGGGCGCACCTGGGGGGGCGGGCGATACGTGCCGGCTCTGACCGGCCCGCTGCTCCCGTCTCCCGCCACGGCGGGCGGCCCGCCCATCTGGGTCGGGGCACAGGCCGACGAGGTGGTGGCCCTCGCCGGTCGCGTGGCCGACGGGTGGAACGGATGGGGGCTCGAGCCCGAGCCCTTCTCGCAGAAGGCGAAGGTGCTCGCCGAGGCTGCGGCGGGGGCCGGGCGACGTGCCGATCCGACGTGGGCGGGGATCGTGCTGGTCGGTCGGGACGAGGCAGAAGCCGACACCCTTCGCGCCAGGCGGCTCGCGCGAGGGATGCCCGACGACGGCGTGTGGTCGGGCGGAGCCACGCGGTTCACGGAGTTCCTCGCAGAGCTCGCTGCGGCCGGCGCGACGTGGGCGGTGCTGGTGCCGGCCGGACCGCCGGACCGGCTCGCGGTGCTGGCGGAGACCGTTCTACCAGCGGTTCCTCGCTGACCCCCCGTCGCTGGAGGGACAGGGTCTAGTCATCTCTGGCTAGCCCGAAAGGCTCGGTCGGAATCGGCCGCCGCAACCCCGAAATGATCCGGACTGCCCATTCACACGTGGGGTGCGCGGTGCGATAACTGATGCAGCGGCGGACGCTTCGCTCGCCGCCCGGAGGAGAGGTTGAGACAGATGCAACGTGCGATCGCCATCCCGTTTCCCCGGGGGAGGGTCGCTCGCGCCGTCCGATGGTCGGCGATCCTGCCCGCCGTCGTCCCGCTGTTCGTCACCGCGCTCCTGATCCAGCCCCCCACCCAGGCGGTCTCCGGCGTGCCCGCGAAGGCCGATCCGGCCCTGTACGCGATGGCCGCCTCACACCCGACGTCCACGTTCTCCGTGATCGTCCGGGAGGCGACGCCCTCCACGAGCGCGGCCGAGGATCTCGTCCGCGGCCTCGGCGGTCACGTCACGCATGAATTGCAGATCGTCGGCGGCTTCTCCGCCACGGTCGCCGGCACGGCCGTGAAGGCCCTCACCGATTCGCCGCTCGTGTGGCGGGTGTGGGGCGACGCGCACATCCAGCCGCAGGGCAGCGGCACCGCGCAGGGGCAGTACGCCTCCGTCGCCGCGAACACGGTGTGGCAGAAGGTCATCGGCCTGTCGAACGCCTGGGCCGTCACGAAGGGCGCCGGGGTCGGGATCGCCCTCCTCGACACGGGCGTCGTGCCGATGCCCGACCTGCAGAACCACATCTCGCACGTGGTGGATCTCACCGCGGAGCACGACGGTCTGGACCGCTTCGGCCACGGCACGCACATGGCGGGCATCCTGGTCGGCGATGGGTCGTCCTCGAACGGCACCTGGACCGGGGTCGCTCCCCAGGCCAACCTGATCTCGATCAAGGTCGCCGGGGTCGACGGTTCCACCGACGTCTCCATGGTCATGGCCGGTCTGCAGTGGGCCGTAACACACCGCACCGACTACAACATCCGCGTGCTGAACCTGTCGTTCGGCACCGACTCCAAGCAGCCCTACTCCATGGACCCCCTCGACTACGCGGTCGAGCAGGCCTGGAACAGCGGAATCTTCGTGGCGGCCGCGGCCGGCAACCAGGGTCCCACGGCCGGCACGATCGCCAAGCCCGCGGACGACCCGTTCATCGTCTCCGTCGGCGCGGCGGACCTGAAGAACACCACCGCGAACAACGACGACGTCGTCGCCGACTTCTCGGCGCGCGGCCCGACGCAGGACGGGTTCAACAAGCCCGACCTGGCCGCCCCGGGGACCACCATCGTCTCCGTCCGCGACATCAATTCGACGATCGACCGGCAGTACCAGTCGGCGGTCGTGAGCACGAACTACTTCAAGGGCACCGGCACGTCGCAGGCCACCGCGGTGGTCTCCGGCGTCGCCGCCCTGATGTTCGCGGCCAACCCGTCGCTCACGCCGAACGTGGCCAAGGCCGTGCTCCTGCAGACGACCAAGGGCTCGCTGAAGGGCGCGGGATCCGGCGCCGGCTTGGTCATGGCCGATGGGGCCGTGAAGGCGGCTCAGACCGCGACCACCACGAGTCCCGTGGCCCCGGCCAACCAGGGCCTCGCGCCCTCGACCGGGCTCGGGTCGCTGGAGGCGTCGCGTGGCTCGCTGCACGTGTACGTCATGCAGTGCGACCAGGCCACCAACACCTGCACCCCGGTGCTGCTGACGGGTGAGGTCGACGCGCTCGGCAATGCTTGGAGCGGCAACGCCTGGTCCGGGAATGCCTGGTCGGGCAACGCCTGGTCCGGGAACGCCTGGAGCACCTACGGATTCGAGGGCAACGCCTGGAGCGGCAACGCCTGGTCCGGCAACGCCTGGTCCGGCAACGCCTGGTCCGGAACGTCGTGGTCCGGCAACGCCTGGAGCGGCAACGCGTGGTCCGGCAACGCCTGGAGCGGCAATGCCTGGAGCGGCAACGCCTGGTCGGCTGGGGCCTGGAGCGGCAACGCCTGGAGCGGCAACGCCTGGTCCGGCAACGCCTGGTCCGGCAATGCCTGGAGCGGGAACGCATGGTCCGGGAACGCCTGGTCCGACAGCGCGTGGAGCTGACGATGAAGGCACAGCGTCTCTCACGCAGCGCGGTCGCCTTCATCGGCGGCGTCATCGCCGCCGGCCTCGCAACGATCGCAGTGCGGATGCCCGAGCTCTCGACGTGGACGACCGTCGACCTCCTGGCCGTCTTCGGCCTGGTGGCCGCGACCATCGCGGGCGAGTCCTTCACCATGAAGGTGCCCTTCGGCTCCGAGACGAAGAACATCTCGCTGACGGAGAGCGCGTACGCGACCGCACTGCTGCTCGGCGTTCGGCCGGGCGTCCTGACGGTTGCCGCCGCGCTCGGGGTGACCCTCGCTTACACGGCGCGGGGCGCCGCCACGCACAAGGTGGCCTTCAACGCATCGAGCTTCGCCATCGCGGTGACCGCGGCCGAGGTCGCGTTCTCCGCGGTGCATCCAGCTTCACCGCTCGGGGCCACGTCCCTCGCGATGCTCGCCTTCTTCGCGGTGAACTCGTCCACGGTGGTCGGGGTGATCGCGCTGGCGACCAGGCAGAGCTTCACCGAGATCCTGCGGCCCATCGCACGGGTCGAGGCCCTCCACTCGAGCGGGAATCTCGCGCTCGGAGGGCTCGGAGCGCTGGTCTGGACGACAGCCCCCGCACCCGTCTCGCTCGTCGTGATGCCGGTCGTCGTGCTGGGGGTCTACGCCCTCGCCGCGGCGAGGGTCCGGCAGCCCGTCTCGGCCTAGGCCACCGCCCGGCCAAACTGCTCGAACAGGGTTAAGTCCCCTGTCGTGCGTGTCGAAGACAGAACCTGTGGGACCCGGCCAGGGTCCGTGGAGGATCGATGATGAGGACCGAGGAGACGTTGCAACCCGCCGGTGGTATCCAGGGCCCCCCCAAGGGGTCGATCCTCGACGTGCTCAGCTTCGTCGCGGACCACAACTGCTCTGACCTCCACCTGATCGCCGGCGGCCCCCCGTTCGTCCGCATGAACGGCGATCTCCTCCGGCTCGACAACTACCCCGCGCTGAGCTCCGATGAGATCCGGAACCTCGTGTTCTCGGTGCTGTCGGATCGACAGCAGGAGCGACTGGAGGAGGAGCTCGAGCTCGACATCTCCTACTCCATCCCCGGCAAGGCGCGTTTCCGAGTCAACTGCTATTACCAGCGCGACTCGCTGGCCGCCGCCTTCCGGCTGATCCCCTTCGACCTCAAGGCCCTCGACGAGCTCGGCCTGCCGGACCACGTGGCGGAGCTGGCCCGGGTACCGCGAGGGCTCGTGCTCGTCACCGGCGCCACCGGTTCCGGAAAGTCGACCACCCTTGCGTCGCTCCTCGACATCGTGAACCAGGAGCGGTCGTGTCACATCATGACCATCGAGGACCCCATCGAGTTCCTGCACCAGCACAAGCGCTCCGCCGTCAGCCAGCGTGAGGTGGGCGTGGACACCGAGTCCTTCGGCGAGGCCCTCAAGCGCGTGCTGCGCCAGGATCCCGACGTCATCCTGGTCGGTGAGATGCGCGACCTCGAGACGATCTCCACCGCCATCACCGCCGCGGAGACGGGGCACCTCGTGTTCGCCACGCTGCACACGCAGGACGCCCCGCAGACCATCGACCGGATCATCGACGTGTTCCCTCCGGCCCAGCAGCCCCAGATCCGCGTGCAGCTCTCCACGACGCTCCAGGGCGTCGTGAGCCAGCAGCTTCTGCAGACCTCCGACGGGCTCGGCCGCGTCGTCGCCACGGAGATCCTGATCGTGACCCCGGCCGTGCGCCATCTCGTGCGCGAGGGGAAGGTCCACCAGATCTACACGGTCATGCAGACCGGAAGCCAGTACGGCATGCAGACCATGGACTCCTCGATCGCGCAGCTTCTTCAGGCCGGGAGGATCACCAAGCTCCAGGCCACTCAGGCCGCGCACAACGTGGAGGACATGCGCCGCCTCATCGCGCAGACCGGTCCGGCTCCCGCGGTCACGGGGGGCATGAAGGTCAAGGACTTCGGCTAGGCGGCCTTCTGGGCCAGCCTGGAGGTCCCATGCCTCGAGGCCATAGTCATTTCTCACTAGTCAATCCGGGCCATTCCCGCATGGGCCCGTCGCACCGGAAGATGCCCCATCCGGGCGATGTTGTCGTCGGCTCATCGGTCGAAAACTACTGGGAACGGGCGCATCGTCCGTTCGGAGGAGGAAACGTGCACAGCACGACGGCGCTTCCCGACAGGGGAGGCGTCTTCTTCGCGCTTCCGCGGCCGGCAGCGGCCGTGGTTCCGCACGTCCCGGATCGGGGATCACGGTGAGCGACCAGCGCGCCGCGCTTCCCCGCAACGCCAAGCTCCTGATCCTCGGGATCGTCGCACTCGGGACGGCGGCCCTCGCGTTCCGCATCCCCGACGTGGCGTTCTGGAGGGCGAGGGACGTGCTGGCGTGGGGCGGGCTGGTCGTGGCCAGCGCGGTCATCGAACAGTTCGCGATCCAGCTTCGGCACCGGACCGAGACGCTGAACTTCCTGCTCGACGACGCGCTGTGGGTCGGCGCGCTGCTGATCGCGAAGCCGAGCGTCCTGACCATGGCCATCGTGCTCGGCGCCGTCGTGGGGCAACGCCTCCAGCGGTGGAGCCTCTACAAGATCGCGTTCAACGTCGGGCAGTTCCTCGTGGCCATCACCGCCGCGGAGCTCGTCTTCCGGCTGTTCCACGCGACCGATCCGACGACGCCGGCGGCGTGGGTCGCGGCGGCGGTCGGGATGTTCGCCTATTTCGTGATCAACGTGAGCTCGATCGCGCTCATCATCTCGATCGTCGACGAGCGATCGTTCCTCTCGGTGGTCCGGCCGACACTCGGCCTCAACGTCCTGCACTGGGCGGGGAACATGGCCATCGGGATCCTCGGCGCAGTGGTGTATGAGCGCGCGCCGATCGGCCTGCCGCTCGTGGTGGTCCCCGCGATCCTGTCCTACTTCGCCTATCGGGCATGGGTGCAGGGGATGAAGGAGCGCGACCGCATGCGCAACCTGTACGAAGCCGGCCGGGCATTGTTCGCCCCCCTGAACGCACCGCAGGACCTCCGGTCGTTCGTCGCCCTCGTCCAGCAGATGCTCGATTCGCCCGCGGTGGAGGTCGTCGTGGTCTCCGAGGACGACGTGACGATCCACGACGCGGAGGGCATGGTGTCGCTGACGCCCTCACCGGGCGAGGACGGCTCGCGCCGCTCGCCCGAAGCCTACGTGCGGGTCCGCCCCGGCCTGTCCCTGAACCTGTCGGTGATCGGGGCCAGGGGCGAGGCGCGCGGGGTTCTGGCCGCCTACCGGGTCCAGCCGTTCTCCGACTCCGAGCGCTCGCTCCTCGACGCCCTCGCATCGCAGGTCTTCGTGCGCTTCGAGAACCTCAGGCTGTTCTCCGAGACCACCGAGCAGCGGACCCAGCTCGCGGACATCATCGCCCACACCTCCGACGGGATCTTCGTGGTCTCGCCCGACCGCCGCATCCTGTCCTGGAACCCGGCCATGGAGCGGATGACCGGCATGCCGGCGACGCATGCCGAGGGGGGGCGCCTGGAGGACGTCCTGGGGGCCGAGGACGCCGGGACGCTCGCCAGCGCGGCTCGAGGCTCGAAGCCGCAGGTCGAGGTCCGCGACCTCCCGCTCGTGCGAAGCGACGGCAGCAGCCGCTGGCTGCGGTACACGCGCAACCCCGTGCAGGACCGCGACGGGGAGCTGAAGGCCTACGTCGTCGTGGCCCGGGACATCACGGCCGACCTCGAGACCGAGCAGCTGAAGGCCGACTTCGTCGCCACGGTCTCGCACGAGCTGCGGACGCCGCTCACCCCGCTCAAGGGATTCCTCTCCGCGCTGCTGAACGGCACCGTCGAGGACGAGCCGCAGGCCCGGCAGGAGTACTACAAGATCATGCTCAACCAGACGAGCAGGCTGGAGCGGCTCATCACCGACCTCCTCGAGGTGTCGCGCATCGAGTCGGGCAAGCCGGTGGTCGAGGCGCGTCCCGTCGAGCTGACCGGACTCATCCGCGAGCACGTCAAGGAGTACACCGGCGACGAGGACGGCCGCATCGTCACGCGCATGCCGGACGGCGACGTGCTCGTCCAGGCCGATCCCTTCCGGGTGGGCCAGGTCATCGCCAACCTCATCTCGAACGCGCTGAAGTACTCGCCGTCGGACACGCCGGTGGAGGTCACCGTGCGCCGGGACGGCGAGCAGGCCATCATCTCGGTCAAGGACCGCGGCGAGGGCATCCCGCTCTCCGAGCAGGATCGCGTCTTCGAGCGCTTCCATCGTGTGGAGTCCGGCATGACCCGCCGCACCGGCGGCACGGGCCTCGGCCTCTACATCGCGAAGCGACTGGTCGAGGCGATGAACGGCAGGCTGTGGCTCGTGTCCCAGCCCGCCGAGGGCTCGACGTTCTCGTTCAGCCTCCCGCTGGTCGAGCCGGGGTCGCTGCTCGCCGCGGGGGCTGCGATGTCCGGCGACGACACCGCGTCCGCGAACGGCCGCGCCGCGACGCCCGACGGGCGCCCCGCCCTCCTGCCGTAGCTTCGGCTACCCTCCCTGACGGGGAGGAGACACCATGACCACACGACGAGTTCTGATCATGGGCGCCGCAGGAAGGGACTTCCACAACTTCAACACGGTCTATCGCGATCGTGAGGACGTCCTGGTGGCCGCGTTCACCGCCACGCAGATCCCGTACATCGAGAACCGCACCTACCCGGTGGAGCTCGCCGGCCCTCGATATCCGGACGGCATCCCGATCCATCTCGAGGAGGACATGACCGCGCTGATCCGCGATCTGGAGATCGACGAGGTCGTCTTCTCGTACTCGGACATCTCGCACGAGTATGTGATGCACCGAGCCAGCGAGGCGCTCGCCGCCGGGGCCGACTTCACCCTGCTCGGTCCCGACGCCACCATGCTGGCCGCCGACGTTCCCGTGGTCGCGGTCTGCGCGGTGCGCACCGGCTCGGGGAAGAGCCAGACCACGAGGAAGGTGGTGAGCACCCTGCTCGCGCACGACTTCCGGACCGTGGTGGTCCGCCACCCCATGCCCTACGGGGATCTCGTGGCGCAACGCGTGCAGCGCTTCGCGTCGTACGAGGACCTCGAGCGGGAGCACGCCACGATCGAGGAACGCGAGGAGTACGAGCCGCACCTGCAGGCGGGCACCATCGTGTACGCCGGCGTCGACTACGCGGGCATCCTCGAGCAGGCCGCCCGCGAATGCGACGTGCTGGTGTGGGACGGCGGCAACAACGACCTCCCCTTCTACCGGCCGGACGTCCACCTCGTGGTGGCCGATCCCCTCCGCGCCGGCCACGAGCGCACGTACCACCCGGGCGAGGCCAACCTGCGCATGGCGCACGCGATCGTCATCAACAAGATCGACAGCGCGACACCCGAGCAGGTCGCGGAGGTGGAGGGATCGATCGCCGAGATGAACCCGCGCGCCATGGTGATCCGGGCGGAGAGCCCGGTGAGCGTCGATCGCCCCGATGAGATCGCAGGCAAGCGGGTCCTGGTGATCGAGGACGGTCCCACGCTCACCCACGGCGAGATGACGTTCGGCGCGGGTGTCGTCGCGGCCACGCAGGGCGGTGCGGCGGAGATCATCAACCCCCGCCCGTTCGCGGTCGGTTCGCTCGAGGGTACCTACTCGAAGTACGAGGTCGGGCCAGTTCTCCCCGCGATGGGGTACTCGCACGAGCAGCTCACGGAGATGGAGCAGGTGATCTCCAAGGCATCCCCGGACCTCGTCGTGGTGGCCTCGCCCATCGACCTGACCCGGCTCATCTCGATCTCGATCCCGTCGGTCCGCGTCGCCTACGAGCTCCGCGAGGTCCACGGATCTCCCACGATCGAAGACGCGCTGAAGCCCATCCTCTGACCGTGAAGCGCGTGGTCGTTGCGCTGGGGGGGAACGCGCTCCTGCGCCGCGGGGAGCGGGACACCGCCGATGAGATGCGCCGGTCGGCCCGCTTCGCCGCCGAGCGGGTGGCCGAGATCGCGGCGGCCGGGTGGGAGGTCGTCGTCACCCACGGCAACGGTCCGCAGGTCGGCCGGATCCTCCTGCAACAGGAGCTCGCGAAGTCCACCGTCGCGCCGATGCCCCTCGACGTCTGCGGGGCGGAGAGCCAGGGCCAGATCGGTTATCTCCTCCAGGTCGCAATCGGTGACGTCTTCTTCGAGCGAGGGATGGAGCGCCCGGTGGTGGCGCTCGTGACGCTCGCCAGGGTCCGGCCGGACGATCCCGCGTTCGCGCATCCCACGAAGCCCGTCGGGCCGTACTACGACGAGGCGGAGGCCGGGGCGCTCGCCCGCGACCTCGGATACACGATGGCGCCGGTGTCGGCCGGCGGGTGGCGCCGGGTGGTGCCGTCTCCGGTGCTGTATTCGATCGTGGAGGCCCCGGTCATCGCGTCCCTGGTGGGAGAGGGCGTCATCGTGATCGCGGCGGGGGGAGGCGGCGTCCCCGTCATCGAGGACGGGCCTCGCCTGGTGGGCGTGGAGGGTGTCGTCGACAAGGACTTCGCCGCCGCCGTGCTGGCGAAGGACGTCGACGCCACCGTGCTGTTGATCCTCTCGGACGTGAAGGGCGTGTACGAGGGCTACGGGACGGACGGCGCGCGCATCATGCCGTCGCTCACGCCCGAGCGCGCCGAGGGGCTGCTCGCGCAGGGCGAGTTCGGCGAGGGCTCGATGAGCCCCAAGGTTCGCGCCGCCGTCGAGTTCGTGCAGGGCGGCGGCGATCGCGCCGTGATCGCCGCGCTGGAGGATGCCGTCGCCGCTCTCGAGGGGGAGGCCGGCACCGTCATCTCGGCCTGAGCGAGCCGGTACCCTTCGCCGATGCGGCTTCGCGTGGTGGTCTACAACGTCAAGGCCTTCCGGCGCGGCGTTCGCCGGGTCGCGGGCGTCCTCGCCGAGCATGCTCCGGACATCGCGCTGATCCAGGAGTGCGGCCCCCGGCACCGGCTGCGGCGGTTCGCGCGAGCGCTCGGCATGGAGCCGGTCTCCCATCACTTCTTCCTCCGGCGTTCGATCCACGAAGCCGTTCTGGTCCGGCCCCCGTGGCGCGTGCTGGCGCACCGGCTGCACCGATTCCCGAAGGACGTCCGGCTGTATCCGCGCGGTGCATTGCTGGTTCGGATCGGGCGGTCCGGACACCGTGTGTGGGCCGCCTCGGTGCACCTCGGCCTCAAGCCCGGCGTCCGCAAGCGGAACGCCGACGAGCTCTCGAGCGTGCTCCTCGGCCTGAACGGGCCCGTCCTGGCGGGCGGCGATCTCAACGAGGGGCCGGACGGCCAGGCGGCATCGTGGATGTCGGCCCGGCTGTGGGACGCATTCGCGCGAGCCGGTGAGGGGCCGGGTGAGACCTATCCGGCGGAGGATCCCACCGCGCGGATCGACTACCTGTTCGCGGGGGAGGGCGTGGAGTTCGATCGCGCCGTCGTGCTCTCGGGGCCGGCCGCCGCGGCGGGCTCGGATCACCTCCCGCTCCTGGTCGACCTCGAGGTGGGTGGCCCACCCCGGGCGGAGACGATAGGGTAGGGAACGGACCCTACGGGGCGGGTGAGTGCGCATGATGTATTGGCTGCTCAAGAACATCTTCCTCGGTCCCTTGCTGCGGCTGTTGTACCGGCCGAAGGCCAAGGGGCTGGCCAATCTGCCCGGGGACGGGCCGGTCATCGTCGCCTCGAACCACGTCTCGTTCATCGACAGCATGTTCATCCCCCTCGTGGTCAAGCGCCGCGTGGTCTTCCTGGGCAAGGCCGACTACTTCTCCAGCCGGCGCACGGCGTGGTTCTTCAAGGCGGCCGGCGTCATCCCGGTCCGGCGGGAGGGCGGCTCGGCCTCCGAGGCCGCCATCCAGGCCGGGGTCCGTGAGCTGAAGACCGGCCACGTCGTGGGCATCTATCCGGAGGGCACTCGCAGCCCCGACGGACGCCTCTACCGCGGCAAGACCGGCCTCGCCCGGATGGCCCTCCTGGCCCGGTGCCCGATCGTCCCGGTGGCGGTGTTCGGCACCCGCGAGCTGCAGCCCATCGGCCGGCGGCTCCCCAAGCTCTCCGGGCGCATCGAGGTCCAGTTCGGCAAGCCGCTCGCGTTCGACCGATTCTTCGGTCAGGAGGCCGACCGGTTCGTCCTGCGGTCCATCACCGACGAGGTGATGTACGAGATCATGATGCTCTCGGGGCAGGAGTACGTCGACGAGTACGCCTCCAAGGTGAAGGCCCAGCAGGCCGAGGAGGCCGCGCCCGCACCGGCGCCGGACGTCGTCGACGTCGCCGCGGAGGAACGTCGTTCGGATCGGCCGGAGGAAGCCAAGACGTAGGGCTTCCGCACCGACCGCAACTCGCACGGACAAGGGGGGTGTCGTGGGTCCGATCGTTCGGGCCGAACACGTCCGGAAGATCTACCACGGCGGCACCGAGGTCGAGGCGTTGAAGGGCGTGAGCCTCGAGGTGGGCCGGGGCGAGATGGTCGCGATCATGGGACCGTCGGGATCCGGGAAGACCACGCTGTTGAACTGCCTCTCCGGCCTCGAGCAGATGGACGAGGGTAGGATCCTCGTCGACGGGCGCGACCTGCACGAGCTCTCCGACGACGAGCGCACGGAGTACCGGGCCCGGAGCATGGGATTCGTCTTCCAGGCCTTCAACCTCCTGCCCGTGCTGTCGGCCGCGGAAAACGTCGAGATCCCGCTGCTGCTCCTGGGCGAACGGCCGAAGGACGCGCGGGCGCACGCCGTCGAGATGCTGGCCGAGGTGGGGCTCCGCGAGCGGGCCGACCACCGCCCGGAGCAGCTCTCGGGCGGCGAACAGCAGCGTGTGGCCGTGGCCCGCGCACTCGTGCACCGTCCGGCGGTCGTGTGGGCCGACGAGCCCACCGGCAACCTCGATTCCGAGGCCACCGAGTCCGTCATGGATCTGCTCGATCGCCTGAACCGCGACGGACAGACCATCGTGCTGGTCACGCACAGTGACGAGGTCGCGGCGTACACGAAACGGGTCATACGCATGCGCGACGGCCGCATCGAGTCGTCGTGATCGCGTTCGTCCTGTTCGGGGCGGCGTACCTCACCGTCGCCGTGCTCGCGATCCGGCGTCCGTTGCTCGCCAGGCTGGCGGCGCGTGAGGCGCTGCGGCGGCGCGGTCAGTCCCTCCTTGTGATCGGTGGGCTGATGATCGGAGCTGCGGGCATCACGGCCGCGCTGATCGGGGCCGATTCCTCCCGTGACTCGGCGGTGCTGAACGCGTACCGGGCGTGGGGCATGACCGACGTCACGGCGACCGCACGCGAGGGGCTCTTCCCCGAGGAGTACGTGCAGCACATCGCGATCGACCCGAACGTCGCCGGGCTCACCGACGGCGTGCAAGGCGGGCTCGAGCTCGTCGGATCGGTGGCCGATCTCACGAAGCGCCAGGGGGAATCGGGTGTCCGGCTGATCGGGTTCGACCCAGCGGAGCAGCAGGCGTTCGGTCGGTATCTATTCGCGGACGGGGGATCGACCTTCGGCGACGATCTCGGTGACGGCGGCGTGCTCCTGTCCCGGCAGCTCGGCAACCAGCTGGACGCCGAGCGCGGTGACCGGCTGCGACTCACGGCCGAGGTCCGGGGCCGGCCGCGCACCGCGTCGTTCACCGTGGCCGGCATCGCCCGCTCGATCGGTCCGGGGGCCTACGGGCTCGTGCCCGCGGTCTTCGCCCCCCTCGATGAGCTGCAGGGGCTCTCGGGATTGGGCTCGGGGATCAACGTGATCCGGATCTCCGCGAACGGGGGGCTGAAGACCGATGCCGACGCCGACCGCCGAGTGATCTCCGCGATCCAGCGCGACCTGCGCGAGGTTCGCCCCCGCGCCGAGGGTCCCTTCGGCACGCACCTCGACTTCGAGGTCCGCCCCGTGAAGACCAACGAGGTCCGGCAGGCCGAGGAGAACACGCAGTTCGTCCGGGCGCTGTTGATCGGGATGAGCGCCCTGATCATCGCGGCGGGGGCCGCACTCGTCGTGAACCTCGTGCTGATGCTCGCCGAGGAGCGCCGCCCGCGCCTGGCTGTGCTTCGCGCGCTCGGGCTCACGCGCCGGGGTCTCATCCTGCTCTCGGTGTTCGAGGGCGCGCTGTACAGCCTGGTGGCGGCCGCGGTGGGGACGCTCGTCGGGCTCGGAGCCGGACGCATCGTCGCCCTGCGATTCGCGAAGGCGTTCGCCCAGTTCGCCGGCGGCGAGGCCGACTTCCGCTTCGTGTTCTCGGTGCACCCCGGGACGCTCGCCGTGGGCTTTGCGGCCGGGGCGCTCCTGACACTGCTCACGGTGTTCCTGGCCGCGCGAAGGACGTCCCGGATGTCGATCCCCGCGGCGATCCGCGATCTCCCCGAACCGGCCCGAGAGCGCCGGCGGCGATGGCCGAGGATCGTGGTGCTGTCGGTCTCCGGCGTCCTGGGCGTGCTCCTGGTCGCGCAGTCGGACAACCTCGTGCGACTCCTCGGCGGCATGGCGCTCATCCTCACCACCGCGGGCGTCACACGACGGCGGTGGACGTGGCTGTCGCCGCGCGCCCACGCGTCGTTGTTCTCGTTCCTGCTCGCGGTGTGGGCCTTCTTCATGGTGGGCAGGGTCAACAGCGAGAACGACCCCAACAAGTTCTTCTCCGTCTTCACGGTCGCACAGCTGGGGGCGGTGTTCGGGCTGTCGGTCCTCGCCGCGAACAATCTGCGCGCGGTGGAGCGGTTCATGGGCTTCCTGGGGGGAGCGTCGAAGCGCCTGCGCACCACGCTGCGGCCGCCGCTCGCCTACATGTCGCGACGCGCCATCCGAACGGGGCTCGCCACGGGCGTCTTCGCGGTGATCCTCGCGATCGTCGCGCTCTTCGCCGTGTTCCTGTCGATCTTCAAGCCACAGGTCGAGCGCGACTCGGGCGGCTACGACGTGCGCGTCATCTCCACGGGGGCCACGACCGTCACTCTTCCTCCTTCGGTGACGAAGGACGTTGTCCGCACTGCGCCCATCCCGACCATCGGCTACATCGGCCGGCTCCACACCGACGCGGGATTCGGCAACAGCGAGTCGCAGTTCGTGCCGCTCCTGGAGTTCTCCCCGTCGCTCATGGACGAGCCGCCAGTGTTTCTGACCGCGCGCGACGACCGGTTCGACGACGTCGACGCGGTGTGGAGGGCCGTCCAACGCGCCGGCTCGAGGTGGGTGGTGTCCGACTTCGGCAACCCGGGGCAGTACGTCACGCTCCAGGGATCGAACGGACCGGTGCGGTTCCGCATCGCCGCCAACCAGTCGTTCGGGGTGCTGGACGGCGTGATCGGCACCGCCGCGCAGTTCGATCCGTTCGCCCAGGAGTCCCGCGGTGAGACGCTGCTCGTGGACACGAGCGACGACGCCGAGCCGCGCGAGGTCGCGAGGCGCATCGAGCGCTCGCTGTTCTCCCTCGGTGTCGACGCCACCACGACGGAGCGTCTGCTGGACAAGGGGTACCGCGCCCAGCGCACGTTCTTCTCGGTGATCGACGTGCTCATGCGCATGGGCCTGGTCGTGGGGATCCTGTCGCTCGGAATCCTCTCGCTGCGAGCGGTCGTGGAGCGGCGACATGCGATCGGTGTGCTGCGCGCGATCGGCTATCGCAGGCGACAGGTGATGGCCGGGTTGCTCGCGGAGGCGGGTCTGACCGCCACGATCGGCGTGG
The DNA here is from genome assembly GCA_046263085.1 of Actinomycetota bacterium. GTDB lineage: Bacteria > Actinomycetota > UBA4738 > UBA4738 > JACQTL01 > JBHELK01. Next base: position 64,599 of record JBHELK010000013.1, read on the forward strand.
TGGTGGGATTCACCGTGGGGACCGTGATGGGCTACATCTTCTTCCAGCAGTCCACCACCGGGAACGCCTTCGGCATGGATGGAGCGAGCGCCGGGAGCGCTCTCGGCCTCGTGTACGGGGCCGTGCTCCTGGTCAGTCTGGGACCGGCGTGGCGGGCGTCGCGTCTGCCGCCGGCGGAGGCGGTTCGATACTCCGAGTGATGCGGGGGCTCAGGCGCCCGGCGTGCTGAGCGCGACGTCGTGCGCGGCCTTCCCGGGGCGGACGGCTCGCTGCAGGCTGCCCTCCTGGATCCATCGGGCCGAGCACTTCACGCAGAACGCTTTGCGTTCGGGCGACAGAACCACCACGACGCGCGCGGACTCACACACGGGACACCTGACCAAGACGACCTCCTCTTCGATGCGAGCCGGGGATCCGCCGGGAGGCGGCGGGTGGCTCGCGAAGTGACCGGTATGTACCCCTTGGCACGTTGGCGCAAACGTGGCGGACCGCCCGCGTGTCACGGTTGCGCCCATCGCAGCGACCTGCCCACGGCCTCCTTCCACCGCCCGTAGCGACGATCGGCGGTCTCGGTGTCGCCGGGGAGGAACTCGCGATCCAGGCGCCAATGGGCGGCGAGCTCCTGTCGGGACGCCCACACGCCCTCAGCGAGCCCGGCGAGGTAGGCGGCACCGAGCGCCGTCGTCTCCCGGATCTGCGGCCGGGCCACCGGCACGCCGAGGAGATCGGCTTGGAACTGCAGCAGCAGGTCGTTGACGCTCGCGCCCCCGTCGGCTTTCAGCTCGCGGACGTCCACCCCGGCTTCGCTCCGCATGGCCTCGACCACGTCGCGGGTCTGGAAGGCCATGGCCTCGACGGCGGCGCGAGCGATGTGGGCACGCGTCGTCCCCCGCGTGAGGCCCACGATGACGCCGCGGGCGTACGGATCCCACCGCGGCGCTCCGAGACCGGTCAGGGCAGGGACGAAGTACACGTCGCCGGTGTCGGGGACGCTCTCCGCGAGCGCCGTGACCTCGTCCGAGTGCTCGATGAGCCCGAGGCCGTCGCGCAGCCACTGCACGGCCGCGCCCGTGACGAAGATCGATCCCTCGAGGGCGTATTCGACGCGCGACTCCTCGCTGAACGCGATCGTCGTCAACAGTCCCTTCGGGGATCGCGGGGCCCCTCCGCCCACGTTCATCAGCACGAAGGAGCCGGTCCCGTACGTGTTCTTCGTGGACCCGGGCTCGAAGCACGCCTGGCCGAACAGCGCCGCGTGCTGGTCGCCCGCGATCCCGGACACGGGAATGGCGGCTCCGAAGAAGGCGTCGGGGTCGGTGACCCCGAACCGGCCGCTCGATGGCTGCACGTCCGGCAGCAGCGTCCGCGGGATCCGAAGCCGGTCCAGGAGCGCGCCGTCCCAGTCCAGCTCCTGGATGTCGAACAGCATCGTCCGCGAGGCGTTCGTGTGGTCGGTCGCGTGGACGCCGGTGAGGCGAGCCAGGACGTAGGAGTCCACCGTGCCGAACGCGAGATCGCCTGCCGCCGCGGCCTCGCGAGATCCCTCCACGTTGTCGAGCAGCCACGCGATCTTCGTCCCGGAGAAGTACGGATCGACGACCAGTCCCGTGGTGGCCCGGACATGGTCCTCGATGCCCTCGGCGCGGAGCGTGTCGCAGAGCTCGGCCGTGCGCCGGTCCTGCCACACGATCGCCGGATGGATGGGGCGCAGGGAGGTGCGCTCCCAGACCACCGTCGTTTCGCGCTGATTCGTGATGCCGATCGCCGCGAGCTCCGGGGCCCGGACACCGGCGGCGTCCAGGGCCTGCGTGCACGCGTCGAGCAGTGCGTGCCACCAGTCCTCCGGGTCGTGCTCCACCCACCCGGGCCTGGGGAAGGATTGCGGGAACTCGCGGTAGCCGTGCGCCCGGACCGCGCCGGTCTCGTCGACGAGGAGCGCGGTCACGCCGGTCGTTCCGGAATCGATGCCGAGGACGTGCCCCACGGCGGGGGAGGGTAGCGGTTAGCGGGGGACCAGGATGTCCGCGGTGACCTCGGAGACGCCGACACCCAGGTACTGCGCCGGGCCCTGCGCGAGGTCGATGATGCGGTGGTAGTCGCCGAACGGTCCCCGGTCGTTCACGAGGACGATGGCGCAGCTGCCGCCGTGGTGCACACGCAGGAACGTGCCGAGCGGGAGCGTGCGGTGGGCTGCCGTGAACAGCGACGGATCGAACACCGCGCCGCTCGCCGTGGGCCCGCCCGCGAACTCGTCGCCGTACCAGCTGGCCTCGCCCGAGATCGTCTGTCCCGTCGCGCGCAGGCCGCTCGGGATGCTGCACCCGCGCCCGCCGTTCGGTCCGAGCAGGGCCAGGAGCTTGGCCTCGTCCGCCGACATCGACCCCGAGCTGAGGAGGGTCGCCCGCTCGGCCTCGCGCGAGCGGGCTCGCTCGATGCCGCGAGCCGTCGCCTCGAGGCTCTGCACGCGCAGCCCTGCGGCGTGGGCCGCCTGCTGTGCCTCCTGCACGCGGGCCTGCATCGTCTCCAGGAGCCGCTGCACCTGCCGTTGATCCCTGACCAGCGCCTGTTGGCGCATCTGGAACGCCTGCCGCATCCGGTCGAGCTCCGCCTTGCCCTGGCTGACCCGAGCCACGGCATCGAGGTCCGACAGGATGGCGTGCGACGTGAACTCGTTGATCGAGACCAGGTCGGAGGCGCTCTTGGCCGACAGGAGCATGTCGAGGGTCGTCGCCGGTCCCTGCTCGTACGCGGCCCTGACCCGCTGCACGAGGACGTCCCGGGCCAGGGCGAGCCGGATCTCGGCGTCGTGCTCCTCGCTGCGCGCGTCGACGAGCTGCACGGTCGCCGCGTCGAGAAGGTTCTGCGCCGTGGCCAGCTCACCGCTCGTCTGTGCCAGCTGGGCCTCCAGCTCCGTGAGCGTGGCCTGGGCCGAGCGCTGCGTGTCCCTGGCCTCCCCGACGCGGTGGCCGATCGAGTCGGCCCACGCGCCTGGGGCGCCCACGGCGACGAGCAGCGTGATGACCAGCAGCTTCTTCATGCGTCTCCGGTAACGGTGGAGGGTGGGGTGTACCCCTTCGACCTGAGGTCGAAGCCCGGGTGGTCGCCCGAGTCTACGCACACGTGGCCGGAGCCGTCGAACCCTCGACCGGCCGTCGAGACCCATTCCGGACGAGCCGGACCTCTTGCCACGGACGGGCCCCTGCTGGAACCATGCCCTCGTGGAGAAGCTGACGCTCGGGATCCTGTGCGGGGGCGGGCCCGCGCCCGGGATGAACTCGGTGATCTCGGCGGCCACGATCGAGGCCCGCAACTCCGGGTGGGAGGTCCTGGGGATCCTCGACGGCTTCCAGCACCTCATCCGGGGTACGACCGACGAGGTCCGCCCACTGTCGATCACGGACGTCTCGCGGATCCACGTCCAGGGTGGCTCGGTGATCCGGACCTCACGGGCCAACCCCACGATCCGCGACGAGGGGGCCCCCGACCCGGACTGGCGTCTCCACGCGTGCCTCGCGGCCCTGCAGAAGATCGGGATCGACGCGCTCGTCACGATCGGTGGGGACGACACGGCGTTCTCCGCATCCCGGCTGGCCCAAGCGGCGGGGGGCAGGATCCGGGTGGCCCACGTCCCGAAGACCATCGACAACGACCTGCCGCTCCCGGGGGGCGTCCCGACGTTCGGGTTCGAGACGGCCCGCTCGGTCGGCGTGCAGCTGGTCAACAACCTGATGACCGACGCCATCACGACGCAGCGCTGGTACCTGGTCGTGGCCATGGGTCGGTCGGCCGGGCATCTGGCCCTCGGCATCGGCAAGGCGGCGGGCGCGACGGTCACCGTGATCGCGGAGGAGTTCCCTCGCGACCAGCCGATCCGTCTCGGTCACCTCGTGGACATCCTCGAGGCCTCGATGCTGAAGCGCATCGCGCACGGCAGGCCGTTCGGCGTCGCGGTCCTGGCGGAGGGGATCGGGCTGCGTCTTCCGGAGGACGAGCTGGCGCAGGCCATGCCGGAGGTCGAACGCGACGAGCACGGCCACGTCCGGCTCGCCGAGCTCGAGCTCGATCGCGTGTTGTCGAAGCTGGTGAAGGACCGGTTCCGGGCGCGCGGCCAATCGGTCACCATCGAGGGGAAGAACATCGGCTACGAGTTGCGGTGCGCGCCGCCCATCCCGTTCGACATCGAGTACACGCGCGACCTCGGCTACGGCGCGGTGAGCTATCTGAAGGCGCTCGTGGCGTCGGGATCGGACGACATCGGCGCCATGATCACGGTCCAGGAGGGGCACATGGTGCCGCTGCCGTTCGGGTCGTTCAACGACCCGGAGACGGGACGGGTTCGCGTCCGCCTGACGAACGTGGAGTCGAGCTCCTACCAGGTCGCGCGGGAGTACATGATCCGGCTGGAACGGGAGGACCTGGAGGACGAGGAGCGGCTGCGTCCGATCGCGGAGGCCGCGGGGACGACTCCCGAGGCCTTCCGCGACCGGTACGGGTATCTCGTTTGATATTGGGGAGGGGCTACCCCTCCCCGACCCCCACCCCGAACTCGATTGGTGGTTCCGGTCGTTCCGTTACGAGCCGGTGAAGTGGATGACCACCCAGGCCAGGAATCCGATGATGGCCAGGGTGATGATCGTGATCGCCGTGTACTTGATGGCTGCGTAGCCGGCGAGCCCGCTGTTCGGCTCGGCCGGAGCCTGCTGATGCGAGTGCGGCTGTGCCTCGTAGGCCATGCCTGTCCCTCCTCGATCAGGGGGCGCCTCACTGAGAACATCGTTCCCGCCTCAGGTTCTGTTACGCATCGCCTCTCGGTGCAGGGGCAGCAGCTCGTCGAGGATCGTGCGGTTCGCAGGCGTGGGAACGCCCGCCTCTTCCCCGTAGCGCACCACCGCGCCGGTGATGGACTCGACCTCGAGGGGTCTGCTGCCCTCCACGTCGCGAGCCATCGACGAGTTGAAGTCGTCGCTCATGTTCCGGGCGTACGCGAGGATCGTGTCGCAGGCGCCCTCGGGGAGCGCGATGCCGCGTGCCTTCGCCACGGCGTCGACCTCGGCGCACACGTCCTGCATCAGTCGGGCGAGCCTGGGATCGGCGAATGCCTGGCCGATCGTGCAGCGGCCGTACGCGGTGATGGTGCCGACGCTGGCGATGCCGGCGAGCTTCATCCACAGCACGGCCTGGGCGTCCTGGGAGACGGTGACGTGCACGCCGGTGTCGGCGAACGCCTCCTCCACGGCCTGGACCTGTGGCATGTCGCCGGGGTCGAAGGGGGCGAGGGTGACGCCGACGTCGGGACCGCGCTGGACGACCACGCCGGGTTCCTCGAGCCATGCCACGATCCGTGAGGTGGCCGCGATGACGGTGGCCCGGGGGAAGCGCTCGCCGAAGAAGAGCTCGTTGTCGACCCCGTTCTGCAGCGAGCACAGGATGGTGCCGTCCCCGACGGCGTTCTCCATGGCGCGTGCGGCCGAGTCGTTGTCGTAGGTCTTCACGCAGATCACGGCGGCGTCGACCGGGCCCTGCGCCGCGTCGGTGGCATCGACGCGGTCGAGCTTCAGATCGCCGAAGTCGCTGCGGACCTCGAGTCCCTTCCGGCGCAACGCCTCGAGGTTGGCCCCACGCGCCACGAACGTGACGTCGTTGCCCGCCTCGGCGAGGCGCGCGCCGTAGTAGCCGCCGACGCCGCCCGTGCCCACCACCAGGATCCTCATGAGCGGCTCAATATACTGAGGGTCATGCCCGGGCCGATCGACCTGCGCTCCGACACCGTCACGAAGCCGTCCGAGACCATGCGCCGAGCCATGGCCGAGGCGGAGGTCGGCGACGACTGGTTCGGCGACGATCCCACGGTCAACCGGCTGCAGGAGCGCGCCGCCGAGGTCACCGGCAAGGAGGCCGCGCTCTACGTCGCGACCGGCACGATGGCCAACCAGATCGCGGTACACGCCTACGTCCGGTCCGGTCACTTCGTGGCCACGGAGGCCACGTCGCACATCGCGCGCGTCGAGGCGACGTCGCGGGCGGTGCTGTCGGGGGCTCCGGCCCTGGAGATCGCGGCACCCTCGCGCGGCCAGCTCACCGCGGAGGTCGTGGCGGCGGCGCTCGAACCCGACCCGTACCGCGTGCACGTCGTCGACCTGCTGACGCTCGAGAACACCCACCAGGTCGGTGGGGGATCGGTGATGCCGCTGGAGGAGATGCGCGCCATCCGCAAGGTCGCCTCCGAGCGCGACGTCCCCGTTCACCTGGACGGCGCCCGGGTGTTCAACGCCTGTGCCGTCGCCGGCGTCGATGTGAGCGAGTACGCGGGCGAGGTCGACGCGATGATGTTCTCGCTGTCGAAGGGCCTCGGGGCGCCGATCGGATCGATGCTGTGCGGGCCGGCCGGTCTCATCGAGGAGGCACGCCGGCTGAAGATCGTGTTCGGCGGGGCGTGGCGCCAGGCCGGGATCATGGCCGCGGCGGGCCTCATCGCGCTGGAGGACGGGCCCAAGCGCCTGCACGAGGACCACGACAACGCCCGCCGTCTGGCGAACGGGCTCGAGGAGCTCCTCCCCGGATCGGTGACGGCGCCCGAGACGAACATCGTTTTCGTCGAAGTGCCCGATGCCTGGGAGGTCGTGGGCCGCCTCCGGGAGGAGGACGTGCTCGTCACCTTCGTGGCCGGGAAGGTTCGGATGCTCACCCATGTTGATGTGAGTGCAGGGGATATCGACACGGCACTCGAGGCATGGCGGAGGGTGGTGGCGGCATGAAGCTGTTCGGTGGTCCGCGGTACCCGGAGGAGGTCGCGAAACGGGTCCCGCCGGGCAATCGCCTGGTGAAGGGATGGCCGGTGCTGCACTACGGGCCCGTCCCGAAGTTCGATGAGGCGACGTGGGGCCTGAAGGTCACCGGTCTCGTCGAGAACCCCTTCACGCTCACCTACTCGGAGCTCAAGGCGCTGGGGCCACAGAAGGTCGAGGCTGACATGCACTGCGTCACGGGCTGGACGACGCTCGACAACGAGTGGGAGGGCGTGCCGTTCCGTCTGATCGTCGAGAGGGCGAAGCCGAAGGCCGAGGCCACGTGGGTCATCGCCCACTGCGAGTACGGCTACACGTCGAACCTGTCGCTCCAGGCCATGGACGACGACGACGTGCTCCTGGCTTGGGCCAACCACGGCGAGGTGCTCACCGCCGAGCACGGGTACCCGCTCCGCCTCGTCGTGCCCAAGCGGTACGCGTGGAAGAGCGCGAAGTGGCTCCGGGGCCTCGAGTTCAGCGACACGAACAAACGCGGCTTCTGGGAGGAGCGCGGCTACCACGTGCACGCCGACCCCTGGCCCGAGGAGCGCTACTCGTACCAGGAGCAACCGGGCGACGACCTCAGGCCGTAGTCTTCGCCACGCGGATCTCGGAGCTGTAGCCCGCGCGGCGCAGGTCGAGTGCGCGTGCCCGTCCGTCGACGATGGTCTTCGCGGCGCTCCGTGCCGTCGGTTCGCCCTGCGCCTGGAGGTTGAATTCCACGTGGACCGTGCTTCCGGTTACGCGTACCTCTGGCGGCCGGCCCCCATGCCTGATGCGCGAGAGGCCGGCCAGCTGCCGCCTGAGGGTCTGGAGCGTGCGGGTGTCCGGTGGCCAGTCCTCACGCCCCCGGAGGGTGGCCTGGACCCGGAACGTCGCCAGCCGTCGTTCGCGGTCCCAGAACGGGCTCTTGCACCTGGGGCAGACCCGGGGGTGCTCCGCCTTGCGGGGGACCCATTCGTGTCCGCACCGGGCGCATCGATAGCCGTTCACCTCGATGCGGATGCTCGGCATGACTCCTCTCCATCCGGGCGGGGCGCTCCCTATCCGGACGCACCCTCTCCTGCCTCCTATGTTACTACCCAGGAGAGGG
>JBHELK010000014.1:0-44731 GCA_046263085.1 Actinomycetota bacterium
TGCATCGGGCGGCCGGCGTGACCGAGCTCGTGCTGTCGTCGTATCAGTCGGTGTCCGGCTCCGGGATGAAGGGGATCCGCGAGCTCGCCGAACAGGTGGAGAAGCTGGCGGGGATGGAGGAGCAGCTCGTGCGGCCCGACCACGACGCGCTGCCCGTCGGCGACGTGTACGGCAAGACGGTCGCGTTCAACGTGCTGCCGTTCCAGTTCGTGGCCGACGAGCTCGACTGGACCGACGAGGAGCGCAAGCTGCTGCGGGAGACCAGGAAGATCCTCGACGCGCCCGACCTGCCGGTCGCGGCGACGGTGGTGCGGGTGCCGGTGGTAACCGGGCACGCGGTGTCGATCTACGCCGCGTTCTCGCGAGCGATCACGCCGGACGAGGCTCGCGACGTGCTCGGGGGCTCACCCGGGGTTCGGGTCGTGGACGACCCTTTGTCCGGGGAGTACCCGACGCCGCTCGACTCGGCGGGGATCGACGATGTGCTGGTCGGGAGGATCAGGGCCGTCGACGACCGCGACGATGCGTTGCTGCTGTTCGCCGCCGGAGACAACCTCCGCAAGGGGGCTGCTCTCAACGCCATCCAGATCGCCGAGACCCTTTCAAGCCGAAGCTAACCCGGGCCACCCCCAGCCTGGTTCCACTGCGCAATGACGGACGATGCCACGCTCTCAAGGTCGGTCGCCGGAAACCTCCCGAGAATGACCACGACGACGGCATCCTCGTTCGAGCTCCCGAGGACGAATCGGATGGATCCTGGGCCTCTCTGTCCGTGATAATTCTGAAACAAGATCGACGCGGGGACGCCTTCGATTGTGTCCACGGTGCCGAATCCGATTTGGTTGATCATGGCCTGGTCCGCGGAAAGTGCGGCATCTTCGGAAAACTCGGGGGGCCGACGGTCCATATCGGCCAGGTGCGTAGGTGATCACGATTCCCGATTGATAGGAGAGCGCAACATTCGTGACGGCGTGTGGCGGGAGAAGAACACCGTCCCGTGGGACTATCTCCGTCCAAACGTGATTGATGGATGTGTCGTCGGCAAGGGAGGTTTCCGGTCGATAGAGGGGATATCCTGCATCGCTCAAGGCTTCGTCTAATGAAGCTTCATTACCCTGGAGAAGCGGATCCACGTCGGATCTCCAGTCGGAATCGACGTTCCGCAACGATGAGAACTGAGAGGGGTGCTGCGTCGCTCACCAGGTTCCCTGCGGCATCGATGGCGAAATCGGCCGCACCGCCGATCATCCTGTAGGGGAACTGGTAGGTCCTCGGACCCAGGGGCTTGGTGACCGCGGCAGCGAGCTTGACTCCGTTCGAGCGGGTGGCATAGCGCCAGGATAGGCCCTGGTCCGAATAGGTGGCCCCGCGGCCCGAGACCGAGGGCGGCCCTGGGGTGATCCACCGGATCCCCTTGCCGCTCGAGCGATCCGTGGCCTCGAGGGTGGCCCCGGTCACGCGCACGATCACCTCGCTCTGGTCATCTATCCATCCGCCATGGCCGTTGGAACGAAACGACGGGTCGACGTCCCTCCAGCTTCCCTGATCGTCCTAGTAGTGCAGGTCACGGCCGATCGTGGCGGCGAAGGAGCAATCCTGCTGCAGGAAGACTTTCATTTCCCTCGTCCGCCTATCCGGCAGCTCCTGCTGCTCGCACGATCGAGACGTCGATGACGAGGACGGCGAAGGTGAAGCCGGCGCAGCCATCGGCACGGTCGCGAGCGAGCCTGCCAAAAGGATGAGGACGGCGACGGGACCCAAGCGGCGTGGAGGGCTTGATGACGCGAAGAGCCTGATGACACGGGGCGCTCCTCTCCGGCGAGCCATACGCCCGCAGAACTCACGGTGCGTATTTCTCACCTTTCGAGCGAAGAGTTCGGGGGGGGCCGCATTGATCTGCGCCTTTCGGAGTTTTCGCGGTCCACGACACGATCGTCTGAATCAAGGCCCGTCGAGCTAGAGGGCGCCGGGAGGAGCGTGCCCTTCCTCTGTGCTCCTTCGGGCACCCGATGGTGGCAACGGTTCGCAGGGCGACGTTCACGGCCCGTTGGCGATGCCACCCACGAAGAACGCGACCAACGCGAACACGGCGCCGAGGGAAGCGGCGGAGAGATCCCACGGAGGAGGCGCGACGGCCCGAACTTGTAGCAGGTCTGCTACGCTATCGACGTGGATATCCCGGCTCGTGATCTTCGCAACGACGTCAGCGCCGTTCTTCGGAGAGTGGAGGCCGGAGAGCGCCTTCGAGTCACCGTGAGCGGCCGGCCCGTCGCAGAGCTCGTTCCGCTGGCGAGGCGGCCACGCTGGGTCTCGTGGGAGGAGTTCGTGCGACACAGCGACGCGTGGCGAGCCGATGCCGCGCTCCTGGAGGAGCTCTCCGAGCTTCTGCCGGAGACGACCGACGACGAGCCCATCCGATGACCGACATCGGCACTTCCCCAGCGCTCGCCGACACCTCGCTGTTCGTCGCGCTCGAACAGGAGTGCCGTCTCTCCGCCTCGCCGCCGGACGCGGTCGCGGTGTCGGTCATCACCGTCGGCGAGCTCCGACTCGGCGTTCTCGCGGCGAACGACGGCCCGACGAGAGCTCGGCGACTCGACACGCTGTCGCGAGCCGAGGCGCTCGATCCGCTTCCGGTCGACGCCCGCGTCGCTCATGCATGGGCTTCCCTGCGGCTCGCGTTGCGAGATGCGCACAAACGGATGCCGCTCAACGATTCGTGGATCGCCGCGACGGCCATCGCCAATGGCATGGCGGTCGTGTCCCAGGACGACGACTACGACGATGTCCCAGGACTGGACGTCATCAGGGTCTGATCCGCCCGCTCGGTGACGGTTCGGTCTCGTGATGAGAGCCCCGCGTACCACAGCAGACCCAGCAAGCCCATGGCGCCGCCGCCGAAGCCGCCGAGGAGCAGCGTGCCTCTCGCGTGGAGGCCGGCGACCAGGGCACCCGCCGCGGCCGTCGCGCCGATCTGGGTCGAGATGAGCAGCCCGTAGTACGCGGCGAACACGCGACCCCTGAGCTCCTCGGGCACCCTGTGATGGGCCACCGTTCGCAGCGCCACGTTCACCACGCCGTTGCCGATGCCGCCGACGAAGAACGCGATCAGGGCGAACACGATGCTCGGGAACGCGGCCGACAGCCCCACCGCCGCGCCGCCCACCACGGTGGACACCAGCAGGGCGGGAGCGAGCCGCGACGCCGGGAGACGACGCGCGATCAGCGTCGCGCCGATCACCATGCCCACCATCCAGGAGGAGGCCAGGCCTCCATACCCCGCGTTGCCCGCGTCGAGGACCTCCTTGGCGAAGAAGACCTCGGCCACGTTGTCGACCGCCGCGAACAGCACGAATGCCGCGACCACGGCGACGACGAGCCGCAGCAGCTTGTCGCCGGCCAGGAACGTGAAACCCTTCCTGGCCTCGCCCCGTCGGCTCTCACCGTCCGAGCGATGCGGCGCGCGGCGAAGTCGGAGCGCCGCAGCCGAGATCGCGATGACCAGGAAGGTGCCGGCGTCCACGAGCAACGCGAATCGCGCGCTGAATCCCGCCGCCAGCACGCCGGCGAAGATCGGTCCCAGGATCGCTCCGCCGTATCGCGCGGTCTCGAGCCATGCGTTCCCCTCCGCCACGCGATCCTCGCCCGTCGCGATCGGCGTGAGCGCGAACAGCGCGGGCGACGCGAGCGCCGCGCCGGTCCCCAGGAGGAACGACAACACGAGGATCGGAGCGAGTGAGTTCGTGAATGCCAGAGCCACCGCCAGCCCGGCCTGCACGAGCGACGCGAGGCCGAGGACGCGGACGTTCTCGATGCGGTCCACGACCAGTCCGGCGAGGGGCGAGAAGATCGCGAGCGGCAGCAGTCCGACGAGCAGCACGGCGGCCACCGCGAGGCCCGCGCGGGTTGGATCGCCGTGCCCCTGGTAGATGTCGTGCACCCGGATGGCGAGCGCGATCAGCGCCAGCTCGTCGCCGAGCGCGGACAGACCCACGCTGAGAGTGATCAGTCGGAAGTCGCGAAGCCGCAGGACGCTCGTGTTCCGGCTCACCGGTCGCTAAGGATATGCGGGAAGCCCGGTCTGTCAGAAATGGTCGAGCATCCAGGGCGGCGGCCCCGCGAACAGCGAGGCAAGCACCGGCAGTCCACTCCCATCGCCGGCGATCGCGCCGGTGCGGAGGAGATCCGCGGGCGACACGTTCGCGGCGAACATCGCGGACAGCGCGTCGATCCCGACGCGGATCGAAGTGGCCGCGTCGGTCCGCTCGACGCGGGCCTTGCCGCCCTCCACGCTCACACGGAACACGCCGGCGTTCGCCTCGAACAGCGGGTCGTCGACCTCGATCACGATCTCGCCCGACAGGCCCTCGGGATAGCCGCGAGCCTCGAGGGCGGCCGGCACATCGAGGATCCGGGTCATGAAACGGTACGCCTTGGTCACCGAGAGGTTTTCTTCGTCGAGAAGCAGCGCGAGCGGCTCGTTCGGCGGGCCCTGCCACTTGACGCCCCTGCCCACGCCCTTGTACCGGCGCACGTAGCCGAGTAGCGCGAGCGCTGCACCTCGCGTCGTCGCCACGAGGTGGGTGCACGAGACGTCGTAGCCCTTCCACTCGCCGCGCGAGGCGAGACTGAACGCCGCGTATCCCTCGACGCCGGAGGGCCCCCGCGCGACCACCGAGCGGGTCGGCGCGTCGCGAACCCACACCTGGAGCACCCGGTTCGGCCACCAGTCGTCGTCTTCGCCGTCCACGAGGCCGTTCCCGCCGTCGGCGAACGAGCGGTAGCAGCCCCGGATCTCGGAGAGGTCGCCGTCGGGGTCGAATTCATCCACCTCGACGCCGGCATCGGCAGGCGCCCGGGGGAGCGCCCCCAGCGGCGCCCGGTAGATCGTCCACACGCCGCCGTACTCGTAGCCGAGCCTGCGGTAGAAGGGGACGGTGGCCGGGAAGAGCGACGTCACCACCGCGCCCCGGTCCCTGGCCCGCTGCAGCAGCGCACGCATCACCTCCTTCCCGACGCCGGTTCCCCGTGCCTCCGGGATGGTGGCGACGCTCGAGATGGCGGCGCACGACATCGGCCGCCCGCCGAACCACTGCTGCACCGGGATGTCGCGGGCCATGGCCCGCAGCCGCTCGCCGTCGAAGGCCGCGAGCATGTGTTCCGGACGCATCGGCGGGCCGTCCTCGATCCGCGACATCGGCACGTTGAACGAGAGCGAGGACAGCTCAAGAAGGCGCCGCATCTCGTCCTCGCGCGGCCGTCTGATCTCCATCAGGCCGGCTCGCAACGGCAGGGCGACGCGCCGCACTTCGGGCACCCCGAGGCGTACCGCGTGGCGGCCTCCTCCAGGTCCACGTCCAGGACGTTGGCCAGGGATCCCAGCCACGCGAGCACATCGCCGATCTCGTGGACGAGGTTCTCGCGGTCCACGCGGCGGATGGCTCGGGCCAGCTCGCCGACCTCTTCCGTCAACCATCGGAAGGTGCCGTCGGGCCCCCGGGCCGTGTCCCGATCGAGGTACGTGCGTCGAAGCGTTTCCTGCAGTTCCGACAGCTGCATGGGCCGCGAGTCTAGTTTGGGGGCGGCATGCTCGGGAATCAGCTGAAGCGGAACGGCGGACTCGCGGTCGGCGGGCTCATCGTGGCCGCCGGCGTGGTGCTCCTGTATCGCCCGATCAACCCCTTCTACTTCTTCCTGCTGGCGGAGTACGGCGCGCAGTTCCTCGCGCTGGCCGGGCTGAATCTGGCGCTCGGCTATACGGGCCTGTTCTCTTTCGCGCACGTGTCGCTGTTCGGCCTCGGTGCGTACGCGACCGCCATCGCCGTGGCCGATCACCACCTGGCGCCGTGGATCGGCTTCGCGCTCGGCCTCGTCGTGGGGGCGGCGGGGGGTGGTCTCCTGTCGCTGGCGGCGTACCGAGCCCGCGCCGCGACGTTCGCGGTGGTCTCGCTCGTGCTGTCGTTCGCGGTGGTCAGGCTCCTGTCGGGCCTGGACTCGATCACGCACGGCACGATCGGCATCGCCGTGCCACCGGTGTTCGGAGCGGTGGTCCCCGAACGCACATGGCTGCTCGCGCTGGCCCTCATGACGGGCGCGGCGCTCGTCGTCCGGAACATCGTGAAGTCGCCCCTTGGACGCGGGATGGTCGCCGTGCGGGAGAGTGAGCCGGCCGCGGCCTCCGTCGGGATCGACCCGTTCCGCTACCGGATGCTGGCCCTCGTGGCGGGCGGCGCGCTGTCCGGGATCGGTGGCGCCCTCTATGCGCACGTGCAGGGCTACATCAACCCGTCGCTCTTCGACTTCGGCAGGTCGGCCCTCCCCTTGCTGCTCGTGGTGTCGCTGCTGGTGGGCGGCTCCGGGACCCTCTACGGTCCGGTGCTCGCGTTCGGCTTCCTGCTCGGCGTGGACCGGCTCATGGCGCATCTCGGCGCCACGCATCCGCCGCTCCAGGTCCTGCGCTACGAGCAGCTGGTCTTCGGGGTGATGCTGTTGCTGGTCATCGTGTTCCTGCGGGGGGGTGTCGCCGGCACGGTGCGGCGGGGCGTGGAACGGTGGCGCACTCGCGAACGCGGTGGCCGTGAAGAAGACGAGCTCGCGAGTGCCGCCGACCCGGTGCTCCCGCCGCCGCGACGGGCGGTCCCGGACGGGCCGGTGCTGGAGCTGCGCGGCCTGACCAAGGCCTTCGGGGGGGTCCACGCCATCGCGAACCTCGACCTGGTGGTGGACCGCGGCACGATCCATGGGCTGATCGGGCCGACGGGGGCCGGGAAGACGACCACGGTGAACGTTGTCACCGGGGACATCCGGGCCGACGGGGGCGAGATCCGCTTCGCCGGCGAGCGCGTGGAGCGGCCGAAGGCTCAGCGGATGGCGGCGCTCGGCCTGGGACGGGTGTTCCAGCGATCTGAGGTGTTCGCCGGGATCTCGGCGATCGACAACGTGCTCGACGGGTTGCACCTGCTGTCGAACCGGAACCTCGTCGCGAACGTGCTGCGGCTGCCGAACGCCCGGCGACGGGAGCGCGAGCTGCGAACCGAGGCCGAGGGGTTGCTCTCGTCGCTCGGCCTGTCGTCGCTGATGGATCGCCCGGTGTCGTCCCTGCCCCACGGGGATCGCCGTCTGCTCGAGGTGGCCCGGGCCGTCGCGACGCGCCCCACGCTCCTCGTTCTCGACGAGCCGGCGACGGGTCTCACCGCGAACGAGCTCGTCCGGCTGTCGCAGCTCCTGCGCCGGTTGCGTGAGAGGGGGGCAGCGGTCCTGTTGGTCCAGCCCGACACGGAGTTCCTCATGGATCTTTGCGATCGAGTGAGCGTGCTCGACCAGGGGTCGCGGATCGCCGACGGCACGCCGGAGGAGATCCAGCGCGACCCGCGGGTCATCGAGGCCTACCGGGGGATCCCGCCCCGAACCTAGACGCCGCGGATTTGCCTCAGCGGGACCCGGGCCGCGAGTATCTACCGCGTGGTAGACGACTGGGCAGGGGAGCTCGAGGGGGGAGCTCGCTCCGATCCGAACGTCCCTGGATCCCCGCTGCGAGCGGACCCCTCGATCAAGGCGTCGGGGATTCGTGATGCGCTGCGGGGCAAGCGCGTGCTCCTGACCGGCGCCACCGGGTTCCTGGGGCAGGCGCTGCTGGAACGCCTGCTGCACGACGTCCCCGACATCCGGCTGGTGCTCCTGGTCCGGGGCCGGGGCGGCCAGACCCCGCGGTCCCGCGTCGAGGAGCTCTTCACCCGGTCCTGCTTCGAGCGCCTCAGGCAGCGCGAGGGCCTGGAGGGCCTGAAGCGCCTGCTGGACGAAGGCATCGAGATCGTGGAGGGCGACGTCGAGGGGGACATCCCGGCGCTGCCGGGCGATCTCGACGTGGTCTTCCACTGTGCCGCGAGCGTGTCGTTCGACCCCCCCATCGACGAGGCGTTCCGGACGAACGTCGAGGGCGTGACGAAGCTGTACGAGGCCCTCGGCTCGAATGGCGGCAGCCCGCACCTGGTGCACGTCTCGACCGCGTACGTCGCGGGCGTCGCCAAGGGCGTGGTGCCGGAGACGTCGCTCGAGCACGACATCGACTGGCGCGAGGAGACCCAGGCGGCGTTCTCGGCGCGCCGGGCCGTCGAGGCCCAGTCGCGCAAGCCGGAGCTCCTGGACCGGTTCCTGGCCCGGTCGCGATCGGAGCACGGCCGGGCGGGACCCAAGGTGGTGTCGGAGCACGCCGAGGGGCGCCGGCGGGCCTGGGTGCGCCGCAGGCTCGTCGAGTACGGACGGGCGCGAGCGCAGACGCTCGGCTGGCCGGACGTCTACACCCTGACCAAGGCCCTGGGGGAGCGCGCGGTCGAGGAGGCCGCGGCGCGTCACGGCCTGCGGCTCTCGGTGGTGCGGCCCTCCATCGTCGAGAGCGCATACGAGGTGCCGAGCCCCGGGTGGGTCGAGGGGTTCAAGATGGCCGACCCCATCATCCTGGCGTACGGCCGCGGGGCGATCCCGGAGTTCCCGGGGATCCCGGAGGGCATCCTGGACCTCATCCCGGTGGATCTCGTTGTGAACGCGATCCTGGCGGTGGCGGCGAGAGGGGAGTTGCGGGGACAAGCCCCGCCGGCGTACTTCCACGTGTGCTCGGGGTCGCGCAACCCGCTCTCGTTCCTACGCAACTACGAGCTCGTGCGCGAGTACTTCCATCGCCATCCCTTGCCGGAGCGCGGGCGGGGCGACTTCGACGTCCCCGTGTGGCGGTTCCCCGGACGGCGCCGGGTCGAGCGGAAGCTCCGAACCGGTGAACGACTGCTCGATGCGGCCGACAGGGTCGTGTCACGACTGCCGAGGTCGCCGAAGCTCCGCGGACTCGTCCGCAACCTCGACCGGTTCCGGGGAAGGCTCGAGTTCGTTCGTCGGTATGCCGACCTGTACGGCGCGTACGTGGAGGCCGAGGTCATCTACACGGACGAGCGGACGCTCGAGCTGTTCGAGTCGCTCCCCGAGGACGACCGGCGCGACTTCCCCTTCGACTGCGCGCTCATCGACTGGGCCCACTACCTGCAGGAGGTGCACTGCCCGGCCATCACCCTCGCCCTTCGGTTCCCCGGCCCGGCCCGGCGCGAGCCGGAAGTCAAGATCCGTCCCCGCGAGGACGGGCTGGTGCTGGCGGCCTTCGACATGGAGGGAACCATCCTCGCCTCGAATGTCGTGGAGTCCTATCTGTGGCTGCGGCTCGCCGACCTGCCTCGCGAACGGTGGCCGGGAGAGGTCTCGAACGTGGCGCGGGCGATGCCCTCGTACCTCGGCGCGGAGCGCCGCGACCGGGGGGAGTTCCTGCGCGCGTTCTACCGCCGCTACGAGGGGGCCTCGGTTCAGGGTGTGCACGAGCTCGTCCAGGAGCACGTCGCGGAGCTTCTCCTGCAGCGGCTCTCGCCGGCCGCGCTCCGTCGGATCCGGCAGCACCGCGCGGCGGGGCACCGGACCGTGCTGATCACCGGCGCGCTCGAGGCGTTCGTCGAGCCGCTGCGGCCCCTCTTCGACGAGGTGATCGCCACCACGTTGCTCCAACGGGACGGGCGGTTCACCGGCTATCTGCAATCGCCGCCGCTCGTGGGCGAGGCGCGGGCGGCGTGGCTGCGTCGCTACGCAGCGCGGGAGCGTGCCGACCTCATGCAGTCGTACGCCTACGCCGATTCGCACACGGACCTCCCGCTCCTTCGCGCTGTGGGCAATCCGGTGGCCGTCAACCCCGACGTCTCGCTGTTCCGGGTGGCCAGGCGGAACCGATGGCCTGTCGAGGAGTGGCATGCGTCGGCCGGCTCGCCCGGCATCCTCGTCCCGGAGACCGCATCGTGAGCCTCGCGCTGGAGCTCTACCGGTCGGTGCCGCGCTACGTCGCGGCCCGTGCGGTCGGTGAGCGCTTCCCCGGCTTGCTGGCCGGTCCGGTCGCCCCACTGCGTCTGGTGAACCGGGACGACGTCGAGCGGCCCGCTGAGGGGTGGGCCCGCGTGCGGCCGAGGCTGGCCGGGATCTGCGGGTCGGACCTCTCGACGCTCGCGGGCCGGTCGTCGTTCTACTTCTCCCCGCTCGTCTCGATGCCGTTCGTGCCGGGCCACGAGGTGGTCGGCGAGCTCCTCGACGACGTGGACGGCCTGGCGAAGGGAACCCGCGTGGTGCTCGACCCCGTCCTCTCCTGCGCGGCTCGCGGCCTCGAGCTCTGCTCGTCGTGCGAGGAGGGCGCGACCGGCCGGTGCGACAGGGTCACCGTGGGCCACATCTCCCCGGGCCTGCAGACCGGCTACTGCGCGGACACCGGCGGAGGCTGGGGCCGCCAGCTCGTCGCGCACCGATCACAGCTCCACGCCGTGCCCGACCGGATGAGCGACACGCGGGCGGTGCTCGTGGAGCCGCTGGCGTGCGCGATCCACGCCGCGCTTCGGGCCGCGCCGTCGCCGGGGGCCACGGTGCTCGTGGTCGGGGCCGGCACCGTGGGGATCCTGACGTTGCTCGCCCTGCGCGAGTACACGGAGGCCGGACGCATCACCGTGGTGGCCAAGCACGCGAAGCAGCGAGAGCTCGCGCGGGGGTTCGGCGCGACCGACGTCGTCGATACGCGCGGCGCGATCGGCTCCCTGCGTCGCGCGTCTCGCGCGCTCCGTCTCAAGCCCGAGCGCGGCGGGGAGTTCCTGCTGGGAGGCGTCGACGTCGCCGTGGACTGCGTCGGCTCGAAGGCCTCCCTCGACCTGTGTCTCCGGACGACGAGAGCCGGAGGCCGGGTCGTTTTGACCGGGCTTCCCACCGCCGGGGCCGACCTCACCCCGCTGTGGTTCCGCGAGCTCGAGCTGGTCGGGGCCTACGCCAGCGGCACGGAGCGACTGAACGGACCGGGGACGAGCCCCGGCCCACAGGAGGTGCGCACGTTCGACCTGGCCATCGACCTCGCCGCCGACGCCCCGCTCGAGGGCATCGTGGGGGCGGCGTATCCGCTCCGTTCGTGGCGGCGCGCCATCGATCACGCGCTCGAGGCCGGCCGCCTGGGAACCGCGAAGGTCGTGTTCGACCCGAGAGAGGACTGAGAGCTCATGCCGAGACCGGGATTCGTGCTGGAGGTCGACGAGCGAACGCCGCCGCTGCTCGTTCACCAGGGAGAGGGGTTCCGGATGCACCGGTTCCCCCTGGGGACGAGAGTGGTGTACCCGCCCGACTCGCTCCCGGCGATCGGCGACCTCGATGCGGCCATCCGCGACGCGCTCCTGCATCCCCTCGACTCCGAGCCGCTGCCCGAGCTGCTGCGCCCGGGGATGCGGCTCACGATCGCGTTCGATGACATCTCGCTCCCGCTCCCGCCGATGAAGGCGCCGGACGTGCGCCAGCGCGTCATCGAGCACGTGCTGGAGCTCGCGGCCCGCAAGGGCGTGGACGACGTGCGGCTGCTCGTTGCGAACTCCCTGCACCGCAGGATGACGGCGAGCGAGATCAAGCGCGTCGTCGGCGAGCGGGTGTACCGGTCCTTCTACCCCGACGCGCTGACGAACTTCGACGCCGAGGAGCCCGGCGGCCTCACCTACCTCGGCGAGACCGACCGCGGGGAGGAGGTCGAGATCTCGAGGCGGGCCGCCGAGTCCGATCTCATCGTGTACGTCAACATCAACCTCGTGGCCATGGACGGGGGCCACAAGTCGGTCTCGGTCGGGCTCGCCGGGTACCGCTCGCTCAAGCACCACCACAACGTCCACACCATGCTGAACTCGCGCTCGTACATGGACCCGTCGCACTCGGCGCTGCACGACTCGGCGGGGCGCATGGGCCGCCTGCTCCAGCAGAGCGTGAAGGTGTTCACCATCGAGACCACCCTCAACAACGACACGTTCCCCCGGCCCTTCGACTTCATGAACAAACGGGAGTGGGAGTGGTCGGTTGCCGACCAGGCGGCGATGCTCGCGGCGAAGCGAGCGAACGAACGCGCTCCGTCGCGGCTGCGACGCGAGGTGTTCCGGCGCATCGAGGCCCCGTACGGGGTGACGGGGGTGAACGCCGGCGAGACCGAGGCCGTGCACGCGGAGACGCTGCGCAACGTCCATCGCCAGCAGCTCGTGGAGGTGAACGGACAGTCGGACGTGCTCGTCGTGGGGCTGCCGTACATCTCGCCCTACAACGTGAACTCGATCATGAACCCGATCCTCGTGCAGTGCCTGGGCCTCGGCTATTTCTTCAATATGTACGTCGGCAAGCCGCTGGTGCGTCCCGGCGGGGTGATGATCCTGCACCACCCGGTGCCGTGGGAATTCCACCAAGTCCAT
This sequence comes from Actinomycetota bacterium, assembly GCA_046263085.1. Classification (GTDB taxonomy): domain Bacteria; phylum Actinomycetota; class UBA4738; order UBA4738; family JACQTL01; genus JBHELK01. Next base: position 12,270 of record JBHELK010000014.1, read on the forward strand.
CACCCGAGCTACGTGGACTTCTTCGAGGAGGTGCTGGCCGAGACCACCGACCCCGCCGCCATCGAGTCGAAGTTCGAGCAGCAGTACGCCACCGACCCCTGGTACGTGCACCTCTACCGGACGTCGCACGCGTTCCACGGCGTCCACCCCTTCTACATGTGGTACTGGGGCGCGCACGCCATGGACTACCTGGGCGACGTGATCTTCGTGGGCGCCGACCGGAAGGCCGTGGGGCGCATGGGCTTCCGCACGGCGTCCTCGTACGCGGACGCGCTCGAGATGGCTTCGGACACCGTGGGGCGCTCGCCACAGGTCACGTACATGCACGCGCCGCCCCTCACGCTGGCGGAGGTTCGCTGAGCGTGGGTTCGCTGGCGAAGGATCTCAGGACGGCCGCCGATGGCTGGCGGTGGGGCAAACGCCCCCTCGTCCCTCGCTCCGCGGAGCCCTTCGCTCCCCGGGAGGAGCCCGGGGAGTTCCCCACGGGCTGGGCACGGACGCCGGTGGCGCGGGTCGCGCGCGACGCCATCCAGCGCTACGCGCTCAAACCGCTGGTCTGGAACGAGACCAGGGTGAAGGTGAGGGGCCTGGACAACCTGGAGGGCCTGGAGCCGCCGGTCATCTTCATCAGCAACCACACCAGTCACCTCGACGCACCGCTGCTCCTGTGCTCGCTCCCTCCGGCCTGGCGTGGGCGCACGGCCGTGGGCGCCGCCGCCGACTACTTCTTCGACGTCTGGTGGCGCGCCGCGGCGACGGCGCTCGTGTTCAACGCGTTCCCGGTGGAGCGCGCGGGCGGCACGAGGGCCACGACGACGGCGATCGAACTGCTCACCGATGGGTGGAACCTCGTGGTGTTTCCGGAGGGGACCAGGTCGAAGGACGGGTGGATGCAGCGGTTCCGGAGCGGCGCGGCTCGCCTGGCGATCGTGCACGGGGTGCCGGTGGTGCCGATCGCGGTCCGGGGCTCGTACGCGGCGATGCCTCGCGGCCGGGGATGGCCGAGGCCGGGGCGCTTCCCGATCTCTGTCCGGTACGGCCGTGCCATCCGGGCCGAACCCGACGCGAACGCGCGGGAGTTCTGCGACGAGATGTCCGGCGCCATCGCCCGGCTCATGGACGAGGACCGCACGACGTGGTGGGACTCGCTCCGGCGTGAGGCCGCGGGCGAGACGCCGAGCGTCGCCGGCCCCGTCGCACCCCGGTGGCGTCGGGTCTGGGAGTCGACCGCGCCGATCGCCGACGGGCGGCGCAAGGCCGTCTGGAGCGCGCGCCGATGACGCGCGGCACCGGAGAGGCCCGCCGCCGGACCCTCGTCGAGGAGGCCGTGCGCCAGTTCGGCGGGAAGGGCTACGACGGGACGTCGCTCGAGTCGGTGGCGTCGGCCGTCGGCGTGCGCAAGCAGACGCTCCTGTACTACTTCCCCACGAAGGACGCGCTCTTCGAGGCGTGCGTCCTCGACGTGAGCACGCGTATCGGCATCGCGCTCACCGAGGCCCTGGCCGAGGAGCAGGAGCCGTCGCGGAAGGCCGAGACCGTCATCCATACGTTGTTCTCGCTGGCCGAGGAGTGGCCGGTGTTCCCGCAGTTCGCCCGGGAGGCCGGGCGGATGGGTCCCGAGATCATCCAGCGCTTCGCAGAGGGCCTCGAGCCACTGCGGCTTCGGGCCATCGGCTTCCTGGAGAAGTCCATGGACGACGGCACGATCCGCAGGCAGGACCCGGCTTTGCTGCTGTTCACCCTCTACACCGCGGTGGTCGGGTCCATCACGGAGGCCGGCGTGCTCCGCGCGGTGGTGGGCGAGGACCGCAGCCGAACCGCACTGCGCGCGAGGGAGAAGGAGGTCCTCTCCTTCATCCGCAGCGCCCTCGTCCCCGCCGCGAACGACGTGTCGGCAGGCTCGGCAGGCTTGGCAGGCTCCACGGGCTCGGCAGGCTGAGCCATGTCCCTACGAGTGAGGCTGCCTCAGCGAGGACTCGCAGGATCGAGGATCTCGAGTCCCTGGAAGTACCTCCTGTAGAACCCGCGATCCCGTGTGAGAAGCCGGTCGGCATGCCGAGTTGCGTGGGCGCCGATCAAGAAGTCGGTCACGATGCGCTCGCGCTTTCCGCCCCGAGCGCGATACGAGCGCCAGGAGTCACCGGCGGCGGTGGCGGTCCGCTCGTCGGTCTCGCTGAACTCCACGCCCAGCCTGTGGAGTGCGGCGATCCCCTCGCTGGAGGATCGAAACGAGGCGCATGTCTCAGCCCACACTCCATCGCAAGCGATCACTTTGCCGTCATGAAGGGAGCGACGCAGCGCGTCTCTCGAATGTTCCCCGAACTCCGGATCTGCGCCCAGCACGTCGCGGAGAACGTTCGTGTCAACGGCGGTGATCACACGGCGTCCGGTGTTCCGCGGATCTCGTCCATGAACTCGTCGGTCGTCTGGTCGGTCGTCAGGATGCCGTACACCTCATCGACCGGGTCCCGACGGGGAGCTTTCGTTGCGATGAGTCGGCCCCGCTCCTCTCGGAACTCGAGTACCTGGCCCGGCCGGATGCCCAGTCGATCCCGAATCGCTTTGGGGATAGTGACCTGGCCCTTCTCGGAGACCTGAGCCGTGGTGTTCATACTAGCAGAGTAGGAATTCCTACATCACCTGTCAACCACCGCCGACGGCTCAGCCCAGGAAGCGGGTCATGAGGGACGTCTGTACGATCTCGCCGTCAACCAGCTCGACCCGGTAGGCGCCCGCTTCCGGCGTCGAGCTCACGGACTCCACGAGCTCCGCGCCCACGAAGTGGAGAGCCGCGGCGTCGTCGGCCGCGTAGCCCGACGGGAAACCCTTGGAGATCAGGAGCTCGAAGGTGGGGCGGCGCATCGACTCGCCGTCGTAGTGGGGGCAGAAGGCCCCCTCGAGGAAACCCAGCCCATCGTGGAGCGGCGCGAGCGCGGGTCCGAACGAGTCGGTGACCGAGGCCTCGAACCAGCAGTTCGCCCCGGCGCTCGTCCCGCACAGGACGATGCCCTCCTCCCACGCCGTTCGCAGGATCTCCTCGATCCCGTGCACCCGCCACACGGCGAGCATGTTCGCCGTGTTGCCGCCACCGACGTAGATGACGTCCTGCGACAGCAGGAACCCCTCGATGTCCTCGACCCGCCGGTCGAACAGGGTGAGGTCGAACGGCTCGGCCGGCCCGGAGAAGAACCGGTAGAACTGCACGATCGAGGATTGGTGATCCGCCGAGGCGGTGGGGAGGAAGCAGACGCGCGGGCGATCCTTGTCCACCAGTCCCAGGATGAACTCGTCGATCAGGGGGTCGCCGTCGACGAACCCGCCGCCCCCCATGGCCACGATATGGCGGTCGGCCATGCCGGTCGGCTAAGAGTAGAACTCGACGATCAGGCGCTCTTCGACGTCGACCGGCAACGGGATCTCGCCGCGCTCCGGCACCCTCGAAAGCGTGCCCTGCAGCTCGTCCTTGTTGCGGTAGAGGTACGGGGGTGGGTCCGGGGTGATCTCGAGAGCCTCGCGAACCGAGATGAGGTTGCGCGACTTCTCGCGGACGCCGATGGTCTGCCCCGGCTTCACCTGGATCGACGGCACGTCGATGCGCCGGCCGTCGATCTCGACATGGCCGTGCGTGACGAGCTGGCGGGCCTGGCGCTGGGAGAGGGCGAACCCGAGGCGGAGCACCACGGCGTCGGCCCTGGTCTCGAGCTGACGGAGCAGCTCCTCACCGGTGACGCCCGTGCGCTGCTCGGCGCGCTCGAAGTACCGGCGGAACTGCCGCTCGCCGACCCCGTAGATGGCCCGGAGCTTCTGCTTCTCCACGAGGCGCATCTGATACTCGGTGAGCCGTTTGCGGCCTCGCCCGTGCAGTCCCGGCGGATAGGGTCGCTTGTTGGACGGGCAATTGGGGCGCCCACAGATGGCAGCGCCCACGCGCCGGCACATGCGATGACGAGGTCCGACCTTCTGCATTGAGGCCATAGGGTACACAAGGTGACCCTGCCGTGACTCTGGCCGATCGCGTCGTGGGATGCGTGCTCGGCCTGGCGCTCGGCGACGCCGCCGGCGCGCCCTTCGAGTTCCGGCGCCGTGCCACCATCCCGGATCCTGTGGCCCTCTTCGAGCTCTCATGGCGCGGCGGACCACCGGGATCGACCACGGACGACACGGCCCTGGCCCGCAACCTAGCCCGGAGCCTCGGCCAGCGAGGTGGGCTCGATCCGGACGACGTGGTCGAGCGCCACCTCTCCTGGTACCGAGCGGGCCCTCCCGATGTGGGCACGCTCACCGCGCTGGTCCTCGAGCGGGTGGCGGCCGGGGAGGACGCGTCGGATGCCGCCAGAGCGGTCTGGGAAGAGCGCGGGCCGGAGGTGTCGGCGGGGAATGGCTCGGTGACGTACTGCGCCCCGCTCGGCGCCGCGTACGCTCGCCGACCGGACGAGCTCGAGGACCTGGCGCCCGTGATTTCCTCGCTGACCCACCACGACGAGCGGTGTCGCACGGCGTGTCTCGCGGTGACGCTGCTCGTCGCGGCGTTCGTCCGCGGCGAGGCAGCCGAGCCGTCGCTGCGGACGGTCATGACCACGCTGCTCGACGGCGACCTCGCCGGTGCCGAGGAGCTGGAATTCCTCATCGAACATGCCGGGAAGAGTCGCCCAGTGGACGGCCCCGATCAGGGGTTCTGCCTGTTCACGGCGGGGCTCGGCCTGCGCTCCGCCCTGGAGGAGGCATCGTTCGAGGAGGGGATCCGTCACGTGATCGCGGCCGGCGGTGACACGGACACGAACGCCGCGGTGGCCGGCGCACTCCTCGGCGCCCGCGACGGCACCGCCGCCCTTCCGGCGGCATGGCTCGACCGGCTGGCCGAGAGGGACGAGATCGAGGCGGAGGCGGGGTTGCTGGTGCCCCTGGCCGAGCGAACGGATTGAACGGCGTCTACGGCCGGGCGGCGCCGACGATGTCGCCGTGTGAGGAGAGCGCGATCTTCTCGACGTACGCGCCGGTGTGCGGTGCGTGGATCATCATGCCGCCGCCGATGTACAGGCCGACGTGGTGGATCGGGGAGTAGAAGAACACGAGGTCGCCCGGCTGCAGCTCGGACAGCGGCACGTGCGGCAGTGACGCGTACTGCATGGCGGAGGAGTGCGGGAGCGACACCCCGGCGTGCGCCCAGGCCCACATGGTGAGGCCCGAGCAGTCGAACCCGCCCTCGGGGCTCGAGCCCGCGTAGACGTACGGCACGCCGAGGACGGAGTAGGCCGCGTCCAGCACGGCCTGCACGCTTCCGTTCACGACGGGCGTCGGTCCGGAGTAGCTGCTCAGGGTGAACGACGGCGCCGAGGACGGCGACTGGCGCGGGTACAGCGGCTGCGCCAGCTCCTTCTCCAGGCGGTCGATTAGCGCCTTCTGGTCGCCGACCGAGGACTCGATGTCGGACCTCTGGTTGGACACCGCGTTCAACGCGTCCTGTCGCACCTGGACCGCTCTCGCCAGATCCCGTCCCGCCCATCGGGCTTCCTGGCCGGCCACCGAGGCCCGGGCGATGACGTCGGCGTCGCTGCCTGCGATCTGGTTCAGGAACTCGAGCCGATCCGAGAACTGGGCGAAGGACGTGGAGCCGAGCAGGACGTCGAGCTCCGAGCCCACTCCCCGGTACGCGAGCGAGGCCCGGGCGGACAGCTCGCGGCTGGCCGCGTCTGCTCGGTTGTCGGCCTGGTCGGCCCGGTACCTGGCCTCGGCCAGATCCTGCTCCGATTGCTGCAGGGCCACCTGCGCCTGGTCGTACTGCTCGACCAGCACGTCCAGCCGATCGTTGAGGTCGTTCAGGCGAGCCTTCGCGGACTCCAGCTCCGCGTGGGTCGGCCTGGCGATCGATGCCTGCTGGGTGAGGACCAGGGTGGACAGGCCGAGGGCGGCCGCGATCAGCAGCCGTGCGACACGCACGCGCTTCGTGGGCTCCTCCGGCCTCATAAGAAACCGGACTGCCGTAGCAGTCCGGGCAGCCAGGGTACCGGCGGAGGTCGAGAAGGGTCAAACGCCCCCCGGACGGCTACAGGCGGCGCAGGAGGCGCAGGAGGCGCAGCGCCGCTGTCCGGTGGGAGCCGTACGGGGCCGCATCGAGGTACGCCCGCAGGGCGGCGGCGGCCCCGGCGGCGCGGCCGAGCCCCTTGCCCAGGATCAGGCCCTCGGCGAACAGGGCCTCGGGATAGGCGGCATCCGTCGCGAGCGCGCGCCGTACGTAGCGCAGCCCGCCCCGGGCGTCGCCGGACCGGTACAGGAGCTCGCCGATGGCGGCGTTGGCCTCCGCGTTGGCCGGGTTCAGGCGAAGCGCCGCGAGGTACTCGCGCGTGGCCTCCTGGAGGTCGCGGCTCTCGCGGTACCGCGCGGCGAGATCGAGCCTCGCGGCCACGTCACGGGGATGCTGCCGAACCCGCTGCTCGAAGAAGCTGAGCGGGTCGGCCGTCTCGTTCCCGGTGATGGACTGTCCGGAGGAGCGGTCGTGCACGGCGCTCGACAAGAGCGGCACGCTCACGGCGGCGACCGCCGCGACGACGAGGAGCACCGGAAGCGTCCGGGTGCGCGATACCGGCTGCCCGTTCCCGCCGGGGCGCAGCGGCCGGAGGTCGACCGGCTCCGGCACTCCGTGCTCCCGCGCGGCCAGCGCGTGCAACACGCCGACCGCGCGCACCTCCGTCTCGTGGCGGAGGGCCCGGTAGTCCTCGTCCGGGATGGCGCCCGCGGTGTGTTCCTCATCCAGCTCGCGGAGGGACCACAGCAGTGACCGGCGCTGGTCCTCGAGCGGATCCGAGAGGTGTTCCAGCGCGAGCGCTCCCCGCCGGCGGAACGGCCGGAGCACGCCTGCCGCCGCCACGGCGGCCACGGCGAGCGCGGCGAGGCTCGCGATCACGCCCATCCGGGCTCCTCGACCTCCGCCAGCTCGCGCTCGAGCCTGCTCCGCTCCTCTGGGGAGATGGGCGGCTCGCCGGCCCCCAGGGACCCCGGGCGCGACCATCTGACCACCGTCATGCCGAGGACGGCGAGCCCGCCGAGAGAGAGCAGCACGGGGAAGATCCACGCGGCGAGCCCGGCGCCGCCTCCCTGTGGCGTCAGCAGGACGGTCGGGCCGAAACGCGAGACGAAGAAGTCGCGGATCTCCCCCGGCGACTGTCCGGCCCGCAGGCGGCGAGCGATGGTCTCGCGCATCTGCCTCGCCACCAGGGATGGTGAATCGGCCACCGACAGGTCGTGGCACACGGGGCAGCGCAGCGTGGAGGCCACGCCGTGGACGCGGTCGTCCATGTTCCGCGCTGCCGCCGGTCCGCGGACCGCCGCGAACCCGAGTGCCGCGCCGGCTGCCAGGAGAGCCCCGGCCAGGATCACGGCGGCCGCTCGCCTCATCCTGGTTCCCCCAGGACCCGCGAGATCTGGCGGCTCAGGTAGGTGTAGGTCACCGGGCCGTTCCGATGGGCGGCGATCCGGCCGTCGCGCGCGATGAGGAAGGTCTCCGGGACGCCTCGCACGCCGTACGCGATCGAGGTCCGGAAGCCCGGGTCGTGGCCGTGCGGCCAGCCCTCGCCGAGGTCGCGCACGAAGGCGCGCGCGCTGGCGTCCGTGTCCTGGTACGCGACACCGATCACGACGACGCCCCGGTCACGGTACCGCCGCCACGCCTCCTCGAGCGCGCCCGCCTCGAGGTAGCACTCGTTGCACCACGACGCCCAGAAGTTCAGGACCACCACCTGGCCGCGGAAGCGCTCGAGCCGGATCGGCGGGCCGCCGGTGAGCGAGGGCAGCGTGAACGACGGTGCCGCACGGCCGGTGAGCGGGTTCGGGAACCGGTCGGGGTTGCGCCCCAAGCCGAAGGCGAGCACCCACGTCCCGAGCACCAGGACCACCGCGAGCGGCACCGAGATCAGCCACCGGCGGCGGCCGAGCCCGGGGAGCGAGAGCCGGCTCGGATGGCGCTCCATCGACTCAGGCCCGCCGTCCCTCAAGCGCCGACCTCCACGAGCGTCCGGCGGTGCTCCACGGGCGGTGGCGGTCGCACACGGCGGCGACCCGGCCACAGTGCGAACAGTCCACCGAGTGCCATGACCCCGCCGCCCACCCAGAGCCACGTGACGCCGGGGTTCAGGAAGATGCGGAACGTGGCCCGCCGACCCTCCAGTCCGACCAGCGAGGAGTAGAGGTCGCGGAACACCCCGTAGGAGATCGACGGCGTCCCGATCGGCTCCGAGGAGTTGTGGTACAGATTCAACGACGGCGTGAGCCGCCCGGCATCGCCGCCCCCTCGCGTGACCGCGATCGACGCCACCTTCACCACTCGCTGCGGCTGGGTCAGCGTCCGCATGCCCTCATAGGTGAGCGTGTATCCCTGGAAGGTCCGGGTCCCACCGGGAGCCGCGGTGAACTCGGTGCTCTTCGCGAATGACGAGGACGCCGTGATGCCGATCGCCGCGATGGCCACACCGAGGTGGACGACGAGCCCGCCCGCCAGCCGGCGGTTGCGCGCGAGCGCCGCCGGAATCGCGGCCGCACCGCCCCGGCCGTTCGCCCGCGCGAAGGAGCGGACCAGGCGCGTGAGCGCCGCCGCGTTCGCCACAAGTACGAACGCGGCCATGGCGAACGCCGCGAGCGCCGCCACGTTGCGCATCCCGGCGGCTGCCAGTCCCACCGCCACGGCGGCGGCGACGGCCGCCGGCGGCGCGAGGCGGGCCACGACCTGGTCTCGCGCCGTCCGCCGCCACGACAGCAGCGGTCCCGGGCCCATGAGGAACAGCAGCACGATGAGCACGGGTGCGGTCGTGGCCCGGAAGTACGGCCCGCCGACGGAGACCTGGCGATCGCTCACCGCCTCGACGAGCAGGGGGAAGATCGTGCCCACGAGGACGATGAGCGTGACGGCCAGGAGCGCGAGGTTGTTGCCCAGGAACGCTGCCTCCCGCGACAGCGGCGAGTCGAGCCGCCCCTCCGAGTGGAACCGCCAGGCCCGCGCGGCGATGAGCCCGAACCCACCACCCAGGACGAGCACGAGGAACCCGAGGTACATCGGCCCGACCGCGGTGCGGGCGAAGGTGTGGACCGACTCCAGGATGCTTCCACGCGTGAGGAACGTGCCGAAGGTGGTCAGCGCGAACGCGCCGACGACGAGCGACAGGTTCCACACCTTCAACATGCCGCGGCGTTCCTCGATCACCACCGAGTGCAGGAACGCCGTGGTCACGAGCCACGGCAGCAGGGCCACGTTCTCCACGGGGTCCCATGCCCAGTAGCCGCCCCACCCGAGCACGCCGTAGGACCACAGCGCGCCGAGCACCAGCCCCACGGTCAGGAAGCACCAGGCGCCGAGCGCCCACCGCCTGGTGATCCGGATCCAGTCGTCGGAGAGCTTCCCCGACGCGAGCGATGCCATGGCGAACGCGAACGGGACGGTCAGCCCGATGAACCCGAGGTACAGGAACGGAGGGTGCACCGCCATCAGCGGATGGTTCTGCAGCAGCGGAAGCGGACCGTTCCCGTCGGACGGCGTGAACGCGAGCGTGGCGAACGGCCTGGACGGCCCGGACACGAGGATGAGATAGAAGGCCTGCACGCCGAAGAGCACGGCCATGGCGGCGGGGAGGGTCTCGGGCCTCCGCCGCCGGAATCGGAACGCGACCGCGGCGATGAAGGCGGCTAGGATGAGGTTCCACAGCAGCAGCGACCCGTCGTCGGCCGACCACAGGGACAGCACCTTGAAGAAGGTGGGTGTCTCGCGGCTCGAGTTCTCCGCCACGTAACGCAGGTGGAAGTCGTTGCGCAGGAGCGCGGCGAGCATGGCGCCGTTCGCCGCCGTGACAGCCGCCAGCACGGAGTACGCGGTGGTGCGTGCGCTCTCGACGAAGAGGGGCTTGCCCCGGCGCAGCCCCCACACCGACGCGCCCACGCCGTAGAAGGAGAGCGCCAGCGCCAACGCGAGACAGAACGTCCCGAGCCGGTCCATCAGACAGACTCGTGGGCCGGGCCTTGTGCCCGGGCCACGGACGGGGACGGATCCCGTCCTACCGAGAGGTCCGCCGAGTGCGGGGTCTCGCCGGGCGCCGGCGGGCGGTACACGCCGTTGTGCTTCACCAGCACCGTGTCGGCGTGGAACGCGCCGTCCTCCGCCTCGTGTCCCTCGAGCACCACGCCCTGGCCGGAGCGGAAGAGCGACGGGACGCCGCTCGTGCAGATCACGCTGAGCCGGGTGGTGCCGTCGCTCACGACGAACCGCAGCGCGCCGGGCGCGCGGCGAACGGAGCCCGGGACGACGAACCCGCCGAGGCGCGTGGGCTCCCCGAGCGCGGATCGGCCCATGCGCAGGAGCTCGGTGGGCGTCCGGTAGTACACGAGGCTGTTGCGCAGCCCGCTCACGAGGATCCAAGAGAGCGCTCCGGCGATGACGAGCAGCGCGACGATCACGCGGCGCTTGTTCACCGGGAGCGAGCTTCGGCCATGGCCTCGGCTCGAGCTCTGGCCCGGCGGGCCCGCATCGCCACGCTCAGCGCGTAGCCGGCGAGCGCGGCGAACGTGAGGAGGTAGCCGGCCACGACGGATCCCGCGTTATCCAACGGGAACGCCCTCCTCGACGAGGTCGTCGGGGGAGCGGCCCACGCGAGGCGACAGCGCCTCCGCCGCGGCCCGCTCCTCGAGCCGTCCCAGGCGGAGCCTCGCCGCCATCAGGTACAGGTACACGAGCGTGAACGCCGCAAGGGACACGAGCAGGGCCGTGAGCATGGAGCCCTCGATAGTCGACTTCCCGAGGAGGCGGATCGTCGGTCCCTGGTGCAGCGACCGCCACCACGTCACCGACAGGTGCACGATCGGCACGTCGGCGAACCCCACGATGCCGACCACCGCGGCCCATCGCGCCCGGCGGGCCGGGTTGTCCGGCAGGCGGCGCACCGCGAGATACCCCACGTAGATCAGGAACAGCACGGCGGTGGTCGTGAGGCGTGGGTCCCAGGTCCACCACGTCCCCCACACCGGCTTGCCCCACAGCGCCCCGAGGACGATGGCGAGCGCGGTGAAGAGCACCCCGATCTCGGCCGACGCGTGCGCGACGCGATCGAAGCGGATGCGCTTCGTCCACAGGTACGCCACCGAGCATCCGAACACCACCGCGAAGGACAGATAGGCGAGCCATGCCGAGGGCACGTGCAGGTACATGAGCCGCTGGACGTCTCCCTGCTCGGCGTCGGGCGGTGCGACGAGGAGGCCCATGACCGCGGCGGCCGCCAGGCCGGCGAGCGACGCCACGCCGAGCACGGCCTCGCCGCGGCGGCCGAAGAGCTTCCCGAGTGCGCGCTCGCCCTTCACTCAGTCCTCCAGCAGCGAGCCGAACACGAGCGTTCCGGCCGCGAGGAACACGGCGTCGAACGCGAGCAGGAGGCCGAGCCACGACGCCGCGCTGCCGGGCTCGCCGGTCGTGGCGATCGCCGTCGCCTTCACACCGGCGATCAGCACCGGAACGCACAACGGCAGCACGAGGAGGGGGAACACCGCTTCCCTCGCTCTGGCCGACTCGGTGAGCACGCCGAACATGCTTCCCACCGCCGCGAGCCCCACGGTCCCGAGGGCGAACGCGGCCACCGTGACACCCGCATCCCGCGCGAACGACAGATCGAACAAGGCCGAGACGAGCAGCACGACGACGATCTCGAGCGCGATCAACTGCACCGCCACGGCCGCCGCCTTGCCGAGATAGATCGCCGCGCGGTCCACCGGCGAGACCACCAGGCCCTCCAGGGCGCCGTCCTCACCCTCGGCCTCGAACGACCGGCGGAACGCGAGCACCGACGCGAACAGCACGGCGAGCCACAGCAGGCCCGGCGCCGTCTCGCGCAACAGCGCGCGGCCCGGTCCGAGGGACAGGCCGAAGGTGATCAGCAGGGTGGCGGCGAACGGCAGGATCGTCCCGACGGCGTACCGTCCCCGGAGCTCGATCCGGAGATCCTTCGCTGCGATCGCTGCCGATTCCCGGGCGATCCTCACCGCAGGCGCCCTCCGTCCATGCGCAGCGTCCTCGACGCCGTCGAACCACGAGACGTGTCATGCGTGGCCAGGATCACGGTGCCGCCGGCGCCCGTCGCCCGATCGACGACCTCGTCGACGAGGTCCTTCGCGCGTTCGTCGAGACCGGCGTAGGGCTCGTCCAGCAGGAGGAGGCCCGGGCGGCGGATCAGCACGCGCGCCAGTGCCACCCGCTGCCGCATCCCCTGCGAGAACCCGCGGACGCGCTCGCGGCTCACGTCGGCCAGGCCGACCCGCTCCAACGCCGGGTCGACCTGGCGCCGGTCCAGCCCGAAGAGCCCGCATGCGAACGAGAGGTTCTCCGCGGCGGAGAGGTCCTCGTACAGGCGCGTGCGGTGCCCCATCAGCTCCACACGCCGGCGGATCGCCTTGCGCCCGCGGACGAGATCGTGGCCGAGCACCGCGCCCCCGCCATACGTCGGAGAGATCGCGGTGGCGATCAATCGCAGCAGCGTGGTCTTCCCCGCCCCGTTCGGGCCCCGCAGCACGACCATCTCGCCTCGTTCCACGGACAGGTCGACACGCACGATCGCGGGCGAGGAACCGAAGAGACGAGTGACATTGGCGAGCGCGACGGCTGGACCCTCGGCCCCGGTTTCGGGAAGGACGGGCATGGTGGCGCGCGCTGAGGTGGACGCTTGCAGGGCCAACGCGGCACAAGGCTACCGCAGGGCATGCCTGAGCGGGGGTCCGGCTCGGTTGCCGAAGCACCAGGTCAGCACGGAGGATTAGCTCGCGTCGACCGCCGGGTACCTACGAGGGCGCCCCCGGGAGTCGCGGATCCGATCTTGGGCAGAAACACCACGCCACGCCGAGGCCTCGCCCGGCGGCTCCTCGCCGCCCTGCCGCTGCTGTGGCTCACCGCGTGCCGCTTCGGCTCGCCGCGTGGCAGCACCGTGCAGGGGCATTCGATCGGCAACCTGTACCACCTGCTGTTCTACGTGGCCATCCCCGTCGGCGTGATCGTGTACGGGCTGATCATCTGGTCGATCGTCCGGTACCGGCGGAGCAAGGATCCGGACGGGATGCCGAAACAGGTCCGCTACCACATCCCCATCGAGATCCTCTACACCGCGATCCCGGTCTTCATCGTCCTGGGCCTCTTCGTCGCCACGTACAACACGGAGAAGAAGATCGACGACGTCGTGCAGAACCCCGCGGTGCGCGTTCGCGTGACCGCGTTCCAGTGGCAATGGCGATTCGAATATCCCGAGTACGGGATCGACCTCGTGGGAACCCCGGCGCGCAATCCCACCCTCGTGGTCCCGGCGGGCGAGACGGTCGAGATCACGCTCGTCGCGGCCGACGTCGACCACGCGTTCTACGTCCCCGGTGCGCTCTTCAAGCGCGACGCCATCCCGGGGTTCCCGAACACGTTCGACGTCAACTTCCCGGCCCCGGGTCTTCATCGGGGCGAGTGCGCGGAGTTCTGTGGGCTGAACCACTCCGACATGAACTTCATGGTGCGCGTCCTGCCCTCGACGGCGTTCCAGGCCTGGTCCCGGCGGCACGGGACGGCGGCGTGACGACCGTCGTCGTCCGCGACGAGCCGGTGGAACGGCGACGGGCGACGCTCCTCGACTGGCTCACCACCACGAACCACAAGCGCATCGGCATCCTCTACATCGTCACCACGTTCTTCTTCTTCGGGGTGGGCGGCATCGAGGCGATCCTCATGCGCACCGAGCTGGCTCGCCCCGGCCTCCAGGTCATGTCGAAGCAGACCTACAACGAGATCTTCACCATGCACGGCCTCACGATGATCCTGCTGTTCGTGGCGCCCATCGGGCTCGGGCTCGCGAACTACTTCCTGCCGTTGCAGATCGGCGCGCCCGACATGGCATTCCCCAGGCTCAACATGCTGTCCTACTGGCTCTTCCTCGGCGGATGCCTGACGTTCTATCTGTCCTTCCTTGCGCCGCATGGAGCCCCGGCCACCGGCTGGACGCTCTACCCGCCGCTGTCGGACATCCGCGGCAGCCCCGGACCCGGCGTGGACATGGTGCTCATGGGCATCATCCTCACGTCCACGTCGGGGATCATGACCGCCGTCAACCTCATCGCGACGGCGTTCATGCTGCGCGCCCCGGGCATGACGATGTGGCGATTGCCGCTGTTCACCTGGAACATGGTGATCACGTCGGTGATGATCCTCATGGCGTTCCCGCCGCTCGCAGCGTTCATCGCCTTCCTGTTCATGGACCGGCACTTCGGCGCCCACTTCTTCCTGCCCGGTCGGGGTGGCTCGGCCGTGCTCGCGCAGCACCTGTTCTGGTTCTTCGGCCATCCCGAGGTCTACATCATGATCCTGCCGTTCTTCGGCGTGATCACGGAGATCGTCCCGGTTTTCTCCCGCAAGCCGCTGTTCGGCTACGCCGGGATGGTGCTGGCGTCCATGGGGATCGCCGCGCTGTCGATGACGGTGTGGGCCCACCACATGTTCACCACGGGCGCCGTGCTCAACCCGTTCTTCTCGATCATGTCCTTCCTGATCGCCGTGCCCACCGGTGTGAAGTTCTTCAACTGGATCGGGACGATGTGGCGCGGGTCGATCTCGCTGCAGCCGCCCATGCTGTTCGCGCTCGGGTTCATGTCCAACTTCCTGATCGGCGGCATCACCGGCGTGATGGTCGCCGCACCGCCGTTCGACTACCAGGTGCACGACACCTACTTCGTGGTCGCGCACTTCCATTACGTGCTGGCGGGCGGCGCGCTGTTCGGTGTGCTGGCCGCGTTCTACTACTGGTTCCCGAAGGTGTTCGGCTGGATGCTCTCGCGTCGCATCGGGTACTGGGTCTTCGCCCTGCAGTTCGTGGGGTTCAACATGGCGATCTGGCCGATGCACGTGCTCGGGCTTCGCGGGATGCAGCGGCGCATCGCCGACTACAACGGAGGATGGGGGTACAACACCCCCAACCTCGTCTCGACGATCGGGACGTACCTCATCGCCGTCGGGACGATCCTCTTCCTGATCGATCTCTTCCTCGCGTTCCGCCGGCGGGTCCCGGCCGGCGACAACCCCTGGGACGGGCACGCGCTGGAGTGGGCCACGAGCTCCCCGCCTCCCGAGCACAACTTCCACTGGCTGCCGCCGATCAGGTCCGAGCGCCCCACGTTCGACTGGGTCCACCGCGACGATGCGAGGGTCCAGGCGGCCATGGGGCGCGGCGGGATGAAGGGCCATGATTCGTAGGCCGGGGCTCGTCCCCGGCCGGGAGGCGAGATGAGCACCCAGGTCAAGTTCCTGATCGGGGCTGGCTGCTTCGCCGTGGTGGTGGCGATCGTGTACTGGTATCTCGGCTACGAGAGCGCCGGGTTCACGATGCTCCTGTTCATGGGCATCGGCGCCGCGTTCATCGGGACGTACATCCTGTTGCACGGCGCCCGAGAGCGACGGATGTTCACGGAGGACAACCCGAACGCCGATCACGAGAAACAGGCCGGGGAGCGCGTCGGATGGTTCTCGGCCGGGAGCATCTGGCCCCTCGTCATGGGACTCGGACTCGCTGTCGGCCTCCAGGGGTTCGTCTATGGGGCCTGGCTCTTCATCCTGGGCGCCGTTCTGTTCGCATGGGCCGCGGTCGGCTTGATGATGGAGAGCCGCGGCTAGCTCTGAACGCCGCGTTCGCGTTCTCCGGCGCGGGCGTCCACGGGGATCGCGCCCCGCTGCACGGCCCGCATCCCGGCCTGGAAGCGGGTGTCGGCACCGAGGTCCTCCATCAGGCGCTTCACGCGCCTTGCCACCGTGCGCAACGTCACACCGAGGAGTCTGGCGATGGCCTGGTCCTTCATGCCGAGCGCGAGCAGGTCGAGGATCTGCGCGTCCGTCGCCGCCGGCGATCCGCCACCACCGAGATCGGGATCGGACCTGGTCGCGGCCCCCAGCGGATCGGCCTTCGCCCACAGCATCTCGAAGAACCCGGCGATCGCGTCGAGGAGAGCCGACTCGTGCACCACGATCACGCCCTCGATCCCGGGTTCCTCCCGGATGACCGGCACGATCGCGACCCGGCGGTCGGCGATGGCGAGCTTCAGGGGGACGTCGGTGAGCACGCGGCCGAGCTCACCCGCGTCTGCGTGAAGCTCCGCGACCTCCAGGACCTTCGGGAGCTGCACGCCCAGGCGGTCGTAGATCACGCGGTACCTCACTCCCCGCCGCAGGGCCTGGATCTCGCCCGGGTTCTCCTCGACGTTCATCGCGTAAGGCGGACGGTCGAGCATCACGATCTCCTCGCGCGCGGATTCCTGAAGCTGCTCGAACCGCCGGAGCACGGATTCCCGGCCTCGAACGAGCTCCACCACGTGCGTCGGCGGCCGTCGCTCGAGTGAGGCTCGAAACTGCGCGGCGAGCTCGTCCACGGTGCCGCGCAGCCGCTCGGTCTCCTCCTCCCGGCGCAGGAGCAGGACCTTGAGCGCCATGTCGGGCGAGACGGGGACGTAGTCGGACCTCGCGCTCGGTGAGCGGCTCACCAGCCCTTTCGCTTCGAGGTTCCCAAGGGCGGCGCGCGTCTCGCGGGCGCCGGCGCCCAGCGCCTTGGCGATCCCCGCCGCCGGAAGAGCCTGCTGGTCGATGAGGAGGCGGTAGATGCCCTCCTCGAGCGCCGACATCCCCAGCGGCTCCAGCACCCGCCGAGCCTGATCGATCGGTCCTCTCCTCGCGCTCGAGATCGCGAATTTCCGAGTCTGCTTTGTGACTTTGACATACAACGGACCCGGACTGTCGAGTGGAGGGGCCTGCTCAGACGCGCTCGGCTGAGCGGAAGCCGCCGCCCTCGGTCTCGTCGGCGGTCTCGAAGCCACCCGTGGCGGTGCGCCGGACCTCGTCGATCTTCGATCCGCGGACGGGGTGCATCCCGCTCCGGCGCAGCTCGTTGCACAACCAGTACGTCACCGCGAACGTCAGGAGCGGGAGCACGAAGATGAGCACGCGGAGCAGGCGCGTGACGGCCTCCACCGACACGCGGAAGAACGCGGCGATGAGGTCGTTGCCGCCTGCGATGGTGAGGATGGCGAAGAACACCAGCACCCCGGCTCCGAACGCCGTGCGCCACGGGACGTCACGGGGGAAGTTCAGCAGGTGATGTGTCTCCCGATCCCCCGTCAGGCGGCGCTCGATGGCCGGCCACAGGAACATCAGCAGGAAGACGATGGCGGGGAACAGCACCGCCGGGAAGAACGGCTCCGGGACCTCGTGCCCGAACACGTGCAGCTCCCAGTTCGGGAACAGGCGCAGCGCCCCCTCCAGCCATCCCATGTACCAGTCCGGCTGTGAGCCCCCCGACACGATGTGCGCGTTGTACGGCCCGTAGAGCCAGATGGGGTTGATCTGCAGGAGCCCGCCCATCAGCGACAGGACACCGGCGATGGCGAGGAAGAGCCCCATCGACTTGAACGCGTAGCGCGGATACAGCCGCTCCCCCTGGATGTTCCGCTCCGTGCGTTCCGGCTGCCCTGCCGAGTGGCCGGGGAAGTGCGTGTGCTTCTGGTGCCAGATGATCGCGAGGTGCGCGGCGATCACCGCGCCGATCAGCAGCGGCAGGATGAAGATGTGGATGACGAACAACCGGTGGAGCAGGTCCGGCGCCGGGTACTCGCCCCCGAAGAACAGGAACGCCGTCCACGTCCCGATGAACGGGATCGACAGCAGCAGCGAGTACATGATCCGGATCCCGGTCCCCGACAGGAGGTCATCGGGCAGGGAGTAGCCGGTGAACCCGATGGCCAGCGTGAGCAGCAGCAGGGTCACGCCGAGGATCCAGTTGAGGTCGCGGGGCTTGCGGAACGCCCCGGTGAAGAAAATGCGGGTCGCGTGCGCCGTCACCGCGCCGGCCATGACGAGAGCCGCCCAGTGGTGGATCTGACGGAAGACCAGCCCGGCGCGCACCTCGAACGACAGCCTGAGCACCGATTTGTACGCGGTCGAGATGTGCTGGCCGTACAGCGGGGCGTACGACCCCCGGTACACGACCTCTCGGGAGTCGGGCACGTAGAAGAAGGCGAGGAACGTCCCGGTCAGCACCAGGACGATGAAGCAGTACAGCGCGATCTCGCCCAGCATGAACGACCAGTGGTCCGGGAAGACCTTGTTCAGCGTTCGCCGGGCGAAGCTCGCGGCGCCGAGCCGGTCGTCGAACCACCGGAACATCCTGGCGATCACGAGCCGGCCTCCGAAGGCCGTGTCCACCAGCCCGGCCCGACGGGCTCGTGGAAGTCACGCCGGGCCCTGAGGAAGCCGTCGTGGTCGACGTACAGCTCGAGCTGCGGGAGCGCGCGTGGCGCCGGGCCGAACACCACCTTCGCGCCGTTCGTGACGTCGAACGCGGACTGGTGGCACGGACACTGCAGTTGCCGCAGCTCCGCCGCGTACAGCCCGACCGGGCATCCCACGTGCGTGCAGATCTTCGAGTAGCACACGTTCCCACCGGGCGCCCACCGGTTGCGGTTCTCCGGCAGGTGCAGCCTGTCCTCCTCTACCTTCACCAGGATGGCCTGGGAGTCCTCCGCGTCGGTGTGGTCCTTCGGGAACACCGTCAGCACGCCGCCCACCGGCAGGTCGGTGTGGCGGACCGGCACGCCGTTCTCGTCCACGACGAGCGAGCCTCGCGACCACTTCGTGCGCAGGAGCGACGCGCCGGGGCTTGGCCCCAGCGAGCGAAGCGGGAACACCATGGCCACGACGAACGCACCGCCCGCCCCGACCAGGAGGCGCGTCAGGAATCCCCGCCTCGTGACGTCGGCCTCCGCCTCGGACAGCATCTCGCCCGTCTCGGCCCGTTCCGCCGCGCCCGAGGCCATCGGATCGCGCTCCTCGGTCACGATCTCGTGGGGGAAGAGGTCGTTGCCCCACAGCATGAGGCCCGCTCCCATGCCGCCGAGCGATCCGCCGAGCAGTGCCCCTTCGAGCTGCACCTGCCCGCCCATCGCGTACACCACGAGCAGGCCGGCCCCGCACGCCATGGCGAAGACGAAGCAGAACCCCACCAGCGCCGCCACACGCTGCTCGTCCCGCGATTCCTCTTCCCTGCGCCGGTGCTCCTCGGCGCTGCGCCAGACCTTGCGGAGGCCGACGGTTGCGGCAAACGCCGAGATCGCCGCCACGAACGTGAGCCGGCGACGTGTCTTCCCACCGCCATCCGACAGGCGCTTGCGCAATCGCTTCGAGAGGAACCGCCTCACGATCGCTCCCCGATGAAGCGCGTGATCAGCACGAGCACGCCCAACCCGACCAGCAGCGCGACCAGGCCCTCGATGAGGGGGCCGGCCCGGCTGAGCGGCTGCCCGCCGGGGTCCTGCGGGTGCCGGAGGTACAGCACGTAGCGTACGAGCGAGTCGAGCTCTCCCTGAGGCATCGTGGTGGCGTCGAACCTCGGCATCGTGGTGGGCCCGATCCGTACGGCTTCCGCGGTCTGCCTGGCGCTCGCGTCCTGGAGGTTCGGCGCGAAACGGGGACCGACCGCTCCTCCGATGCCGGTCGTGCCGTGGCAGGGCGCGCAGTCGGCCTCGTAGGCCTGCTGGCCCACGGAGAGGCTGCCCGTCGCCGGATGGACCTCCGGGATGGGGACGCCGCCGGGGGAGAGCGCCGTGAGGTACGCGGTGATCAGGGCGATCTCGTTGCGACTGAGCACCGGCCGGCGACGGGTGGCCTGATCCGTGGGCTGGTCGAGCGGCATGCGGCCGGTGGACATCATGAAGTCGTAGAAGGCCGGGCCGAGGCCACTGATCGACGGCGCCTGGGCCGTTCCCTGTGCCTGCTCCCCGTGGCAGCTGGCGCAGCGCTCCTCGTAGAGGGATCGCCCCTCACCGAGATCCTGCCGGAAGAGCGGCATCAGCACGCTCGGCCCGGCGACGGCCCGTGGCGACCCCGGCAGGAAGACGAACGCCCCGGGGAGCGCGAGCAGAGCGACGACCGCGAGGTACACGCGAGCGAACCGACGGCTGCTCATCCCGCCGCTGCGCCCGTCATCGCACGACGAAGATGGTCGTGAACAGGGCGATCCACACGATGTCGACGAAGTGCCAGTAGTAGGTGGCGACCTCCACGCCGGCGTGCCCCTTTCCCGTGTACGCACCGGTTGCGGCGCGCCCCAGGATCACGAGCATGATGATCAGCCCCGCGAACACGTGCAGCCCGTGGAACCCCGTCATCGCGAAGAACGCGGATCCGTAAGCGTTCGTGGAGATCGTGAACGTGACCGTCATCCACTCGTGCGCCTGGAACCCGAGGAACGCAGCGCCCATCAGCCAGGTCAGCCAGATCCAGCGCTTCATCGACGCGACGCGCCCCTGCTTGATGCGGTGGGCGGCCATCTGCATGGTCCCACTCGACGCGAGGAGGATCGAGGTCGACAGCAGCCGGAGGGCGTCGACCTCGATTTCCGGCGGCGTCCAGGCCGCGTTCTGCGAGCGAAGCGTGAAGTACGTCCCGAACAGGGACGAGAAGAACATCAGCTCGGAGCCGAGGAAGAGCACGATCCCCACGACGAGCAGCGGGGTGCGCTCGGTCTCCCTCGGGGCGGCCGGGATCGCGCGCGGGTGCAGCGTCTCCATGGGGCGCAGCCAGGCTATCTCAGCCGGGAGGCTTCTCGAACGACGGGTGTCCCTGGGCCTTGACGGCCTCCTCCCCGCCGTTCATCCCGATCCAGAGGTAGGAGGTGTTCACGATGAGCCCGGGCAGGATCTCGTCGAAGACCCTGATCCAGCTGGCGACCTCGTCGAGCTCGTGGTCCGCCAGGCCGAGCTCGCCCGCCCGCTTCGGCGACACGTCGATGCGCGCGGGGAGGGCCACGGCGATCTGCTTCGCCGTCCACTCGATGGTCCGGACCGCCGAGCTCCAGGCCTCGTTGCCGATGAACGCCCGGAGATCCCGCCAGGCGGGGACGAAGTAGTCCGGGAAACGGCCGAGCGCCTTGTAGTCGGTGTTCGGAGCGGGGAGATCCAGGGTCTCGCGGATGTCGTCGTAGACCTTCGCGAGCTCGCCGGAGGGCGATTCCTCGGTCGCGATGTCCGGGTGCCATTCGGGGATCCCTCGCTGCGTGGCGACCGCCTCGCGGGCCCCGCCGATCTCCCCCTGTTCCCACGAGAGCCGCAGCGCGCTGGTCAGCACGAGCAGTCGCGGGTTCACCTCGAGGAAGACGCGGAGCTGCTGTACGGCCTCGTGGAGGTCGTCGCCGAGCAGCGTGCGCTGGTCGGGGATGGTCTGTGCCTCCCGGACCCGTTCGATGGCCGCCGCCCGGATGGCGTCCGCGGCCTCGAGGAATCCCTCGTCGACGGCGGGCTCGAGCTGGTTCCACACCGCCTCCAGGAAGGCCGGCTTGGCGGCGAGCACCCGCCACACGAAGTTGACGACGTTGGCGCGCAGCGTTTCCTTGATCCTGCCGTAGACCCGCGCGACGTCCTCGGGGGCATGGTGCTCCTCGACCTCGGTGAGCTGCAGGTCGCGGCGGCGGAACTCGCTGTGCTGCTCCATGGGTACCTCCCGGCTGGGGGGCGCCTCGATATGTTTGCCCCGTTCGCCCATTCGCTACGCGAGCCATCACGAGAGGAGCGACATGAACGGATGGTTGGACGAGCTGGCCGACGAGCTCGGCGAGCCCAGGATCTCCGGTGAGGAGCTGGGCGTGCTCCTCAAGCTCACGCGGGAGGTCGCGCACGGGGTGGAGCGCCGGTTCGCCCCGGTCTCCGCCTTCCTGCTGGGCACGGCGGTTGGACGGCGAACCGCGGGGGGCGAGGATCGGGGAGCTGCATTCGCGGGGGTGGTGGAAGCCGCCCGGGCCCTGCTCCCACCGCAGCCGGAGCCGGGCGTCGGGGATGCTGGTGGTTCTAGCGGGACAGGTCCTCGGGACGGTTGACGTTGAACGCGAACCTGCCGGAGGGATCCGCCGCCGACCACTCCTCGGGCCCCACCTCGAGGACGTCCAGCATCTCGACGGCCCGAACCACCGAGAGGACGCCTCCCTCGAGCTGGGCCCGCAGGACCGGCGCGGCGCTCCGGGCATAGACGGCGTGGAGCGGCTCGAGGCCTCGCTCCGTCCTGGGGATCACCGCGTCCCCGCCGGCCCATCGCTCGGCCAGGAGGCGGAGGATCGGTGCGCCGGCGAACGGCATGTCGACGGCCAGCACGGCCACGAGCTCCCGGTTCGCGGCCTCGAGGCCGGCCACGATGCCCCCGAGGGGCCCGGCGTCGGGAACCGCGTCGGCCACCTGTCGTTCGCCGAGCCACGACAGCCGTTCGCCGTCACCGGAAGCGACAAAGATCTCGTCGGCGATCTCCCGGAGGACGTCGACCGCCCGTTCGGCGAGCGGTCGTCCCTCGTAGAGGAGCGAGGCCTTGTCCCGACCCATCCGGGAGCTCCGGCCGCCCGCCAGCAGCACTGCGGTCACGCCCATCACCGTGCATCTTCCCGTGGGGAGCCCCCGCGGGCGGGATCAGGCGAGCGGACCCTTCACGAGGATGTCGGCCCGATTGTTCGTGTCCAGGGACACCAGGTTCGTCGCCGTGGTGCCGAACGCCACGGACAGCCCGTCGGCGGAGATGGCCGGCGTGGAGCTCATCTGGTTGGCCAGGGCCCCGCTCGTGCTCGTGCTCAACATCGACACCATCCCCGTCGCGGTGTCGAACCCGAAGATGTCCGCCCGGGCGTTCGTGTCCCCGGGGACGAGGTTGGTGGCGGCCGACGCGAACGCGACCACCCCGCCGTCACCGGAGATCACGGGGGTCGACGCCGAGTTGTTGGCCTGAGCGCCGGCCGCTCCCAGGGCCTTGAGGGCCGGTCCTGTCGGAAGGCCGCTCGCGAGCTTCTGCACGAACACGTCGAGGCGTGCGTTCGTGTCCGGGGTGACGAGGTTTGTGGCCGAGGACACGAAGGTCACGGCGGTCCCGTCCGCCGAGATGTCGGGGCTCGAGCTCGTGTTGTTCGCCTGCACGGCCCCGGGCCCCACGTCGACGCGATTGACGGTGGTGGGGCTCGTGGTGGCATCCGCAACGAACACGTCGTCCCGGGCGTTCGTGTCGCCCGGTACGAGGTTGGTCGCCGACGAGGTGAACGCCACGTACTGCCCGTTCCCCGAGATCGACGGCCCCGCGCTGTTGTTGTTCGGCTGGACCCCCGAGGTCGAGACCATGCGAACCACGGCCCCGGTGGCCGTGTTCTTGACGAACACGTCGGTGCGGGCGTTCGTGTCGCCGGGGACGAGGTTGTTGGCCGTGGAGCTGAACGCCACGAACTGGCCGTCGGCCGAGATCGAGGGCGTCGCACTGTTGTTGGTGGCCTGGCCGCCCCCCGCGGAGGTGCTCACACGGAGGATGGTCGGCGGACTCGTCGACATGTCCGCCCGAAACACATCGGCCCGCGAGTTGGTGTCACCCGCCACGAGATTCGCCGCGGTCGATATGAAGGCCACGTATCGCCCGTTCCCCGAGATCGAGGGAGCCGAGCTCGTTCCATTGGGCTGCACCCCCGAGCCGTTCACCACGCGCGTGAGGTCTCCGGTCTGCCGGTCCTTCACGAAGATGTCGCCGCGAGCGTTCGTGTCTCCGGGCACAAGGTTCGACGCCGTCGATGCGAACGCGATGGAGCCGCCGTCCTGCGATACCGATGGGGTCGAGCTGGGCTGATTGCCCTGCGTCCCCGACTTCGTGATGCTCACGCGAACCAGCGGCGTCGAGATGAAGTCGGCGGAGACCGATCGGGCCTGGTCGATCACCACCAGGCAGGTGAGGCTGAGGCCGCTGCAGTCTCCGCCCCATCCCGCGAAGCGGCTCCCGCCCAGGGGCGTGGCGGTCAGGGTCACGGGCGTGTCCTGGTCGAAGTAGGCGAAACACGTCGCCCCGCAGTTGATCCCGCCCGGGCTGCTCGCGACGGCTCCGGATCCGGTCGTGCCGACGGACAGGCTGGGCGACACCCCGATGGGATCCCCGTCGTAGGACGCATCGAGCGAGAACGGGCCCGAGCCGCTCGCCGACGTGATCTGGACGCTGTAGGTGCCGGTGACCGCGGGGAGGAAACCGATCGTCTCCTGCCGCCGGCTGGTGGTGGCAGACGCCACGCTGTTGCCGTCCGGGTCGCGGACGGTGACGTCGAAGTTCGGGTTCGAGGAACTGATCCACGAGGTCATGATCAGCGTGAGAGCGAGGGGGTCGGTCGTCCCCGTGACGGGGACGTCGAACGCCGTCGACGCGCCCGGCCCGCCGAGCGACCCGTCGACGTGCTGGTGGGCCGGCAGCGTCGGCGCGCCAGCCACGGTCACCCCTGCCGACGCCTCGGAGACCGCGGCGTACGCGTCGAGACGCCCGGAGCCGAAGTCGTCGTCCTTCCCCGCCGGCCCCCAGTCCACTGCGGTTCCGGTCAGGAGATCCTTCAAGGGATCCGTCATGGTGGCGTCCTCGACCCCGTTGTCGCATTCCGCCGTCGGGTCGGAGTCGGGACAGGATGTTCCGGACGGAACGAGCCCGGGATCGGCGGACAGCACGAGGGCCCCGACGCCGGCGGCGAACGGCGTGGCCATGCTCGTCCCGGACAGGACCTTGTAGCCGTTCGTCGTGTTGGCCGCCGCCGCTTCGATGTCGACGCCGGCAGCGGCGATGTCGGGCTTGATGCGATCGTCCGGGGTGGGTCCCCGGCTCGAGAAGTAGGCGAGGGAGAATCCGGGAGGGAAGGTCCCTCCGACGTCGCCGGGATCGGCCATGGCCCCCACGGTGACGGCGAACTCGGCCACGCCGGGAGAGCCGACCGTCCCCGGCGACGGCCCGTCGTTCCCGGCGGCGATGAACACCGTGATGCCGGCGGCGGTGGCCTGGTTCACTAGCCGGGACGTCGTCTCCGTCCCGTCGTAGAACGGGCTCGCCGACGTGCCGAGACTCAGGTTGATCTCGTCGATCCCGTACGCGGCCTTGTTCGCGATCACCCACTCGACCCCCGCGTCCACCGTGGAGGTTGAGCCGGACCCGCTCCCGTTCAGCACCTTGACACCCACGAGCGACGCTCCGGGAGCGACCCCGTGCAGCGTGGCGTCGCCGTCCCCCTCGCCGGCGATGATCGAGGAGACGTGCGTCCCGTGGCTGTTGTCGTCGTACGGCGTCGTGGACGTGCACGTGGCTCCGGACGAGATGCAGTCCACGAAGCCGATCACCTTGCCTCCGTCGAGGTCGACGTGGCCGGCGTCGATGCCGGTGTCGATCACCGCGACCGTGACGTCGTCCGCGCAGTAGTCGCGCTCCTCGGGGCAGGCCCCGTCAGGGTTGTTCCCGGTCACGGAGAAGTCCGTCATCGCGGCGTCGGAGCCGAACGCCGCGCGAGCCGTGTCCAGACTGGCCTGCATCGGGGCGTCGGTGGCGATCTCCACCACGCCGGGGACCGTCCTCAGCACCCTGACCTGGGCGGCCGTCATCCGCGCCGCGATCGCATCGATGGTCCGATAGCGGTACCGCACGTCGATCGTGCCGATCAGCTCCACGAGGTCGTCGGGGACGGAGTCGGCGAACGAGACGATCACCGCTTCCGAAGCGCCGGGTCCATCGGATGCGAGCTCGGCCCGAACGGCCGGCGCGAGGCGGGCCAGGTGCATCGGAGCCGCCGACGCCGCCGGCGGAACCACACCCACCACCATCGCCGCCATCACGAGCAGCGTGCAGCGGCGAACGACAACCCGGGCGGGGATCGACATGATCTGTCCAATTTACGGAGCCTTCTTCCGTTCGGCCATAGTCAGGAAGGGCTATAGGTGTCTAGTTCGTTCGGGTGATGCACTGGTCATATCTGATGGTCGGATTTAGTCCCAACCGGCCATTGCGGCCGTGTCCGGCCCGTTCTTCAATGTCTCGAGCCGTCCATATCGGCGGGACAAGGGGGGAATGTATGGGTATCAGGCGATTGAGGATCCTCATCGTCGGTGGCGTGGCGGCGCTCCTGGGCGCTTGCAGCTTCATCCCGAACTACCAGATGGTGTCGGCGTTCTTCGCCGGCGTCAGTCCTGTGGTCTCCGGGGTGCACTACTGCACCGACAACAACACGGGTGACTTCTACAGGATCTCGGGTGCCGAGAAGTTCAGCGACGTGAACAACAACACCGTGAGCTCGAAGTCGATCGGATCCGAGGATCCCCGACTCGACGGGGACTCATACTCGACCTTCTCCACGCTCATCAACATGGGGGGCGGTTTCGGGGAGGAGGCGCGGTCCGGAGACACCGTGGGAGCCGGCACGCTTCGCGGCACCATCAACATCCTCCGGGAGGGCTCCAACGTGAAGAAGGGGAGTCTGAGCCTCGTCGGCACCGTGGGCAGCCTGCTCTCGTTCGTCGGTGTGGGTTCTCAGAACCTGAACGCGCTCGGCCTGTACTGGGCGGAGGGTGTCGCGACCGGCCGCGTCAACGGCACCGGTGATCCCGACTTCCCGCCCGGCCAGGTGACCGCGAACTTCGAGGGCCTCTACATCCCGGCCCTGGACAACGGTGACGACTCGGCGTACATCCTGTTCCTCGGTCCGCTGAGCCTTCTGGGGGGCCTGAACGTGAACTCCTCCACGGAGGTCGGTGCGCTCTCGCCGGCGAACCTCCCGGCGGTGCAGGACTTCCTGCAGAGGTACGCGCCGGACTACGCATCGGAGAACATCGCTTCGCTGTCGTCGCTCGTCGACTCGCTCAACGGGGCGACGCTCATGCCGGCGACCCGGTTCGTGCAGTGCCGGTCGACCTTCTACCTGAACCCGTAGAAGCACCCGTCGACCGCAGGACCTCGAGAGGGGGCCGGGAGAGATCCCGGCCCCCTCTCTTTGCGTCCGGCTGCCGGCGGGTTGCGCGGCGTCACCGTCCCGACGGTGAGGGCTGCTAAGGTCGCGGCATCGCCATGGACGCCACCTCCACGGCAGGTGCTCGCCCCTCCCGCGACGGCCGGCGCGGGCCGCTGCGCAACCTTCTCCGGCTCGGTCGCGTGCTCCTGTTCCCCGCCATCGTCCTGGCCGTCTTCTTCGGGATCCTCCCGCGCATCGCGAACCTCGACGACGTCTGGCGGGAGATCCGGGCGCTGAGCTGGGAGGAGGATTCCGTCCTCGGCCTCCTCACCGTGCTCAACATCGTGACCTACTGGCCCATGCTCGTCGCGGCCATGCCGGGCCTGTCGCTCCCGCAGGCCGCGGTGGTGTGTCAGTCCTCGACGGCCGTGGCGATGACCGTCCCGGCGGGCGGCGCGGTCGCCGTCGGCGTCTCCTACGCCATGTACACGTCGTGGGGATTCACGGGGGCGGAGGTGGCGCGATCGGCCATGGCCACGTTCTTCGCGAACATGGGGTTCAAGCTCCTGCTCCCGGCGGTCGCCCTCGCCCTGCTCGTGCTGGAGGGCGACGCGAACGGGGGGCTGCTGGCCACGGCCGTCCTCGGGCTCGGGTCGTTCGTGGTCTGCGCGTCCGCGCTCGCGCTGCTGCTCCGCGACGAGCGGGTCGCCCGGTGGAGCGGCGGAGCTGCCGGCCGACTCGTCTCGATGCTTCGCCGGCTCGTGCGCCGGCCCCCGGTCCGCGACTGGGCGGGCAAGGCCGCGGGATTCCGCGCCCAGATGGTGAGCCTGCTGCGGGATCGTGGCCTGCCGCTCGTCGCCGCCGAGATCCTGAGCCAGCTGTCCGTCTTCGCGGTGCTCTTCGCCGCGGTGCGGTTCGTGGGGATCCCCAACCACGAGGTGACGTTCGCGGAGACCCTCGCGGTGTTCGCGTTCGTGCGGCTGGCCTCGGCCGTCCCGATCATCCCCGGCAACGTCGGGCTCGCGGAGCTCGGCTACATCGGGGGCCTCGACTTCGCGGGAGCGCACGACGCGCCCGCGGTGGCGGCCGTACTGGTGTTCCGGTTCCTAACCTATCTCCTCCAGATCCCGCTCGGAGGGGTCACGTACCTGATCTGGCGGCGGAAAGCCGGATGGCGTGTGCCGCCCCGCGCGCCGCTTGCGGAACATCAGGATCCTCCGGATCCCGCTCGAGCAGTACGCCACGGCGAAGACGGTGAACGCGGCCGCGGGCACGTCGAACAGGCAGACCACCGCGAGCAGGAACGTCCGGGAATCGCGTCCTCCTAGCAGCACCGAGAGCGGGGGCCGCTCGGTGGGCGCGAACTCGAGCCGCCGCGCGACCGGCTCCTTCGCGGCCAGCGCGATCGCTCCCCACCCGACCATCGACGACAGGATGATCACCACCCGGAACGTGCGGCCCGGCCCGTCCCAGAACCACAGCCAGAGCCCGGCCACGATGGCGGCGTCGACCATGCGATCGCACAGGTTGTCGAGGAACGCACCGCGCTGGGAGGCGCGATCCTGGAGGCGGGCGGTCTCGCCGTCGATGCCGTCGAGGATCGAGGCGGCCTGGGTCAGCAGCGCTCCCACCAGGGCCCGGCCCGCGGAGAGCGACCAACCTGCCCACAGGCCCACGGCCAGGGTGAGGATCGTCAGCAGGTTCGGCGGTGGACGGAAGGGCGCCAGCGCCATGGTGATCCGCGTCGAGATGGGCCGGTTCACGTAGCGAGACACGGGACCATCGCTCGGTTTCGCCAGCGACCGGCGGACGAGGCGCTTCGCGGCGCGCAGGTCCTCCGGGGTGTCGACGTCCTGCCACCAGCCCTTCTCGGGTAGCGGGACGGCCCGGACCCTCGCGTCCCGGGCGAGGCGCGTGACGGCGCCCGCGAGGGAATGGTCGCCCTCAGCGGCGGCCGCTCGTTGGGCGGCGAACACCCCGGCCGGGAGCACGAAGACGCCGCAGTCGATGCCGGGGTCGTCCAGGCTCTTGCTGAAGGCGAGGGCTCGGTCTCCCCGGACGTTGACCCGCGTGCCCTCCGCCCACGCCCTGCGCTCCGGCTTCGGATCGATCAGCACGGCGGGGCCGCCGTCGGCCACCAGGGCCTCGAGCGCGTTCGGGCTGAAGACGTGGTCGCCGCAGAGCAGCAGGAACGTCTCGTCGGGTCCCACGGCCCGCTCCGCCGCGGCGAGCGACTCGCCGTTCCCGGCCTCCCACGTCGGTGCCGGCACGATGTCGACCTTCACCGGCGCGAGCCTGGCCGCGACCGTCACGTCCTCGCCCTGGTACCCCACGACCACGACCACCCGCCGGCACCCCGCCTGGGCGAGGGCACGGACGGCCCGCTCGACGAGGGGCACGCCACCGAGCTGCACCAGGGCCTTGGATCGTCCGCCGGTGAGCATCGAGAGCCGCTCGGAACGTCCCGCGGCCAGCACCACCCCGACGCGTGGCCTCGAGGACCGATCGGTGCGCATCGAGGCATGAAAACCCAAAGCGCGGCCCGTGACAACAGGCCGGGAGGTTCGCTACAGGCCCAGGATGCGGCCGGCGCCGGCGTAGACGTTGAAGCCCTCCGGCCGCAGGAACCCCACGAGGGTCATGTTCGATTCCCGCGCCAGCCGGACGGCCAGGGTCGAGGGCGCGGAGACGGCGGCGACCACAGGGATCCCCGCCACGAGAGCCTTCTGCATGATCTCGAAGGAGCTCCGCCCGCTCACGAGCAGGACGCGCTCGTGCAGCGGGAGCCGCCCCTCCATGGCGGCCCGGCCGACCACCTTGTCCACGGCGTTGTGGCGCCCCACGTCCTCGCGGAGGACCTCGAGCTCGCCGTCGGGGGTGAACAGGCCGGCGGCGTGCAGGCCGCCGGTGCGGTCGAAGACCCGTTGGGCGGCCCGAAGTGCGTCGGGCAGGCCCTCGAGGACACGCCGCTGCACGACGAGACCCGCGGGGATGGGCGGCGCCGACACGCGAACCGCGTCGATCGACGCCTTGCCGCAGATGCCGCACGAGGAGGTGGCGTAGAAGTTGCGCTGCCAACCGGCGGAGGGTGACGCACCCGGGCGGAGCTCGACGTCGGCGACGCCGCCGTCCCCCTCGTCCGACCTGCACTCCAGGACCGTCGAGAGGTCCCTCTGCCGGATGATGCCCTCACCCAGGAGGAATCCCGCGGCGAGCTCGGCGTCGTGACCGGGTGTTCGCATCGTGACGGCGACGCTCTCCCCGCCGAGTCGGATCTCGAGGGGCTCCTCGGCGGCCAGGGTGTCCGGCTGTTCCGCTGCCCGGCCCTCCCGGACCCGGACCACCCGGAACCGCTCCGTCGGCCTGCCACCGGGGCGCTCCTCGACCGTGGCCATCTAGGACAGCGCCCGTCTGCCGCCCGGCCCGGTCACGGCCGGGATGCCCGTCACGTCCGCCGCTCCGTGTCCGGCCCGCTGCATCTCGAAGGTCGCTCTCGGGTCGGCGCTCGACGTCTTGCCCGCGTGCCACAGGGCGAACCGAAGCGCGATCGCGCCTGCGGTCCCCAACGCGCCGGAGACTCTGCGGCGCACTCGCCTGGAGCCGACCGGCACGAGGGACGCGGCGAGGCTGGCCGCCGTGCAGAGCTTCGCCGTCCGCCACAGCGCTCCACCGAGGCCTTCCTTCAGCGCGCGCCCCACGCGGTCGACCGCCGAGGCCTCCTTCTCCACCGCGGTCGCGGCAAGGAGATCGGCGGCCTTCGCCGCGACGCCGAAATGCCACACGAGCCGGTGTTCCCGGTCACTGAGGTCGAGCAGGTCGAGCAGCGAGGCGGCGCCGGCCGCAGCGGATGCCACGAACAGCGGCGGGAGCGCGCGCCGCGGAGCCTGCCAGACCGGGATCGCGGTGTTGTTCAGCAGCACAGCCGTGTAGCCGGACAGCGGCGCGCCGAGCGCGCCTGCCGCGAGCCCGGCGGCGTCACCGGCGGCGCCCGGGAGCGCTGCCGACGCCGCGGCGAGAACCGTGGCCGGGGCCAGGATCCACGAGCCCACGGACAATGGCGACGTGGCCCGGAACACGCGCAGCATGTTGAGGAAGCGCCCCGGCTTCCCGAGGTCCACGATCAGAAGGGCCGTCCCGGCGGCCGTCCCGGCGGCCGCGATCCATCTCGAGCGCCGGATCAGCCCGTCGAGCTCGTGGCGATCGACGAGCTGTGCGGCAGCTCCGAGAACGGCCGCCCCCCCCGCCGTGCCGCCGGCGTAGAAGTACGCCGGCACGGCCCAGATCCACACGGGCTCCTTCAGGACGGGGCGGTCGTAGTACGTCGGTGGGGCGGGGCCCGTCCCCGCCCCACGCCACACGTCGTACGGCGCTCCGCCCTCGGACGTGGCGCGGTCCGCCGGCACCGCCTGCTCGGAGGCCTCGCCCTCCAGGATCCCCGACGAGGGATCGATGTTGCGCCCGTCGCCGGTGCTCGTCATCGGCGGCTCCTGACGGCGGCGGCGACCGCGAGGGCGACCATCGCGCCGGCGGCGGCGAACATGGAGCGCCAGGATTCCCCGATCTTCTTGGTGGGTGCCACCGGGTCGGGCGGGAGGTTGTAGACCTCCGGCTCGTCGACGAGCAGGAAGAAGGCGTTCAGACCCTCGGTCCCCGGCTGGGCGGCGCCGTCGACGCCGTACAGGTACGCGTCCGCCACGCCCCGCGCGTGCAGCTCCTCCACGCGGCGTTCGGCCCGTTCGCGGAGCTGGTCCATGTCGCCGAACACGATGGACTCCGTGGGACAGGCCTTGGCGCACGCCGGGGTGAGGTCGTCCTTCAGCCGGTCGTAGCAGAGCGTGCACTTCCACGCCCGCCCGTCGTCGGCCCGCCGGTCGATCACCCCGAACGGGCAGCCCGCGATGCAGTACCCGCAGCCGTTGCAGATGTCCGGCTGCACGTACACGGTGTCGAACTCGGTGCGCACGATGGCGCCCGTGGGACAGTTCTCGAGGCACCCGGCGCGCTGGCAGTGCTTGCAGACGTCCGACATCATCAGCCACGAGAACGACCGGTCGTCGTCGCCGGCGATCTGCGCGCCGAGCCCCGCCGGCCGTTCCACGAACGACACGTGGCGCCACGTCGACGCGCCGAGGTCAACCGTGTTGTCGTAGCTCATCCCGCTGAAGAACATCCCGTCGTCGGGAAGCTGGTTCCACTGCTTGCAGGCGACCTCGCACGCCTTGCACCCGATGCACACCGTGGTATCGGTGAAGAAGCCCTTGTGCGACGTGGCGACGCTCATGTCTGCTCGCCCTCTTTCTCCTCGCGCTCCTCCACGCCGTGCGTCCCGCGGGGGCGTTCACCGACCGCGGGGAGATCGCGCCCGTCGTCCTTCCCGCTGGTCGGGCCCGGGGCCGGAGGGAACCACCGACGGCTCGTGACGATCCGCCGGCGAGCGCTCCTGCGCCCCGGCGCGATGTTGCCGGTGAGGGCCTTCGACTCCTGGATCAGCACGTTGGGATCCGCAACGAAAGAGATGAGCTCGTTGGCGGCGTCGCCTCGCACGAGTCCCTTCGACCCCCAGTGATAGGGCAGGCCGATCTGGTGCACGGTGCGTCGCTTCAGCCGCAGGTCGGGGATGCGCTCGCTGACCAGCACCCGCGCCTCGATCTCCGCGCGGGCCGTCGTGATCGTGGCCCAGTCGCCGTTCCG
>JBHELK010000015.1:0-15799 GCA_046263085.1 Actinomycetota bacterium
ACGTACCTGTTCACCGACTTCGTGCCGAGATTGGAGGTCGCGGGCGTCGATCGGGCGGCGATCGACACGATCCTCACCGACAATCCGCGCCGCCTGTTCGGGGGCTAGCGCACGCCGCCCCTGGCGGCCCTCTCCGCATCACCAGCATGGGGGATGCAGCGGCTCAACGCGGGTGATATTCACCGTTTCCCCTGTTCAGAAGGCATTTCTGTCGGTGGTAGTGGGTACGATCCGAACACATGTTCACCAATGACGAGGCCCACCGCAGGCTCGACGCCGCAGTTCGAGCTATGACCGCGGCATCCGCCCAGGCGTTGCGGCAGATCCCGACAATCGAGGACGAGGGATCGTGGGAGGCGGGTGGCGCCAGCTGCATGACGCAATGGCTCGCTTGGCGCTACGAGTTGGTGTGGTCCACCGCGCTCGAGTGGGTCCGGGTGGCGCGCCGACTCCGTGAGCTGCCGTGTATCGCGAACGCCCATGAGGAAGGCCATCTCTCCTGGGATCAGCTCCGCCCGCTCACGAAGTTCGCCACCCCCGCCACCGACGAGCGCCTGGCCCGCGAGGCCGTGGGCTGGCGCCCCGCCGGGCTGTGGAGGGAAGCGGCCCGCCACGAGCGTCTGCGCGAGCGCGACGCGACCGAGACCCATCGAGAGCGCTACGTGCGGTTCGGTTGGAACCAGGAGAAGACCGAGTGCTACGTGCAGGGCCGGTTCGGCGCCGAGCAGGGCGTGTTGCTCGAGCGAGCTGTCATGAAGCGATCCGAGCAGGTCGAGGTGAGCGATGACCCTTACGACCCGCATGGTGCGGTGTACGCGGACGCCCTGGTCGAGCTGGTGACGCAGACACGATCCGGACGGGCTTCGGATCCCCTGCTCGTGCTCCACGCAGACGTGAGCTCGCTGGTGGGGGGCCACACCGGATACTGGCGTCCCTCAGTGGCCGAGGGCGGCGATGGGGTGCGGCTCTGCATCGAGGCCATTCGGCGCATCGCCTGCGACCCCCGAACTCGCATCGAGTGGATGCTCGAGCGCGACGGGCTGGGCGTCGGGATCGGCTTTCAGAGCGAGCGGATCCCGAAGCGCCTGGAGCGAGCGGTCAGGGAGCGCGACGGGTGGTGCTGTCGGTTCCCGGGGTGTCGAAAGAGGAGATGGCTGAAGTCCCACCACTTGAAGCACTGGCCGCTCGGCCCGACCGACCTCGACAACCTGGTGACGCTGTGTGAGGCGCACCACCGGTTGGTCCACGAGGGCGGGTGGAGCATCCGAGGTACTCCGAATAGTGGCCTTCGCTTCCACGACCCCGGGGGACGGCCCCTCATGAGCATGCCGGAGCAGCTGGCGCTCGACCGCGCCATCGCCTGATCGAACGCCGAAGCTCGGGGATGCTCCTTGTGACCCACGATCAGTGGCATCCTCCGAAGGAGAAGTGCCCGGGGTCGGAACTCGGCTCGGACTGGCACCACCCTGATCCCTCGAGGGCCGTGACGACGCCCGCCGAGTCCAGCGAGCCCTGTGTGATGTCCAACGCCGCGCCGATCTGGTGGTAGGAGGTTCCGGGCTTCGCGCAGCGGCCCGGGCATCCGCTCGCATCGCCGCACACATTGCGGCAGGCGAGGGCCTGCTGATGGCAGGACCGGTAGCTCTGCACCACGATGATGGGTGCCTCAGAGAGGCGAAGCGCTCGCTTGAACGCACGCATCGCGATCGGCTGCAGCGTGACGCCCTTGTAGGTGATGAGCGGCGGCGGGTCGGCACACGGATGATCGGGCCGGATCACGCCGTCGCCACCGGGCAACAACCGGACCAGCACGACGATCGCGGCGGCCCCGAGGATCGCGCCGACCAGGAGCCCGCGCCCGCGGAGACGCGCCAAACCGCGGGCTATCCGGCGTCGCCGGCCATCATGCGGCGCAGCACCATCTGCAGGATCCCGCCGTTGGCGAAGTACTCGAGCTCCGCCGGCCCTTCGATGCGGACCGTCACCGGGAACCTGCTCGTCGCGCCGTCGTCGCGCGTGACCTCGACCACGACCTCCTGGCCGGGCGAGATCCCGGCCTCCACGCCCCGGATCGCGTACGTCTCCCGGCCGGTCAGGCCGAGCGACACGGCCGAGTCGCCCGCCCGCAGCTGCAGTGGCAGCACGCCCATCCCCACGAGGTTGCTGCGGTGGATCCGCTCGTAGCTCTCGGCGATCACCGCCCGCACGCCGAGCAACGACGGCCCCTTCGCCGCCCAGTCGCGCGACGATCCGCTGCCGTACTCCTTGCCGGCCATGACGAGGAGTGGCACACCCTCCTCCTGGTAGCGCATCGCGGCGTCGTAGATCGGGAGTCGCTCCCCGTCCGGAAGATGGTCGGTCCACCATCCCTCGGAGCCGGCGGCGATCTCGTTGTGCAGCCGGATGTTGGCGAACGTGCCGCGCATCATCACGTCGTGGTTGCCGCGGCGGGCACCGTAGGAGTTGAACTCAGGCGGGTCCACGCCCTGCGCGCCGAGCCACTGCCCTGCCGGCGAGTCCTTCTTGATCGAGCCCGCTGGTGAGATGTGATCGGTGGTGATGGAGTCGCCGACCTTCACCAGGACCCGGGCCCCGACGATGTCCCCCTGCGCGCCCGGACCGGCGCCGGGGTCCTGGAAGAAGGGTGGCTCTCGCACGTACGTCGACTCCGGATCCCACTGGTACATGGGGCCGGTCGAGGACTCCAGCTTCTGCCATCGTTCGTCGCCGTGCCAGATACGTCCGTACTCCTCCTCGAACTGCTCGGGCCCGATGGCCTCTGCGACGACAGCGGCGACGTCCTCCGACGACGGCCAGATGTCGTGCAGGAACACGGGCCGGCCGTCGCTCCCATCCCCGATCGGCTCCCTCGTGAGGTCGATGTCCACCCGCCCGGTGAGGGCGAACGCCACGCACAGTGGCGGCGACGCGAGGTACGACGCGCGCACCTGCGGATGGATGCGCCCCTCGAAGTTGCGGTTGCCCGAGAGCACGGACGCCACGATGAGGTCGTGCTCGTCGATGCGCGTGGCGACCTCCTCGGGCAGCGGTCCCGAGTTGCCGATGCACGTGGTGCACCCGTAGCCGACGAGCGAGAACCCCAGCTTGTCGAGGTACGGCTGCAGGCCGGCCCGGTCCAGATAGTCGGTCACCACCCGGGATCCCGGCGCCAGCGACGTCTTCACCCACGGCTTCGACTCGAGCCCTCGCTCCACGGCGTTACGGGCCAGGAGGCCCGCGGCGATCATCACGGTGGGGTTGCTCGTGTTCGTGCACGACGTGATGGCGGCGATGACCACCGAGCCGTGGCGCACGTGGCTCGCGGCCTCCTCCCCCACCAGGCCGGCCTCCCGCTCGCTCTCGAGGCGCGTCTCGGGGAAGCTCGTGCCGAATCCCTCGGCCTCGTCGTGGCCGCGGGTGGCGTCGAACTCCTGGAGCTGGGCGAAGGCGCTCATGCAGGACGGCCACACCTCGGAGAGCGGCACCCGGTCCTGCGGCCGGCGCGGCCCCGCCACGCTCGGCACGACGGCCGAGAGATCGAGCTCGAGGGTCTCGGAGAACTCGGGGTCGGTGTCGCCGTCGGCGCGGAAGAGCATCTGCTCCTTCGTGTAGCGCTCGACGAGATCGACGACGTCGTCCCGGCCCGTCGCCTGCAGGTAGCGCAGCGACTGGTGGTCCACGGGGAAGAACGAGGCGGTCGCCCCGTACTCGGGGCACATGTTCGAGAGCGTCGCCCGGTCCTCGACCGTCAGCGACGAGAGCCCTTCCCCGTAGAACTCCACGAACTTCCCGACGACGCCGTGCGCCCGAAGCATCTGGGTCAGCGTGAGCACGAGGTCCGTGGCCGTGGTGCCGGGCGGCAGCGCGCCGCTCATCTTCACACCCACCACCACGGGTGAGGGCAGGAACATCGGCTGGCCGAGCATGGCGGCCTCCGCCTCGATCCCCCCGACGCCCCACCCGAGCACGCCGAGCCCGTTGACCATCGTCGTGTGCGAGTCGGTGCCGACGAGCGTGTCCGGCATGGCCACGCCGTCGCGGACCTGGACCACCCTGGCCAGGTGCTCGAGGTTGACCTGGTGGCAGATGCCCATGCCGGGCGGCACGACCCGGAACCCGTCGAAGGCCTGCTGCGCCCACTTCAGCAGCCGGTACCGCTCGTGGTTGCGCCGGTACTCCCAGTCGACATTGATCTCGAAGGCCTGGCCCATGCCGAACGCGTCGACCTGCACGGAGTGATCGACGATGAGATCGACCGGGACGAGGGGGTTCACCCTCGCCGGGTCGCCGCCCTCCCGGGCCATCGCGGATCGCATCGCGGCCAGGTCGACCACCGCGGGCACCCCAGTGAAGTCCTGCATCAGGACACGGGTCGGCATGAACGCGATCGATGCGTCGGAGGAAGCGGCCTGGTCCGGCCACACGGCGAGCGCGGCGACGTCCTCCTCGCCGACGTCCCGGGAGCCCGCTCGTCGCAGCAGGTTCTCGATGAGGATCTTCACCGTGTGCGGCAACCGCTCGAGCCGTCCGGACTCAACGACCTCGCCGAGGCGATGGAACCCGACGGATCCGCTCGCGGTGCGCAGCTCGCTTCTCAACTCGGTCACCTCTCGTGTCGGCGTGCACCACCACCGTACCGCCGATGAAGCGCTCCGTGCCGCGGCGCGCCGGCGCTGGCATCATGGTCGGCGTGGAATCGCTCCGGGGCAAGCTGCTCGTGGCCGCGGGTTCGCTGTTCGACGAGAACTTCCGCCGCACCGTCATCCTGGTGGCCGACCATGACGAGCAGGGCGCGGCGGGGGTCGTCCTGAACCGCCCGGCCGAGGTGACGGTCACCGATGCGGCGCCCCCGCTCGCCCCACTGGTCCCTCCGGAGGACCTCCTCTACGTCGGCGGGCCGGTGCAGCCGACGTCGGCGGTGGTCGTCGCGGACTTCGAGCATCCGGAGCTCGCCGACCGCCTCGTGTTCGACTCGGTCGGACTCGTCACGGGCGAGCAGGCGGCCGATGCGCCGGCCGCCATCCGCAGGGCACGGGTGTTCGCCGGGTACGCCGGGTGGGGCGCCGGGCAGCTCGACGCGGAGATGGATGAGGAGGCCTGGCTGGTGCAGCCCGCCAGTCTCGAGGACGTGTTCACCGAGTCGCCCGATCGGCTGTGGAGCACCGTGCTGCGCCGGATGGGCGGCGACTACGCGATGCTCGCCCTCATGCCGCACGACCCGTCCACGAACTGAGCGGACATCCCGAAAGAGGAGGTCGAGGGGGGCGACTCCGCGGGCCTCACGCGACGTCTTCCACACCGCCGGGGGGCCGGTCGAGGGGCCCGGGGAAGGCCCTCGTCCGATGACCCCCGGCGGGGGACCTCACTCTCCCTGTTGCGTGAGGTGGCCGGTGCGGCTCGCCCCTCCTCGGCCCGATCCCATGTCCGGGGCAGACCCCGCGATGATGGGTCCGGGGCGCGGCGCGGCGTGAGCCAGGGTCTCCTCCGCCTCGCGTCTCGCCGTCTCGGGCATGGCAACCGAATGACGGCCTCGGATCGGGGATCTATTCACCCGCCCGAGCATGCTTGCCTTGGCCCGGCAGCGGGAATGAATCCCCCCTCGTGGCCAGCGAATCAGAGGCAGTCCGGGTCCGTCGTTCTCCTGTAGGAACGCCGCCGTTCGAGGACTTCTACCGGGGGACCGCCGTCGGGATGCGCAGATACGCCACCGCGATCGTGGGCATGGGCGAGGCCGAGGAGGCCTGCCAGGAGGCCTGGCTCCGCATCTGGCGTGCCTGGGGATCGGCCGACCCCGCGCGCCTGGAGGCGTGGGCCTTCCGGATCGTGCGCAACTGCTGCCTGGATCAGCGGCGGGCGACGAAGCCCGTGGTCTCCCTCGAGGAGACCTCGCTGCCCCCGGTGCCGGCGCCCGACGACGCGGTCGCCTCGCAGGTGGACGCCGCCGGTCGCCTGACGCTGTTGATCAAGCTGCCGCTCCCGCAGCGCGAGGCGTTGTGGCTGCGAGAGGTGGCGATGCTCTCCTACGCCGAGATCGCCCGGGTTCAGGACGTCCCCATCGGCACGGTCATGTCCAGGCTCCACAAGGCGCGGCGCAAGGCCGCCCGGATCCTGGAGCGGGGGCGAGCCTGATGGCGCGACACCCCTCGCGGTTCGATCTCGCGGCGTGGTTCGACGGCGAGGGATTCGACTCCGTCGGCTGGCACGTCGCCGCCTGTGAGCGGTGCCGGCGGACGGTCGAGGACATGGAGCTGGTCCGGGCCGCGACGCGAGGTGACCCCATGCCGATCGGGCGGCGCCCCCGCCGGCGTCTGGTCCATACCGGCGTTGCCCTCGCCGCCGTGAGCGCGCTCGTTCTCGCCGCGCTCGGCCGGGGAGCTCTCCACACCCCCGAGCCCGGCGCTCCGAGCGTGGCCTCGCATCCCACGACGTCGGCTTCCACTCCCGAGGGATCCCACGGCACGTCGCGTCACGGAGGCCGGCCTTCGAACGGAGTCGCACCGGTTCCGAGCTCCTCGTCCGGGGCACCGGCGGCGCCCACCGACAGGAACACGAACCCGGCTGCGCCGGCCGAGGCGCCGAGCCCAGCGTCCGCTGCGCAACCCGAACCCCCGCTCGTCCTCGGGGTGGTCGTGCCGGCCGCCGGACCCGACGCCGCCGAGGGACGCGACGTGGTCGAGGCGGTCCGCAAGGCCGTGGAGGTCGAGTCGGCCGAGGGACTCGACGGCCACCGTGTGGAGCTCGAGGTCCTCACCCCCGCCGAGGCGGAACATGGAGACCAGGATCGGGTCCTCGTGGGCGGCTTCGGCGACGCGCCGCAGGGCAACGGGTGGGTGCTTCCCGCCGATCCGGCAGCGGACGGGACGGCCGTGGTGAGCGGTGAGCTCGACGCCCACGACGCCGGGATGCGCCTGGCGCAGGACTTCCTCGATCGCGGGTTCGACGGACCGATCGGGGTGATCGTCGGGGAAGGTCCGGACGCGGAGCTGGCCGACGGCATCGCCACGGTGGCGCCGGTGCGGACCGTCGAGGTGTCGCACCACACGTCGTGCACGCGTCAGGTGCTGGATCTCCGTCTGGCGGGTGTCACCGCCCTCGCCGTGGCGGGGCCCCCCGCCCTGCAGAGCCGCTGCACCGCGGCGGCCAAGGAGCAGACCTGGCAGCCGCAGGGGGGGATCCTGCTCCCCCCGTCGGCCGCGTACGCCGGTCTCCAGGGGGACTCGTGGATCGCCGGCGCCCGGACCGTGCTCGGCTTCGCGTGGCCCACCGACAGCACGACCGGCGCCGAGTGGTTCCGCCAGCAGGTCCCCGGGACGACCTCGTACCGGGCCCTGGTGTCGTTCGCGGCGGCCGAGCTGGCGCTCGAGGTGCTGCGGGCGGACGGTGACGTGACGCCCGAGCTGGTGCGGGCGGGAACGTGGCGGAGCCCGCTGTTCCGCTTCGATGACGGCGTCAACCAGAGCGCCAGGGTGGTCGTCGCATCGCAGGACGGCTGGCTCACACCCGGAACCGACGCCACCGGCGGCAGCGCCGGGGAGGGCCCCTCCCTCGTCGGCTCATCTCCGCCCATCGCCTCACCCACCGCCTGAGCAGGAGTTTCCGTGGCGCAGGTCGTTTCACAGCTCGAGATGCCGGTGGTCGACTATCACGACCCCGGACTGTCGGGCGAGCGGTTCCACGAGGTGCTCGGTGAGCTGAGCCGTCGGAGCTGGCTGGCACGCACCGATATCGGGTTCCTGGTGCTCGATCGCGACGCCTCCATCGAGCTGCTGCGCGACCACCGTCTCTCGTTCCCGGCCATCGAGCTCCTCATGGTGCAGGGTGTCACGGATGGCCCCGTCCACGAGCGCACGGTCAAGGGCCTCATGACGCGCTCGGGCGAGCCGCATCTGCGGCTGCGCCGTCTCATCGCCCCCGCGCTCTCACCACGAGCGCTCGCTCGGGTCCGCGAGAACCTGCACGCGATCCTCGAGCGGTGCTGGGAGCGCGTCGCGGCGGCCGGCCGCACCGAGTTCGTGGCGGGTTTCGCTCAGCCCATCCCATCCATGGTCATCGCCGAGCTGCTCGGCGTCCCGGGCGACGATGAACGACTCGCCCGCTGGTCGATCCTGCTGCAGGCCGTGTTCAAGCTGAACATGGAGGAGGATCGCGTCGATATCGAGCGCGCGTACGAGGAGGTTCGCTCGTACGTCCTCGAGCTGCTGGAGGAGCGCCGCCGCTCCCCCGGGTCCGACTTCATCTCGGTGATCGGCACCTACGACGAGGGCGGCGACCGGCTCTCCGACGAGGAGTGCGTCACCCTCGTGTCGTCGGTGATCTCCGGCGGCACCGACACCACCCAGGCTCAGCTCGCGCACGGCATGCGCCTCTTCGCCGAGCATCCCGACCAGTGGCGGCTGCTCGCCGAACGGCCGGAGCTCGCGGAGCGCGCCGCGAACGAGGTCCTGCGCTTCGAGCCGATCACGCCCTTCACCGCCCGCATCGTGCAGGAGGAGATCGAATACCGGGGCGTGACGTTCCCGGTCGGAACGCTCGTGTTCGCGTGCGCCGCAACGGCGAACCGCGACCGCACCGCCTTCGAGCGGCCGGACGACTTCGACATCGCCGTCGAGCGGGGCCGCACGCCGGTGCTGACGTTCGGGTTCGGCGACCACTTCTGCCTGGGCGCGCGGCTGGCACGGATGGAGCTCGCGGACACGTTCGCCTTCCTCGCACCGCGGATGCGCGACCTCCGCCCCGCCGGCGAGCCGAGATTCGGCTCCATCATCGGGATCTATGCGATGGAGTCGCTCCCGCTGGCCTTCGACGCGGGCTGATGCGTGGGGCGGGGCTTGTCCCCGCCCAGGCCGGGCACAGATCCCGGCCTACGGCTTGCGCGGTTCGCGCGGCAGGCCAAGCACGCGCTCGGCGATGACGTTGCGCTGCACCTCGTCCGTGCCGCCCCCGATGTGGAACGCCCGGCTCCCCAGGAACGCCTGCTGCAGCTCGCCGTCCGCGAGCATGCCCTCCGGACCGAGGAGCTCGACGGCGAGCTCGGCGGCGTCGGACACCAGGTTCGCCAGCACCAGCTTCATGATCGATCCCTCTGCGTCCGGGATCTGACCCCGGCCGAGCTTGCTCACGATGCGCGCCGAGAGCAGCTCGAGGAGGCGGTGCTGCGTGTAGACCCGCGCCAGGCCCTGGCGAGTCAGCGGGCGGGCCCGTTCGCCGTTGCCGGCGAGGTCGGCCAGTCGGTCGAACGCGACGGCGAAGCCGCTCATCATGCCGCCGAGCGACACACGCTCGTGCATGAGGGTGGTCATCGCCACGCGCCACCCCTCCCCCGGCTCGCCGAGGCGGTCGGCGTCGGGCACGCGGACGCCCTCGAGGAAGACCTCGTTGAAGTGGGAGCCGCCGTCCATCTGCTTGAGCGGGCGAACCTCGATGCCCGCCGCGCGCATGTCGATCAGCAGGTAGACGAGGCCCTTGTGCTTCGGGAGCTCCGGATCGAACCGCGCCAGCAGGATCCCCCGATCGGCCTCGTGCGCCCCGGAGCTCCAGACCTTCTGCCCGGTGACGACCCACTCGTCGCCGTCGCGCTCCGCGCGCGTCCGGACCGCGGCCAGGTCCGAGCCCGCCTCCGGTTCGGAGAACAACTGACACCACGTCTCGTCCCCGCGGATCAGGGGCGGGAGATAGCGACCCTTCTGTTGCGGTGTGCCGTGGAAGATGATCGTGGGCCCGGCCATGCCAAAGCCCGGGATGTCGAACGGGATGTCGGCGCCGACCCGCGTCTTCTCCTGCTCCCACACCATGGACTCGGCCGGACCGAACCCGCGGCCGCCGAAGTCAGGTGGCCAGCTCGGTGCGGCCCATCCGCCCTCGAACAGCCGGCGGTGCCACGAGCGGGCGCGCTCGAGGTCGTACGCGAATCGTGCCGGGTGCTCGTGCAGCCACTCGGGGAAGGCCGACTCGAGCCAGGCCCGCGCTTCGGCGCGGACCGCGGCCTCGGGGGGCGAATCGTTGAAATCCAAGCGCGCTAGATGCCGATGCGCTCCGCGAGCAGCTCGCGATGAGCGGCGGCGTCACCGAACAGCAGCTCGGAGGACTTGGCGCGGCGGAAGTACAGGTGCGAGTCGTGTTCCCACGTGAAGCCGATGCCGCCGTGGACCTGGATGTTCTCGCGAGCGGCGAAGAAGAACGCCTCGGAGCAGAACGCCTTGGCCATGGGCGCTGCGATCGGGAGCTCGGCGCCGTCCTCCGCCGCCGCCCACAGCGCGTAGTACGCGGCGGTCCGGGCCGACTCCACCTGCAGCAGGATGTCGGCGCACTTGTGCTTGATGGCCTGGAAGGCCCCGATGGGCCGGCCGAACTGCACGCGGGTCTTCGCGTAGTCCACGGCCATGTCGAGGCACCGCTCGGCCCCGCCGGTCATCTCCGCGGAGAGAGAGACCGCGGCCTGGTCGAGCGTCTTCTGGAGCGCCGGCCAGGCTTGGCCGGGCTCCCCGAGCGGGGTTGCGGCCACGCCCTCGAGCTCGAGCCGGGCCTGCTTCCTCGTGAGGTCGATCGTGTCGAGCTTCGTCCTGGCGAGGCCGTCCGCGTCACCGTCCACCAGGAACAGGCAGATGCCCTCGGTCCCCGACGTCCCCGGCAGTCGCGCCGCCACCACGATCAGTCCGGCGACGTGGCCGTCGAGGACGTAGGTCTTCGTGCCGGAGAGCGTGAACGCGCCGCCGGTCTCGCGGGCCTCGAGCTCGATGCCTCCGGCGTCCCACCGTCCGCTCGGCTCGGCCAGGGCGAGCGTGGCGATGCGTTGCCCGGATGCGATCGCCGGAAGCAGCTCCTTCTTCTGCTGCTCCGTCCCCGCGTTGAGGATGGCGTTGGCGGCGAGACAGACCGTCGAGAAGTAGGGCGAGGGCAGCAGGGCCCGCCCCATCTCCTGCAGGACGATGCCGAGCTCGACGAACGTGAACCCCTGGCCGCCGTACTCCTCGGGGACGTGCATCCCGTGCAGCGCGAGCTCCTCCGCCATCTGCTTCCACAGGAGGTCGTCGTGGCCCTCGTCGGTCTCCATGACCCGGCGGACCTCCGCCGACGGCGACCTCGCCTCCAGGAACTTCCGGATGGTCCGGCGGAGCTCCTCCTGCTCGTCGCTGAACGCGAAGTTCACGGCTTCTCCTTCCCGACCACCCACATCGCGAAGAACTGCGACCCGCCCCCGTACGCGTGCCCGACGCCGACCTTCGCGCCCTCGACCTGGTGCTCGCCGGCACGGCCGCGGACCTGCATGGCCGCCTCAGCGAACCGGAGCATCCCGCTCGCGCCGATGGGGTTCGAGGAGAGCACGCCCCCGGATGGGTCGATCGGCATGTCACCCCCCAGCGCGGTGACGTCGTTGTCGACCACCTTCCACCCCTCGCCCTCGGCGGCGAACCCCAGGTTCTCGAGCCACATCGGCTCGTACCAGGAGAAGGGAACGTACATCTCGCACACGTCCACGTCGCGGCTGGGATCGGCGATGCTGGCCTGGCCATACACGTCGGCCGCGCAATCCTGACCGGCGCGCGGATTGACCTCGTCGCGGCCCGCCATCCCGAGCGGCTCGCTCCGGACCGCCGCGCCGAGGACCCATGCGGGCGGTGTGGGACTCGTCTTCGCGGCGGACTCGCTCGCCAGGACCATGGCGCAGGCGCCGTCGGACGCCGGGCACGACTCCAGGTACCGGATGGGGTCCCACAGCATCATCGACTCTCGCACGGCGGCCTCGTCGATGTCCGGCATCTGGAGGTGGGCGTACGGGTTCTTCAGCGCATGCAGGCGATCCTTGACGGCGACCTTGATGCCGATGTGATCCGGCGCGCCGGTGCGGCGGATGTACTCGCGGATGGTGGGGGCGAAGTACCCGCCGGCTCCGGCCACGAGCGGCTGCTGGAACGGGATCTTCGGGGCCAGAGCCCACATCGTGTTGCTCTCCGACTGCTTCTCGAAGGCCACGGTGAGCACGCGCTCGTGGATGCCCGCGTGCA
The DNA here is from genome assembly GCA_046263085.1 of Actinomycetota bacterium. Lineage (GTDB taxonomy): Bacteria > Actinomycetota > UBA4738 > UBA4738 > JACQTL01 > JBHELK01. Next base: position 12,003 of record JBHELK010000015.1, read on the forward strand.
CGAGGTGGGCGGCGATGATCGCCGTCGACCCGCCGACGCTCCCCGCGGTGTGGACGCGGATCATGGGCTTGCCGGCGGCGCCGAGCGCGTCGGCCAGGAACAGGTCCGGCATCATCACGCCCTCGAACATGTCGGGCGCCTTGCCGAGCACGACGGCGTCGATGTCGCGCCAGCCGAGCCCCGCATCCTCCAGAGCTCTCGATGCAGCCTCCCGCACGAGGCCGGACATGGACAGGTCGTCCCGCGCGGTGTCGTGTTTCGTCTGGCCGATCCCGATCACCGCGCACGGGTTGCCCATCAGTCGCTCTCCAGCACACAGACCAGGTTCTGCTGCAGGCAGTGCCCCGAGGTGGCGTGCGCCAGCACACGGTTCGCGGTGCCGTCCCAGATGCGCGCGGCAGCCTCGCCGATCCGGATGAGCCCCGCCGCCATCATGGGATTCGCGGCCAGCGCGCCACCGCTGGGGTTGACGCGGGTCCTGTCCGCGTCGATCCCGACGGCGTCGCGCAGGATCAGCTCCTGGTGCGTGAACGGCGCGTGCAGCTCGGCGACGTCGAACCCGTCGTCGAGCGCCCCGGCTCGTTCGGCCGCGAGGCGCGTCGACGCCGACGTGCCGAGATCGCGCGATCCCGGCTGGTGCGGCTCGATGCGGTGGTCGATCCCGCGGATCCACGCCGGACGTTCACTCACGTCGCGGGCCACGTCGTCCGCGGCCAGCACCACCGCGGCGGCGCCGTCGGAGATCGGCGGGCAATCGTGCTTGCGCAACGGCGAGACCAGGGGCTGGTCCGCCAGGAGCTCGTCGATGTCGAAGTCCCCCGTGAGCTGCGCGTTCGGGTTGCCCTTCGCATCGCGCCGGGATCGCACGGCCACCTCCGCCATCTCCCGCTCGGTGTGCTCGGATCCCTCCAGGAGCGCTCGAGCCTGCAGCGCGGCGAGGGAGATGGAATCGGGCCACAGCGGCGCCAGGTAGTAGGGGTCGAGCTGCACGGCGAGCACGTCGCGCAGGCTGCCCATGGACGACTTCCCGAACCCGTACACGAGCGCCGAGTCCACCTGGCCCGTCTGCAGCAGCACCCAGGCCTCGTACAGCGCCCAGGCGCCGTCCTGCTCGACGTGGGACTCGCGGATCGGCGGCCACGCCCCGATCGCCTCGAGCCCGTTCACGAACGCGAATGGTTGCCCAGCAAGGAAGTCGCAGCTCCCCGAGCACGTGAAGCCGATGTCCTCCTTCGGGATCCCGGATCGCCGGCGCGCCTCGTCCACCACCGGCATGAGGATCTCGACCTCGTTGCGGACGTCGTCGCGGCGAACGCTCGGCGACTGCGCGAACGAGACCACCGCCACGTCACGCATTGAGCAGCACCTCCAGGACCCGATCGACCGGGACGTCGGGCTCGTCGACCGGCTCGAAGTACTCGATGTTGTTCATGGAGGGCTCGCGCTGGTCCTCCGGCACCCAGTGCGCCTTCACGCGCATGCCCATCCGGACGTCCGCGATCTTCACCTGCTGCAAGAGCGCGGTGAACGGGATGTCCGCGCCGTCGAGCAGCACGGCGGCCGAGACGTACGGGATCGGGATCGACCCGGCGAACGGCACGTTCACGATGCAGAACGTGGTCACCGTGCCGGTGTCCGCCACCGGCACCTCCTCCTCCGTCGGCACGCCGCACCGGGGGCACGACCCCGACCGCGGCGGGACATAGACCTTCGAGCAGCGCGGACAGCGCTGGCCGACGATGCGGCCCTGCTCGATGTGTCGGAGGAACCGCGACATCGCGTAGCCCGGCGTGTAGTCGTACTCCAGCCGCACGGGTTGGGTGAAGCCCTTGACCGGATCCACGCCTACTCCGGCTCGAAGCATTCGATGTCGGTGATGTGGCCCTGGCGCTCCTCACGCCACCGGACCCGCACGCGCATGCCGGTGCCCATGTTCGACTCGCTGCCGGCGTCGACCGCGTGCACCAGCGCGGTGTCGGCGCCGTCGAGCTGGATGAGCGCCCAGGCGAACGGCCGGTCCAGCGGATTGTTGGAGCGCGGTTCGTCGAGCCACGACCACGTGGTCACGACACCTGCCTCACCGACCTCGACGAACTCGTTCAGCTCCTCGCCGGTGTCCGGGTCATACTCGAGCGGCGGAACGATGACCCGCCCGTCCGTTCCGCGGATGCCCTCGACCCGGCCGTCCCGCAGCCCGGCCAGGAATCGTCCGATGATCGGGCCCACGCTCCGCGTATACGGGTACTCCAGAACGTGCGTGGCCAGGAGCGACGCCGGCTCAGATGGCACGCTCGCGGCCCTCCCAGTACGGATCGCGGAGCTTGCGCTTGTAAAGCTTGCCGTTCGGGTCCCGCGGCAGCTCCTCCACGAAGTCGATCGTGCGCGGCACCTTGTACTTCGCCACCCGTTCCGTGAGGAACGCGGTGAGCTCCTCGGCGAGCGCCGGGCCCGGCTCGACGCCCTGGGCCGGCTGCACGACGGCCTTCACCTCCTCGCCCCAGTCTTCGTTCGGGATGCCGAAGACCGCGACGTCGCCGACCTTGGGATGCGTGAGGAACGCCGACTCCACCTCCGCGGGGTAGATGTTCACGCCGCCCGAGATGATCATGTCGGCCTTGCGGTCGTGCAGGAAGAGGTAGCCGTCCTCGTCGAGGTAGCCCATGTCCCCGACGGTGAAGAAGCCCTCGCGCCAGGACTGTTCGGTCTTCTCCTTGTCCTTGTGGTACTCGAACGAGTAGTCGCCCATCCGGATCCACACGGTGCCCGGCTGACCCGTCGGCACCGGGTTGCCGTCGTCGTCGAGGATGCGGATCTCCGACATCGGCCACGGCTTGCCCACCGTCCCGGGCTTCTTCAGCCAATCCTCGGGCGTGGCGAGCGTGCCGCCGCCTTCCGTGGCCGCGTAGTACTCGTAGACGACGGGCCCCCACCAGTCGAGCATCCGCTGCTTCACTTCGACCGGGCAGGGCGCCGCGCTGTGGACCATCACCCGGAGCGACGAGACGTCGGCCTCACGGCGCCGTTCATCCGGAAGCGCGAGCAGGCGGTGGAACTGTGTCGGGACCATGTGGCTCGTGGTCACGCGGTACCGCCCGATGCGTTCGAGCGTCCCCTCCGGGGTCCACTTGTCCATCAGCACGACCGTGTGGCCGAGGTGCATCGCCGCGGAGGCGAAGGTGAGCACCGCCGTGTGGTACAGCGGCGACACCACGAGATGGACGTTGTCCTGGGCCGGCATGATGCCGAACAGGGCCTGGAACGAGGCGAACATCTCCGAGACCGTGTCGGGGTCGAGCGGCGGCACGGCGCGACGCACGCCCTTCGGCCGGCCGGTCGTGCCGGCCGTGTAGTTCATGACCGCGCCGGCGCTGCGATCCTCCGGCAGCGTTTCCGGCTGGCCGTCCTCCAGGGACTCGAAGGCCCGGAAGCCCTCGACGTCGCCGCCGACGGTGAAGCTGGCGCCGGCGCTGAAGCCCGCCTCGCCGGCCGCCGCGCGGGCCGGCTCGTGGTGGCGGGCGTGGGCGATGAACGCCTTGGCCTCGGAGTCGTCGAGGATGTACGCGATCTCGGGTCCGGTGAGGTGGTAGTTGATCGGGACGAGGTACCAGCCGGCCTGCATCGCCGCGAGGTACGTCTCGACCATCGCGGCGCCGTTCATCCGGAAGTGTGAGCAGGCGGTGGAACTGTGTCGGGACCATGTGGCTCGTGGTCACGCGGTACCGCCCGATGCGTTCGAGCGTCCCCTCCGGGGTCCACTTGTCCATCAGCACGACCGTGTGGCCGAGGTGCATCGCCGC
>JBHELK010000016.1:0-13356 GCA_046263085.1 Actinomycetota bacterium
GGTCGGGCATCGGGAACGTCTCCCTCAAGGACGGCCAGCCGTTCGTGCACCTTCACGTCGTCGCCACGGGGCCGGACGGCGCCCCCGTAGGAGGACATCTGATGGAGGGCACGAAGGTATATCTGGTCGAGGCGTACTTCAGAGAGCTCGGCGGGCCGGCGCCCGTCCGGGAGCAGAACGACGACATCGGTCTAGCGACCTGGAGGGAACCATGAGCGAGAGACAGGAACTCCATCTGAAGCCGGGCGACCCCGCACCGGACTTCGAGCTCCTGGACCAACACGGCAACACGGTCAAGCTGAGCGACTACCGGGGAGGCAAGCTCCTCGTGTACTTCTATCCGATCGCCGACACGCCGGGATGCACGGCGCAGTCATGTCAGGTCCGCGACTCCTCACAGGACCTCAAGGAGCTCGATCTCGTGGTTGTCGGCATCAGCCCGGACGAGCCCGAGAAGCAACTCGCATTCGACGAGAAGTACTCGCTGGACTTCCCCCTGCTCTGCGATACCACCCATGAGGTCGCCGAGAGCTACGGCGTGTGGGGCGAGCCGTTCGGCAAGGGATGGGAGGGCATCACGCGATCGTCGTTCCTGATCGACGAGAACGGGAAGCTCGAGCAGGTCTGGTACAAGGTCAACCCGACCGACACCGTTCCGAAGGCGTTCGAAGCACTCACGGCTTGACGCGGAGGAGCTGCTTCGGCTCATCGACGTCTGACCGATAGACTCGCTGCCCATGGCCAAGATCGAGGACGAGCCGCTCGCCGGCCAGGCCGTCCGCGCGCTCACGATGGAGGAGCGCCTCGAGGAGCTCCGCAATCGCAAGCAGCAGTCGCTGCTCGGTGGGGGCGAGCAGGCCATCGAGAAGCAGCACGAGCGCGGCAAGCTCACCGCGCGCGAGCGCATCGAGCTCCTGCTCGACGCGGGGTCGTTCGTCGAGACCGATCCTCTCGCCCGCCACCGCGTTCGCGACTTCGGCCTCGAGAAGCGCCGGCCGTACGGCGACGGCGTCGTCACCGGCTGGGGCACGATCGACGGCCGCAAGGTCTTCGTCTTCTCCCAGGACTTCACCGTGTTCGGCGGCGCGCTCGGCGAGGTCTTCGCCGAGAAGGTGTGCAAGATCATGGATCTCGCGGCGGCCACCGGCGCGCCGGTGATCGGCATCAACGACTCCGGCGGCGCGCGCATCCAGGAGGGCGCCGCGAGCCTCGCCGGCTACGGCTACATCTTCGACCGCAACGTCCGCACGAGCGGGGTGATCCCCCAGATCTCGATCATCATGGGCCCGTGCGCGGGCGGCGCCGTGTACTCCCCCGCCATCACCGACTTCATCTACATGGTCAAGGAGACCTCGCACATGTTCATCACGGGGCCGGAGGTCATCAAGACCGTGACCGGCGAGGATGTGTCGATGGAGCAGCTCGGGGGCGCCATGTCGCACGCCACGAAGTCCGGCGTGGCGCACTTCGTCGCCGAGGACGAGGAGGACTGCCTGGCGCAGGTCCGGTATCTGATGTCGTTCGTCCCTTCGAACAACCTCGAGGACGCGCCGAGATACGCGCCCACCGACGACCCGGAGCGCCGCGACGACACCATCGCGGCGTTGGTTCCGGAGTCCTCGCGCGAGCCGTACGACATGAAGGAGGTCGTCAAGCGCATCGTCGACGACGGCGAGTTCTACGAGGTGCAGCCGGCGTTCGCCATGAACATCGTCGTGGGGTTCGCCCGGCTCGACGGGCGCTCGGTCGGCATCGTGGCGAACCAGCCGAAGGTGCTCGCCGGCACGCTCGACATCGACGCGTGCGAGAAAGCCGCGCGGTTCATCCGGTTCTGCGACGCGTTCAACATCCCGCTGCTCACGTTCGTCGACGTTCCCGGGTTCCTCCCCGGCACGAACCAGGAGTTCGGCGGCATCATCCGCCACGGAGCGAAGCTTCTCTACGCGTTCACCGAGGCCACCGTGCCCCGGATGACGGTCATCACGCGGAAGGCGTACGGCGGTGCGTACGTCGTCATGAACTCGAAGCACCTGCGGGCCGACGTGTCGTACGCCTGGCCCACCGCCGAGATCGCCGTGATGGGCCCGGAGGGCGCGGTGAACATCGTCTTCCGCAAGGAACTCGAGGGTGCCGACGACAAGGAGGGCCGGCGCCGCGAGCTCATCACCGAGTACGAACAGAAGTTCGCGAACCCCTACATCGCAGCCGACCGGGGCTACGTCGACGACGTGATCGAGCCCGCCGAGACCAGACCGCGGCTCATCAAGGCGCTGCGCATGCTCGAGAGCAAGCGCGAGGCGGTCCCGGGCCGCAAGCACGGGAACATCCCCCTGTGACCCGCTACGAGCTGCCGGACGACCTGTCGCCGAAGGAGGAGCGAGCCATCATCGCCGCGCTCGAGCGGCACTTCGCGGAGTCCGACCCGAGGCCGAGCGCATGGGCCCTGGCGGGCCGGATGGAGTCCCGCCGCGAGGGCGTGCTCCAAGCTCGCCGCCTCATCCGCGCTCGCTGGACGGCGCCGGGTCCGTTCGCCCGCTACGGCACCGAGCCCATCAGCGGCCGCGGCGATTCCGCCTAGGGTGACCCACACCGACGACATCAACGAGGCCGCAGCGCACTGCCCGAGGTGCGGCGCCGACTACCGGAGCGGTTTCCCGACGTGCGCGGACTGCGGTATCGGTCTCGTCCCGGGTCCATCTCCTGCGGAGGAAGAGGAAACCAGCCAGAAGGATGACGATCCCGTGGAGAAGGACTGGTGGGACCGCCCGGTCGCCAAGGACGAGACGGAGAACGATCACGTCGTCCGACCCGTCAGGGTCGCCGAGCTTCCGCCGGACGAGGCCAGGCTCCTGGCCGGGAGACTCCGAGCGGATGGCATCCCGGCGACGGTGTACCCCCCGGGGCCGGCATACATCTCCTACGGGACGATCCTGGCGATGAACCAGAGTCTCTCCGTCTTGGTACCGGAGGAGTTCGAGGAACAGGCGAGAGCGGAGATCGAGGACCTCGGATCGAGCGAGCCGGAGGAGTAGGCGGCCGGTACCCTATCGGCCGTGGCCGCGACCAGGACCCCACACCAGGGATCGATCACCACGCGCGACGGCGACGTGGACCTCCGCGCAGGCGACCGTCTCGATATCGAACCGCAGACGGAGCGCGCCGCCACGGTCGGTTCGGAGGGCGTGTCGTGCGTCGAGGCCGAGCGTCCATGACCTCGGTCGCCTTCCACATCGACCAGCTCTTCTACACGGCGCCCGGCGGCATCGGCACGTACATCCGGCGGCTGGTCCCCGCCATGACCCGGCAGGACCCCTCGCTCGACGTGAAGCTGTTCCACGCCCGGTTCGACGAGCCGATCGCCGAACGCTGGGTCCGCGACTACTGGGTCGAGGAGGTCCCGCGCCCGATCCGGGGGCTCTATCCGCGATGGAACCTCACGGGGCGACCGGCGCTTCCCCCGACCATCTCGTCGCTTGACGTGATGCACGGGCCGTCGCCGGCATCGATCCCGCCGGCCGGCCCCGACCAGAAGCTCGTCGTCACGGTGCACGACCTCGCGTTCCTGGTCGCGCCCCAGCTCTTCCCGCGTCAGTGGCGGGCCATGTTCCGGATGGGGCTTCGGGCCGCGGTCAAGCGGGCCGACGCCATCATCACGCCGTCGCGCAACACGGCCGAGGACCTGCTGAGCCGGACGAAGGTTGCACCGGAGCGGGTCCACGTCGTGCCGCTCGCGGGCGCCGGCGATCCCGGCGACGCCGACCCCGAGCGGGTGCTCGCGCGGCTGAAGGTCCATCCCCCGTATCTGCTCTTCGTCGGGACCCTCGAGCCCCGGAAGAACCTGGTGCGGCTGATCCGGGCCTACCGGCGGGCGGCGGCGTCGGGCATCCCGCACGCGCTGGTGCTGGCGGGTCCCCTCGGCTGGCACCACCAGCAGCTGCACCGCGAGCTCTCGCTGCGAGGCCCGGGAGAGGTGCTGCTCACTGGCCCGCTCTCCGAGGACGAGCTCGATGCCCTGTACCGGCAGGCCTCGGCCTTCGTGTACCCGGCGGTGTACGAGGGATTCGGCCTGCCGGTGCTGGAAGCGATGACACGCGGCGTGCCGGTCATCACGTCCAACACCTCGTCGCTCCCGGAGGTCGCCGGAGAGGCGGCGCTCGGCGTGGATCCGGAGTCGGTTCGGGAGATCGCGGCGGGCATCGAGGCGGTGCTCACCGATCCCGCGCTCGCCGAGAAGCTCGCCACGCGGGGCCGGGCCCGGGCCGAGCGGTTCTCGTGGGACGAGACGGCGCGCCAGACCCTCGAGGTGTACGAGCGTGTGCTGGAGACGAAATGAAGGTCTCCCTGATCAGCACGGTCAAGGATTCCGGCGAACACATCGGCGAGTTCCTGGAGTCGGTCCGGGCGCAGACGCGGCCCCCCGACGAGTTCGTGCTCGTCGACGGAGGATCCACCGACGGGACCCTCGACGTCCTCCGCTCGGCTGAGGACCTGACGCTCATCGAGGAACCGGGGGCGAACATCTCCCGCGGGCGCAACGTTGCCATCGCGGCCGCCACCCACGACGTGATCGCCGTGTCCGACGCCGACTGCGTGCTCGCTCCCGACTGGCTGGAGCGGCTCCTCGCGCCGCTCGAACGCGGCGCCGACGTCTCCATGGGGGCGTACCGGGCCCGGGCCGACACCTTCCTCGAGATCTGCATGGCCGCGGTGGCCGTTCCCGACCCCGGCGAGCTCCGAGCGGACACCTTCATGCCCTCGTCGCGATCGGTGGCGTTCCGACGTGCGGCGTTCATCGAAGCCGGGGGGTATCCCGAGTGGCTCGACCGGGGCGAGGACATGTACTTCGACATCAGGCTGCGCGAGTCCGGTGCCCGCATGGATCTCGCAGCCGACGCCGTGGCCGAGTGGCGCGTGCGGCCCGGCCTCCTCGAGCACTGGAAGCAGTACTCCGACTACGCCCGGTACGACGCGATCGCCGGGATGTACCCGCGGCGGCACGCCGTCCGGTTCGCCGTCTACGGCGGGGGCGCACTGCTGCTCAGGCCGCGCCGCACGGGGCTGGTGATGCTCGCCGCCCTCGCGGGTGTGGCCTACGCGTGGAAGCCGATCCGGCGAGCCAGCCGGAAGCTCGATGAACGAGAACGCCGGAAGGCGGTCGCCGCCGTTCCCGCACTGATGGCCTTCACCGACGCGGCGAAGATGGCGGGCTACCTGCGGGGAACGCTCGAACGGCGGCGGCACACGCGCGAGCGATGAGCCGCCGGCACGTCGCACTCTTCGTGCTGCTCTGCGCGCTGTGGGGGTTCTCGTTCGTCGCCCTGAAGGTGGCGCTGAGGCATGTGGACCCGATCTTCCTCGGCTCCATCCGGTACTGGCTCCCCGGGTTCCTGGTCCTCGGCTTCTGTGCGGTGATCCGCAGGCCGATCAGGATCCCGGCACGCCGGCTTCCCGCCGTCGCACTGCTCGGCGTGGTGAACACCGGCCTCCTCACGCTCTTCCTCAACCTCGGACAACGGGAGATCTCCGCGGCGCTGGGGTCGATCCTGCTCTACACGTATCCGTTGATGGCGGCCATCGTCTCGCCGATCTTCCTCGGCGAGCACATCGACCGGTGGAAGGTCGCCGGCATCGCGGTCGGCTTCGGCGGCATCCTGCTCGTGGCGGGCTTCGGCGGCCACGCCTCGGCCCTCGGCGTCGCGTACGTGCTCCTCGGCGCCGCGTCGTGGGCGGTCGGCACGGTCATCTTCAAGAGGATCATCCCGGAGCACGACGTGTTCACCCTCACGGCGTGGCAGCTGCTGTTCGGGGCGATCTTCATGTCGATCGTGTCGGCGGCGGTGGAGGGCGTCCCGCACGCCGACTTCACGGCGAACGTGTGGCTCGCCTACCTCTGGCTGACCATCCCGGGCATGGCCGTCGCCGGAACCCTCTGGTACTGGCTACTCGAGCGTGGCGAGGCAGCCGTCGCCAGCGCGTACATGTTCATGACGCCGGTGTTCGGCGTGTTCTTCGGATGGGTCGTGTTGTCCGAGGATCTGGGCTGGACACAGCTCGCGGGCGGTCTGCTCGTGGCGGTGTCGATCTACCTCGTCAACAGGACCGCCGCAGCGACTGCGGAGCCAACTCGGCAACCCGCTCAAGCAGCGGCCTTGTCCCCGCGGATATCGGGGCGCCAGATCGGCTGAGCTATGGGAGTGTCAGATGGTACTCGCCACCGCACTGACTTCCTGCATGGAGGGTGCCTCCGCTCGAGCTCAAGCTCAGGGGGCCAGAAGAACCTTCAAACCCATCGCCCAACTGCGTCCAAGTGGCCCCTCCGTCATTCGAGACGAAGACGCCCTCGGCAGGAGAGAGCGAACGTTTTCCCATGCTGACATAGAGAATGCCCGGGTCCGTGGGATCGACGAGGACCGAACCAGGGCCCGTTCCCTCCACCTCATCGCTCACCTGCGCCCACGTTGCTCCACCATCCCGCGTGGTCCAAAGCCCAGCATCTAGGCCGCTCGCATAGACCACCGACGGATCCGAGGGGTCGATGGTCACGTTGGTGAAAGGGTGATCACCGGAAGGGGTTACTTCGTGCCAGGTGTCTCCTGCATCCTCGCTCTTCCAGACGCGAAAGAGAGTTCCGCTTTTTTCACCCTGCAGCGTCGTTGCGTACAGTGTTGTCGGCTCCGAATGGGCCTCGGCGAATCCTGTCGTCGACGCTAGCGGAAGCGGAGACCAGGACTCGCCGCCATCGCGCGAACGATAGAGACCCCATCGAGAGAGATTGGCATAGGCGGTTTTCGGGTCGGACGGGTCGATGAGGATCTCCAAGGCATTCCGATCATTCCTTGGCAGACCTCGGTTGGCTGGAGTCCAGGTTGTCCCCGAGTCGCTCGATTTGAGGACGCCGTGATGCAACGTCCCGGCGTAGATCTGAGTCGCATCTGCGGGATCCACGGCAAGCGTGAGAACCGTTCCAGTGACTCTTTGACTGAGCCGTTGCCAGCTCCCTCCCCCATCCACGGATCCGAAGATTCCCGTATCCGTTCCGGCATAGACCACGGAGTCATTGGACGGATCCGCCGCGACGGCCCCGACGCACGTGGAAAGGAGCCCGGAGTTGGCTGGGGTCCAAGTCTCCCCACCGTCGCCGGACTTGAAAATTCCCTCTCCGCAGGCTCCCGCGTAGATCAAACCGGGTTCAGCCGGAGTGAGGCTGACGTCGCATGCCGTCGCGAAGCCGCTCAGACGGGAAAGGGGCTTCCAGGTCTTCCCGCGGTCCGTGCTTCTGAAGACGCCTCGTCCACGGGGCCCTGCTCCCGTAAAGCGTCCGGTCGCCGTATACAGAACGCCCCGAAGGCGAGGATCGACTTCGACGAACGCCGATCCTCCCCGAGGTAGCTTGGCGCCCTGCCAGGTCTCTCCTCCGTCGCTCGAGCGAAAGAGACGTGATCCGCTGGGTGTGTTGGCCCCGGCCGACAGGGCATACATGGTTGGACGACGTCCAGCACCGATCAGGATCGTCGAGGGCTCGCCGGGGAATTCCAGCCGTCGCCAACTCCTTCCTCCGTTCTCGGTCTTGAGGATGGTGTGATCCCCCCCCACATACAGCGTCCTCGGCCGGTCGGGGTCTACAGCGATCGCTTTCGGCCATGTATCTCTCCAACGGTCCGCGGGAAGCATCTCGGTCCAACGAGCCCCCCCATCGGTCGTAGTCAGAAGACCATGCAGTGACGTCGCTGCATACAGAGTATTGGTGTGACGCGGATCCACCGCCAGAGCGGCAACGTAGGTCGATAGAACACTTGACCAGCTCGCGCCGAAGTCTGCAGTCTTGTAGAGGCCCGCTGAACTGGCATATGCGACGCTGGGGTCCTGGGGATCGACAACCAGTCTCAGAATGAAAGAGCGGGGCATCGAGGATCCCGCCCGCACCCACGTTGCAGCCCCATCCTGACTGATGAGGACTCCGTCTCGGCCTGCGGCGTACACGACTCGCGGGTCGCTTTGGGAAACCACCGGACTGAAGAAGCCTCCTTCAGGCCCAGAGCTAGTCCATCCGACGGGCTCTGCTGACAGAGGAAGCGCATGGAGGATTGACAGGAAGCCGATGACCGCCCCTGCTCGAAGAACATGGCGACACACGAACGCGAACCGACCCGTCGCAATCCTCCAATCTGGCCCTCCACCGTGTGACACAGGTTATGGGGCAGTCGCCTTGGAAACCCACACGTCGAAGTTATTATCCACGGCTCGATCGCCCTCCCCGCCAGTCTCAGATGCGCCTGCAAAGTGGACGATTGGTGAACCGAACCAACGCACCGGGAAACGAGAAAGGACCGGGCGAGCACACCCGCCCGGTCCCCTCCCGTTCGTTTTCCGTCTAGCCCTGGTCCACCCGCGGGATCACGGTGGCCGCGAGGGCGCCGGGGTTGAAGCTGATCCCGGAATCGATCTCGCTGGCGTCGTAGACCCACGCGCCGAGCGCGTTCTGGTCGACGTTGTAGCCATCCACCGTCAGCGTCAGCGTGTGCTGCTGCGTGCCGAAGGGGTTATCCCCGATGCCGTCGCCATCGACGTCCTCGTTCGGCTCGGCGAAGCCGAGGTCCGTCACCGAGAACGTATACGTCTGGGTGGCGCCGCTGTTGGAGTCGGTGGCGGTGATGTCGTGGGAGTCGGAGCCGTCGCCGGTCACAGCCGCGCCGTCGATGTTCAGGCGGACGCCGAGCGCCGAGGCCCCGTCGGCACGCGCCGTGCCGATGTTCGCGAAGTTGTACAGCGTGACGGTGAGCCGGTCGAGGTTGCCGGTGAAGGTGCCCCTCCAGACGCCGTCCGTCGGGTTCTCCTGGGGATCGATGACCAGGGCGACACCATTGGCGTCGCCGGTCCCGCAGCCGTCCCCATCGGTGACCGAGCCGGCCGGAGCGGTGGTGTTCCACGACGGGATCGCGTCCTCGGCGGCAAGACTCACGTTGCCGACCTTGGTGGTGCCCGCGCAGTGGAAATAGACCTGCTGGTTGCGGAACTGCGGCGGATACAGCGTGCCGGCCGCGAACTTCGCGGCACTCGCCTGCCCCGCGCCCGCGACGATCATGAGCGCGGCCAGAACCAGAGCTTGCTTCTTCAAGGGTTTCTCCTTCCTCAGATCTCTTCGGGGTGACTTCGCCGCCAGTGCCGAAAATCCTTTGGCGCGGGGGACCTTTCTCCCAGGCGGAGGGGTGATTTGGCCCGAATCAGGCGGGAATGCGAAGAAGCCGACTGGCGTTGCCGGCGAGGATCGCCCGGCTCGCCTCCTCGCTCAGGCCGAGCTGATCGAACTCGGTGAACCACCGATCGAGCGAGATGAACGGGTAGTCGCTGCCGAAGACAGTCTGGGGGTTGAGGCGCTTGCCGATCTCGCGGACGACCTCGGGGGGCAGGTACTTCGGAGCCCAGCCGCTCAGCTCGATCCACACGTTCGACGCGTGCAGGGCGATCGCCAGGCACTCCATGAACCACGGCCAGCCGAAGTGCGCCGCGATCCACGTGATGCCCGGGAAGTCGGCGGCAACCGAGTCGAGGAAGCCCGGGTGCGAGTAGCGGATCTTCGTTCCGCCGGCGCCGGGGGTGCCGGCGGCGATGCCACACGTCCCGGTGTGGAACAGGCAGATCAGGCCGAGCTCCTGCGCCGTTTCCCAGAGCGGGTAGAACCCCTCGTCGTCGGGGTCGAACACCTGCATCGTGGGGTGGAACTTCAGGCCCTTCAGGCCGAGCCCGGCGGCGCGACGCATCTCATCGGCGGCGTCGGGCTTGTGCGGATCGACGCTGCCGAAGCCCATGAGCACGCCGGGGTACTCCGTCTCGAGGTTCGCGAGCCAGTCGTTGCCCATCCACGGCCTGCCGCTCACCGTCTCGTCGTCCCAGTCGAGAACCACGCCGAGGATGTCCCGACTCGAGTAATCCTCCGCGACCTCGTCCATCGTCTTGCGCGGGACGTGCGCCCGGAAGTACGCCTCGGTCGCGGCGAGGTGCGGCCCGATCGATTGCTGCAGCCACTGCTCGGTCGGCAGGTGGACGTGCAGATCGATGGCCTTCATCGACGCGATTGTAAGTCGGGGGTTGTCCCCGGCTTCGGCAGGGCGGGCACGAGGCCCGCCCCACGCTCACTCGCCGTAGTCGTAGAAGCCCTTGCCGGTCTTCCGGCCGTGGTACCCGGCGGTCACCATCTGCTTCATGAGGTTCGGCGCGGAGTAGATCGGATCCTTGAACTGCTGGTACAGCACGTCGGAGATGGCGTAGGCGGTGTCGATGCCGATGAGATCGAGCAGCGTGAGCGGGCCCATGGGGTGTCCGAGCCCGAGCGTCACCGCCGCATCGATGTCCTCCTTGCTGGCGAAGCCCTCCTCCACCATGCGCACGGCCATGTTGAGGTAGCAGGCCAGCAGCGTGTTCACGATGAACCCGGCGCGGTCCTTCGACACGACGACCGTCTTGCCGAGGCGCTCCCCCATCCCACGGGCGAACTCGAGCGTCTCGTCGGAGGTCTGGAGCCCCCGCACCAGCTCGAGGAGCTTCATGAGTGGGACGGGGTTGAAGAAGTGCATGCCGAGCACCCGGTCCGGCCGGTTGGTGACGGCGGCCATCTCACCGATCGGCAGCGAGGAGGTGTTCGAGGCGAGAACCACGTCGTCGCGGGTGAGCTTGTCGAGCGTGCGGAACACCTCGAGTTTCGTGTCGAGATCCTCGCTCACCGCCTCGATCACGAGGTCGGCTTCGGCGGCGGAGCCGTAGTCCGTGGTGCCGGCGATCCTGCCGATCGCTCCCCGGCCGTCGTCCTCAGACAACTTGCCCTTCTCCACGGCCTTGGTGATCGACTTCTCGATCCTGCCGTGCTGCTTCTGGCACTTCTCCTCAGAGACCTCGACGAACGTGACCTCCATCCCGCTCTTCGCCGCGACCTCGGTGATGCCGGATCCCATCAGGCCGCAGCCGATCACTGCGACCTTCTTGACCTCGTCGGGCTTCACGATTCGGTCCTCCTCTGAACGGTGGAGGAAAAGCGTAATGCGACACGCGGAATGGCGCGCAAAGTGGGCGCTACCATATCCGAGGTGGTGAATACGGCGGTTACCGCAGAGGAGGCGCTGTCACGGCTCGAACCAGAGGAGCGCGACTGGGTCCGGCGCTTCCGAGACGAGGCCCGCTCGGTCCTCGGCGAGCGCCTGCGGGACCTGCGTCTCTTCGGATCGAGAGCTCGTGGCGAGAAGCACGAAGAATCCGATATCGACCTGCTCGTTCTCGTCGCGGCCCTGGACGACGACACACGGACGCTGCTCGTCGATCTCGCCTTCTCGATCAGCACGTGGCTCTCGCCGCTGATCGCGGATTTCGACCTGTACCACGCGCCCCGATCCAGAGCGACCGGCCTCTACCGGGAGATGCGCGCTGAATCGATAAGGCTGTGACGCCGGGACAAGCGGAGCAGGCTCGGCTCGAGCTGGAGCATGCGCTCGAAGCGCTCGAGGAATCTCGAGTGCTCATGATGTCGGGCACGATGAGGGGGTCGATCAGCCGGCTCTATTACGCTGTGTTTCACGCTGCGCGCGCCGCGTTGCTCGTCCGCGGATGCTACTCGAAGACCCATTCCGGCCAGATCACACTGTTCAACGACACCTTCGGCGAGGCGGTCATCCTGGGCCGTTTGTTCGAGCTTCGGGGCAAGGCCGACTATGCGCTCGAAGGTTTTTCGATCTCACGGGAGGTGGTCCACTTGCGGATCACCGAGGCCACCGAGCTGATCGAGCGCTGTCGAACGATCGTGGACGAGGCCACGGGAGCAGGAGCCGACGAGCCCGACCCTCCCCCGGACCTGTGACCCCTTCAGCGCCGCGCAAACCCTCGCGCGCGGCGCTAGGGTCACCCCGTGCGACGCTCGATCCTGACGGCAACGCTGGTCGCGATATACCTGGCGGGCTCTGTGAGCATCACCGCACCAACCGCCGACGCCGCGTTCCCCGGCATGGCCGGGCGGATCGTGTTCCACCGGCTCGTTCAGGGCCACGGCGACATCTTCACGATCAAACCCGACGGAAGCGGACTGCGCCGGCTCACCGACAACGGGACCGTCAACGACTTCGATCCGGCCTGGAGCCACGACGGGAAGCAGGTCGTGTTCGTCCGCACGGAGCACGATCGCGAGCACGTCTTCGTGATGGACTCGGACGGCTCGCATGTACGGCGGGTCACCTCCGGGAAGGGTGCCGACCGCAACCCGACGTGGTCGCCGGATGGGACGAGGATCGCCTTCGATCGCGTGCTTCCGGGGACCCACAACGTTGAGCTGTTCATCGTCGAGGCGGACGGATCCAACCTCACCCGGTTCACACACCGCCACGGGATCGACTCCGATCCGTCCTGGTCGCCGGACGGGCTGACGATCGCGTACTCGCGGGCCGACCCCGGAGAGCAGGTGTGGACGAAGCCGGTGGCCGTCGGCGCCGGCTCACCGCTCATCACGGACACGGCCTCCGATCCCGACTGGTCGCCCGACGGGCAGCGCATCGCGTACGTGGGCCCGGGCGGGGACCAGGAGGACATCTGGGTGGCCGACGCCGACGGCACGAACGCCGAGGAGATCGGAACGATGACCGAGTACGGCGGATTTGCGCCGGCCTGGTCGCCGGAGGGCAACCGCATCGCCTTCAGCCTGGGCTGCGCGCACGGCGGGTGCGGGGGCATCGACATCGTCAAGGCGGACGGCACCGGCCTCGTGCACCTGACGTCGGGCTACGCGCCCAGCTGGCGTCCCGTCTCGTAGCTCGTCAACGGCGTTCGCACCACGAGACCTCGCACCGGTACGGAAGCGACACGGTCGTTGCTCCGGCCGGCACGAGCGCGAGCACGCGATCGCGAACCGTCTGCTGCTCCGCCGGCGGCAAGGCGGCGATGAAGCTCACCGACAGGGCCCGGTCGAGGAACACCTCGGGGGTCATCTCCTGCACGTGATCGAAGGTCTCCGTTCGAGGAGACGTGAACAGCTCGGTGTCGCGGAAGGCCGGCTCCCACCCTCGGTCCCGCCACGCCGGAACGTCGCGGCGATACTCGTCGAAGAGCTCCGAGAAGCCCCGAGCGAGCTCTGTCGCCTCGCCGTCCCGGATGTTCCACACGAGGCCGAGCCCGCCACCCGGACGGATCACGCGATGCAGCTCACGGAGCGCCTTGTGAGCATCGAACCAGTGGAACGCCTGGGCAACCGTGACGGCGTGCAGCGAGCCATCGCGGAACGGCATCGCCTCGGCGAGACCGGCGACGATGGGGACGTCGGGGACGGCCTCGACGAACGTCCGCCGCATCCCCGCCACGGGCTCGACCGCGACGAGTGTCGCTCCG
>JBHELK010000017.1:0-14795 GCA_046263085.1 Actinomycetota bacterium
TTCCAGCCGATCGAGCGAGCCGTCGAGGACATCAGCGAGGGCAGGATCGTCATCGTTGTCGACGACGCCGACCGCGAGAACGAGGGCGACTTCGTCATGGCGGCCGAGAAGGTGACTCCGGAGGCCATCAACTTCATGGCCACGCACGGTCGCGGCATCATCTGCATGCCGTGCGCCGGGTGGCGCCTCGACGAGCTCGAGATCCCGTTGATGGTGACGGCGCAGGACGCCTCCCATCACGAGACGGCGTTCGCCGTGTCGATCGACGCACGGACCGGAACCACCACGGGGACCAGCGCCTACGACCGGGCGGCCACGGTGCTCGCGGTCACCGATCCGGGCTCCAAGCCGGATGACTTCGGGATGCCCGGCCACGTCTTCCCGCTGCGGGCGCAGGAGGGCGGGGTGCTGAAGCGCGCCGGGCACACGGAGGCCGCGGTGGATCTGGCGAAGCTCGCGGGCATGTTCCCGGCGGGCGTCATCTGCGAGATCATGCACGCCGACGGCTCCATGGCCCGCCTGCCCGATCTCGTGCGGGTCGCGCGGGAGCACGACCTCACGCTCGTTTCCATCGCCGACCTCATCGAGTTTCGGCGCAAGAAGGAGAAGCTCGTGCGGCGGGTGGCCGAGGCGACCATCCCCACCATGTACGGCGATTTCCGGAGCTTCGCCTATGAATCGCTCGTGGACGGCCGCGTGCACGTTGCCATGGTGCTCGGCGGGGTCGGCGACGGGGAGCGCATCCTCACGCGCGTCCACTCCGAGTGCCTCACCGGCGACGTCTTCCGCTCGCTTCGGTGCGACTGCGGCACCCAGCTCGAGCGGGCGCTCGACCTCATCGGAGCGGAGCGGCGCGGCGTGGTCCTCTACATCAGGGGCCACGAGGGGCGGGCCATCGGGCTCGCACACAAGCTCCGCGCGTACGCGCTGCAGGAGGAGGGCCGCGACACGGTGGAGGCAAACGTCGAGCTCGGCTTTCCGCCCGATCCCCGCGACTACGGCATCGGCGCGCAGATCCTCTACGACCTGGGGGTCCGCTCGATGCGCCTGCTCACGAACAACCCGTCGAAACGCGCGGGCCTGGAGGGATACGGCCTCTCGATCGCCGAACGCATCCCGCTCGAGACCTACCCCACGCCCCACAACCTGGAGTACCTTCGAGCGAAGAAGGAGAAGCTCGGCCACCTGCTCGAGCGGCTGGAGTAACCAGGGGCTCAGGCGACTCATGAACACGATCCAGGGAGGCTTCGAAGCGAGGGGGCGCCGCTTCGCCGTCGTTGCCTCCCGCTTCAACGACGTCGTCGTCCAGAAGCTCGTGGAGGGCGCCGTGTCGTGCCTCCGCAAGCACGGCATCGCGGAGGACGACCTGGACCTCGCCTGGGTTCCGGGCGCCTTCGAGCTTCCCCTGGTGGCGCAGCGACTCGCCGCCTCCGGCGGGTACGACGCGGTGATCTGCCTGGGGGCGGTCATCCGCGGGGAGACCCCGCACTTCGAACACGTCGCGGGGGAGGCGGCGCGCGGCATCCGGGAGGCGGCGATGGCGACCGGCGTCCCGGTGCTGTTCGGGGTGCTCACGACCGACACGTTCGAGCAGGCCATGGACCGGGCCGGCGGCAAGCACGGCAACAAGGGCTGGGACGCCGCCATGGCCGCGATGGAGACGGCCGACGTGCTCGAGCGGCTCCCGAAGGGCGAAGAGCATTGATCGTCGATAAGCCGTGGGGGAAGGTCCAGACGTACTCGCTGAACCAGCCGTCCTCCGTGCGCGTCATCACGGTCGACCCCGGCCACGAGACGAGCGAGCACTACCACCAGCTCCGTGAGGAGCTGTGGATCGTCCTCGACGAGGGCCTCAAGGTCCAGATCGGCAACCGGATCGTTGATGCGCGGCCCGGCGACGAGTTCGTGGTCTCCTCCGAGGAGCCCCATCGCATCTCGAACGGGGGGGAGCGCAGGGGTCGCGTGCTCGAGATCGCCCACGGCTACACCACCGAGGACGACACGTTCCGTCTGCAGGACGACTACGGGCGTCCCCTCGAGCCCGAGTGGTAGCGGCGGCTCGAGGCGGGATGCTAGGCTCGCGCGGTTTTGCAGGGCGGCGCATTCGCGTCGGTGGGACAGGAGGAGATCGTGACCACGGGAACGGTGAAATGGTTCAGCAACGAGAAGGGGTACGGGTTCCTGGCGCGACCCGACGGTGAGGATGTGTTCGTGCACTTCAGCGCCATCTCCGGCGACGGGTATCGCACGCTGTCGGAGGGCCAGGAAGTCGAGTTCGACATCGTCGACGGCCCGAAGGGCAAGCAGGCGGCCAACGTCCGGCCCGCCCCAGCCGCGTCGTAAGCGCCGTCACCACCCTCCAGGAACGCCTCGGCCTGCAACACCCCGTGGTGCAGGCGGGCATGGGCGGCGGCATCGCCACTGCCAGGCTCGCCGGTGCGGTCTCCGCGGCCGGGGGCCTGGGGACGGTCGGCATGCTCGAACCGGGCTCGTTCCGCGCTGAGATCGAGCGGGCCCGCGAGATCGCGCCGGGAAGCCCCGTCGCGGCGAACCTCCTCGTCCCATTCGCCCGGCGGGCGCACGTCGAGACATGTCTGGCTTCGCGGGTCGACGTCGTTGCTCTGTTCGCGGGATTCGGCGCCGAGCTCGCCCAACGCCTCCGGGCGGCAGGCATCTTCGTCCTGCACCAGGTCGGCTCGCCCATGCAGGCGCGCCACGCTCTCGCCGATGGCGCCCATGCGCTCATCGCCCAGGGATGCGACGCAGGAGGACATCTGGTCGGCGTCCGCTCGGCGGAGACCACGCTCGAGGCGGTGCTCGCCGTTTCGGGGGACGCGCCCGTGCTGGTGGCCGGCGGGGTCGCCGACGCCCGCGACGCGCGCCGGGCCATCGAGGCCGGAGCGGCCGGCGTGGTCGCCGGGACCCGCTTCCTGCTCACGCCGGAGGCCCGGGCGCACCCTCGCTACCAGGAGCGCGTCCTCACCGCCACCGAGACCATCGAGACGATGTTGTTCGGGTTCGGATGGCAGATGCGACACCGGGTCGTGCCGAACGAGGCAACCCTCCGGTGGTGCCGGCGTGATCCACGAGGGCCGGCGCTCGCGCGCGCGATCGGCGCGCTCACGTCGCCGCTCCGCCGGGTGCTGCCCATGCGCCTCGGGCGACACGTCCTCGCGGCGCAACGGCGATCCTTTCCGTTGTTCGGTCCGTCGCCGCCTCTCGTGGGGATGCCCGACGAGCTCGTGGAGGCCGCCGCGTTGTATGCAGGAGAGACGGCGCTGCGTATCGAGAGCGTCTCCCCGGCCGCCGAGGTGGTCGCCGACCTCGCTTCGGCGCTTCCGTGAGCCCGAGAATCCGTCCCCCGGTTGGGGTCCTCGGCGCGCCGTTCGACCTATCGACACTCCTCCCCAGAGGCACCTATACTTCCGCGCGAATGAAGAGGGCAAGACATCCGGCACCGGCTCCCAGCTGGTGTTTTTTGTTTTCGGCTCGGAGGTGATGCGGGGTCTCGGTTGAGCCGCGCATCAACGACCGGATCCGGAGCCCGCAGGTTCGCCTGGTCGGGGCCGACGGGTCCCAGATCGGCATCGTGTCGACGCAGGACGCCCTGCAGCGTGCCCAGGACCTCGATCTCGACCTCGTGGAGGTCGCGCCGCAAGCGCAGCCCCCCGTGTGCCGGATCATGGACTACGGCAAGTACAAGTACGAGCGCGACATCCGTCAGAAGGAGGCCCGCCGGAAGCAATCGCGGATCGAGGTCAAGGAGATCAAGTTCCGGCCGAAGATCGACCCACACGACTACGCCACGAAGAAGGGCCACGTCATCCGGTTCCTGAAGGCCGGAGCGAGGGTGAAGATCACGATTATGTTCCGGGGCCGGGAGATGGCGCACACGGACCTGGGCCGCAAGATCCTGGACCGGCTGGTGGCAGACCTCTCGGACCTTGCTACCGTAGACCAGTTCCCGAAGCTCGACGGGCGCAACATGGTCATGGTCATCACGCCCGTCAAGAAGCAGACGGGGCAGGAGAAGGACGAGTCGCCGCCGCAGCCGCAGGAAGCGGCAAAGGGGTAACCGAGAACGATGCCGAAGCAGAAGACACATCGGGGAGCGGCGAAGCGCTTCCGGATCACGAAGACCGGGAAGGTCCTGCACCGCAAGGCCACCGGCAACCATTTCCTGCGCAAGCGGCGCAGCAACAGCCGCCGCAGGGTCGAGGGCATGGCCGCCGCGGCGCCCGGCGACGCCCGGGTCATCAAACGGGTCCTGGGGCGGCGGTAGCCATGGCACGGGTGAAGCGGGCCGTCCACGGCCACAAGAAGCGTCGCGCGATCCTCAACGAGGCCAAGGGCTACTACGGGGCGCGATCGCGTCGGCTGCGGGTCGCCAAGGAACAGGTCATCCACTCCGGCGTCTACGCCTACCGCGACCGCCGCGACCGCAAGGGGCAGTTCCGTCGGTTGTGGATCACGCGCATCGGCGCGGCCAGCCGGCAGAACGGCATGACGTACTCCACGTTCATGCACGGGCTGAAGGAGGCGGGGATCGAGCTCGACCGCAAGATCCTCGCCGACATGGCCGTCCACGACCCGCAGGCGTTCACCCAGCTCGTGGACGAGATCCGGGGGGCGGCCAAGTAGGCTGCCGCACGTGAGCGGTTCGTTGATCACGTCGGTTCGCAACCCGAGGGTCGCCGACGCCGTCAAGCTCAAGAAGCGAGCGTTCCGCGAACGCGATCGACGGTTCCTGGTGGAGGGAGCCCAAGCGGTGGGGGAGGCGCTCGCCGGCCCCGGGCTCTCGACGCTCTTCGTCTCCGGTCCGAACGGCGACCAGCCGCTCGTCTCCCGCGCGGAGCGGGCGGGCACGGCGACCTTCGAGGTGAGCGGTGGCGTGATGGAGCACCTCACGTCGACGGTGACGCCGCCGGGTCTCGTTGGTGTCTCGCGGTTCGTCGACGTCGGCATGCCCGACGTGGCCTCCGCATCGCTCGCCTGCATCCTCTACGCGGTGCGCGATCCGGGGAACGCGGGCACCGTCCTGCGATCGGCGGATGCCGCCGGTGCCGAGGCCGTCGTCTTCTCCACCTCGTCGGTCGACGTCTACAACCCGAAAGCCGTTCGCTCCTCCGCGGGATCTCTGTTCCACGTGCCGGTGGTGCGCGACGCGGAGATCCACGAGGCGGTTGACGCGTTCCGGCAGGGCGGAGCCACGGTGTACGCCGCCGCGGCGCACGCCGAAGGCGACCTCTACTCGCTGGACCTGTCTCGACCGAGCGTGTTCCTGTTCGGCAACGAGGCCTGGGGCCTTCCCGATGACGTCGTGTCCCTGGCCGACGCCACCGTGCGGGTGCCGATCGCGGGCGCCGCGGAGTCACTCAACCTCGCCGCCGCGGCCACGCTCTGTCTCTTCGAGGCGGCCCGCCAGCGCCGGCACGGCGGACCAGGTGATCTCGAGTCGGTGATCGCCGCGGCCGCCCACGACATCCGTTCGCCGATCACGACGCTCGGGGGGTTCGCCCTGACGCTCCTGAACCGGTGGCAGACCATGGACGACGAGCAGCGCGAGCTGATGCTGAAGGGCATCGTGTTCGACGCGGAGCGCATGAACCTCAAGGTCAAGCACCTCGTGGAGGCCGCTCGCATCGCTGCCGGTCGGCTCGAGATCGCCCGGGAGAAGGTCGACGTGGGCGAGACGATCGGCATCGTGGCCTCGTTCCTCGCCAGCAACCCCGACCATCCCGACGTGGTGTGGGAGGGCGAGGAGACCACGCTGTTCACCGACGGTGAGCGCCTGGCGGAGGCCGTCAACGGCTTGATCGAGGCCGCCGCCTGGTGGGGGCACGAGGGACCGATCCGCATCACCGCCGTCCGCCGGGGCGAGAGCGTGGACATCGAGGTGTTCCGCTCGGGCACGAACCTCTCGACCCGCGACGCCGACGGGTTGTTCGCGCCCCGTCCGCCGGGCTCCGGTGCGGGCAGCAAGATCGGTCTGTTCGTGGCCCGCGGGGTGGCCGGCGCGCTCGGCGGATCGGCGACCGCGGAGATCGACGACGGTCTGCGTCTGCGCCTGCGGCTTCCGGCCGAGATGCCGGGACCGGGCCGCTAGACTGCCCCTTCGTGCCACCCCCCGACGCCGCCGAAGCCCACCGCATCCTCGAGGACGAACTCGAGCGAGGCGCGGTGCTGCTCGCGGAAGCGGGAACGCTCGAGGAGCTCGGGCGCGCCCACACCGAGCTGCTCGGACGCAAGTCCCGGTGGTCGGAGGTGCAGCGGAGCCTCGGAGGTCTCGGGGAGGACGGCCGCCGAGCCGTCGGCCGGCGATCCAACGAGGTCCGCGCGGCGCTCGACGCCATCCACGGCGAGCGGAAGGAATCGCTCGAATCACGGGCCGAGGACGAGCTCCTCGAGGGCGACCGGGTCGATGTCACGCTCCCGGGGCGGCGACTGCGCCCCGGCTCCCTGCACCCGCTCACGATCGTGGAGCAGGAGATCGTCGACATCTTCACGCGCATGGGCTACCGCGTCGTGGAGGGTCCCGAGGTCGAGACCGACTGGTACAACTTCCAGGCCCTGAACATCGGGCCCGATCACCCGGCGCGAACGGTGAAGGACACGCTGTACGTGGACCTCCCCGGCCGCTCCGACCTCCTGCTCCGCACCGAGACCTCCGCCATGCAGATCCGCACGATGCAGGCGCAGGAGCCGCCGGTGTTCATCGTGTCGCCGGGGCGGGTGTTCCGCAGGGAGACCTCCGATCCGTCGCACCTGCCCGTGTTCCAACAGGTCGAGGGGCTCGCCGTCGACGAGGGCATCACGTTCGCCGACATGAAGGGCACGCTCGAAGCCTTCGCCCACGAGATGTTCGGCCCCGACACGCGGATCCGTCTGACCCCCGACTACTTCCCGTTCGTCGAACCCGGCGCGCAGCTCGCCGTGTCCTGCTTCATCTGCGGCGGGGACGGATGCCGGACGTGCCAGGGCACGGGCTGGATCGAACTGCTCGGCTGCGGCATGGTCCACCCAGCGGTCCTCGAGAACGTCGGCTACGACCCCGAGCGCTACACGGGGTTCGCGTTCGGCATGGGGGTGGAACGGGTGGCGCTGCCCCGGTTCGGCATCCCGGACATCCGCCTTCTGGTGGAGGGCGACGTCCGGTTCCTGGAGCAGTTCGCGGGCGCCGCGCGATGAGGGTCGTCCTGTCGTGGCTGCGGGAGCTCTGTCCGACCGATCTTCCCGCGGAGGAGATCGCCGACGCTCTCACCAGCGTGGGCGCGGAGGTCGAGGAGATCATCCGGCCGTGGCAGGGGCTCTCCGGGGTCGTGACGGCCCGGGTCATCGAGGTCCGCGACCATCCGAAGTCCGAGAAGCTCTGTCTGGCCCGCGTGACCGACGGCTCCCGCGAGCGCGAGCTCGTCGTGGGCGTTCGCAACATGCAGCCCGACGACGTCGTCCCACTGGCCGCACCGGGGTCCAGGGTCCCGGTGCTGGACGAGCCCCTGACCGAGAAGGTCATCGCGGGCGTGAGCTCGCAGGGGATGCTGTGCTCGCCGCGCGAGCTGGGCATCTCGCCCGAGCACACCGGCATCCTCGTGCTGCCGAGCGACACGCCGCTGGGCGTCGACGTGGCCGCGCATCTCGGTCTCGACGACGCCGTGCTCGACATCGCGGTCACCCCGAACAGGCCGGACCTGATGTCGGTGCTCGGCGTTGCTCGCGAGGTGGCGGCCGCAACCGGGGGCGAGCTCCGGGTGCCGCCCGTCGAGCTCGACGAGGGCGATGAGAAGGCGGAGGCCGTCGCGACCGTGGAGGTCCGCGACCTCGAGCGGTGTCCCCGGTACCTGGCGCGCGTGATTCGCGGCGTGCGCGTCGCACCTTCCCCGCTCGCCGTGCAGGCCCGGCTCACGGCCTCTGGGATGCGGCCGTTGTCCAACGTGGTGGACGCCACGAACTACGTCATGCTCGAGACGGGCCAGCCCCTGCACCCGTTCGATCTGTCCCTCCTCGCCGGTTCCGGCATCGTCGTGCGCCGCGCCCAGGAAGGGGAGCGGCTCGTGACACTCGACGACGTCGAGCGCACGTTGAGCGGCGAGGACCTCGTGATCGCCGATCACGAAAAGGGGGTCGCCATCGCGGGGGTCATGGGCTCCGCCTCGGCGGAGGTCTCGCCGCAGACGAGCGACGTGCTGCTCGAGGGCGCGCACTTCGAGCGACGGGGGATCCTGCGGACGGCTCGCCGGCTGAACCTGCAGACGGAGGCGTCGATGCGCTTCGAGCGGGGCGTGGATCCGGAGGCGATCCCCGTGGCCGTGGACCGGGCGGCGGCGCTCATCGCCACGTGGTCAGGGGGGTCGGTGCTCCGCGGGGCGGTCGACGTGGGCGAGGCGCCGCCCCGGCGCCGGGTGGTGATCCGCCCGGAGCGAACGTCGGCGGTGCTGGGTCTGGAGGTCACCGCGGACGACGTCGAGGACGCGTTCTCGCTCCTGCGCATGCCCTCCGCGCGGACGGACTGGAACGTCGAGGTGGAGGTTCCCGGGTATCGCGTCGACCTGGAACGCGAGGACGACCTGATCGAGGAGGTCGCCCGCATCCGCGGCTACGACCTCATCGGCTCCACGCTCCCGGCCATCAGGCAGGCGGGCGGTGTCCCCCCGGGGTGGTCGCTCCGCGCGAGGATCCGCGACGGGTTCGTACGGGCCGGTCTCCGCGAGATCCGGTCGCTGTCGTTCGTCTCCGAGGAGGACCTGGCGCTGGTCGGCGACAGGGAAGCGGTGCGCATGGCGAACCCGCTCCGCGCCGAGGAGGGATTCCTCCGCACGAGCCTCCTCCCCGGGCTGCTCCACGCCCTGCAGATCAACGAGCGCTACGGGGTTCGCGCGGCCGCGCTGTTCGAGACGGGGAGGATCTTCTTCCCGGTCGCCGGCGGCGTCGAGGAGCACGAGCGTGTGGCGTTCGCGATGAGGGGGCCGTCCGCGCCGCCGTTCCCGGGCGAGTCGCGCGACGTCGACTTCTTCGATGCCAAGGGCGTGATCGAGACGCTGTTCGAGTCGCTCGGCATCCCGGACTGGCAGCTCGGCGAGCCCCCGTCGCGCCGGCTCTTGCATCCGGGACGCTCCGCGTCGATCGAGATCGGCGGCCGGCTGGCCGGCGAGGGGGGCGAGCTCCACCCCCGCGTCGCGGCGCGCCTCGACCTCCCCGGCCGCGTGGCCATCGGCGAGCTCGAGGTGGGCGTGCTCGGGGACCGGGCCGGGGCATGGAGCGGTTTCCGCCCCATCCCGCAGTTCCCCCCGGTCCGCCGCGACCTGGCGTTCACGATCGACGCCGATGTGCCGGCGGGTGACGTGCGGGCGGCTATCGTCGAGGCCGCCGGGGAGCTCGGCGGCTCCGTGGAGCTCTTCGACGTCTTCGCCGGCGATCCGATCCCGCACGGGAAGAGGTCGTTGGCCTTCTCGATCGACTTCCGGGCTCCGGACCGCACGCTCACCAACGAGGAGGCCGACCAGGCCGTGGGCCGCATCCGCGACCGGCTGGCGTCGGACTTCGGAGCGGAGCTCCGCGCGGGATAGACTTGCCCGCATGGTCCGTCATTTCCTGTCCATCGACGATCTGACCTCCGGCGAGCTGGATGAGGTTCTCGAGCTCTCCGGGAAGTTCAAGGCCTCGCCCGACGACCCGGCCGGCTCCCTGCGCGGGAAGTCGGTGGCGCTGATCCTCGAGAAGCCGTCCACACGCACGCGCGTCTCGTTCGAGGTCGCCGTCGCCGAGCTCGGCGGTCATCCCGTGGTCCTCTCCTCCCAGGAGCTCCAGCTCGGGAGGGGCGAGACCATCGAGGACACGGGGCGGGTGCTGTCCCGGTACGTGGACGTCATCGCCGTGCGCACGTTCGAGCAGGAGCGGCTGGAGGCGCTGGCAGCCGTGGCCTCCGTTCCCGTGATCAACATGCTTTCGGACTTCGAGCACCCGTGTCAGTGCCTCGCCGACCTGCTGACGGTCCGGGAGCGAAAGGGCGACCTGCCGGGTCTCGTCATGACGTATCTCGGCGACGGCAACAACGTGGCCCACTCGCTGCTGCTCGGGGGGGCCAAGAACGGCATGATCGTGCGGGTCGCGGCACCGCCCGGCTACGAGCCGATCCCGCAGGTGGTGCAGCGCGCAGGGGAGATCGCGCGGGAGACGGGTGGCGGGGTCGAGGTCACCTCCGATCCGGCCGCCGCAGCGGACGGCGCCGACGTGCTGTACACCGACGTGTGGGCCAGCATGGGCCAGGAGGCCGAGGCCGATGCCCGCACGCTGGTGTTCCCGGCGTTCCGACTGGACGACGCCGCCGTGGCTCGCGCCAAGGACGACGTGCTCGTCCTGCACTGCCTTCCCGCGCACCGCGGCCAGGAGATCACCGACGACGTGATCGACGGGCCCCACGCCGCGGTCTGGGACCAGGCCGAGAACCGCCTGCACACGCAGAAAGCCCTGCTCGCCTGGCTCCTCTCCACGGGGGGTTCGGGGGGGTAGCTCGCCCCGGAACGTCTATGGTCAGGTCGGTACGCGAGCGGACCCCCCGATCGGAAGAAGCCGCATGGCACGTACGAACGAGCAGGTCGAAGCGCTCCTCTACGAGTACGCCGAGCTCCTGGCCATCGCCGGCAGCGATCCCTACAAGCCGCGCTCCTACGAGAAGGCGGCCCGGTCGATCGGCGGCTACCACGCGGATCTGAACGACCTCGACGGCAAGGGCATCCTGGCCATCCCGAGCGTGGGGAAGTCGATCGGGGAGAAGGTCCGGGAGTTCCTCGACACCGGGAGCATCCAGGCCGTCGAGGAGCTCCGACAGCAGATCCCGGCGGGCGTTCGCCAGCTGATGCAGATCCCGACGCTGGGGCCGAAGAAGGCCATGGCCCTGCACGACGAGCTGGGGATCGGCTCCGTCGAGGAGCTCATGGACGCCGTGCACGAGCATCGCCTGGAGGGCCTGCGCGGCTTCAGCGCGAAGACCGAGGAGAACATCCTCCGCGGCATCCGCCAGCTCCAGGAATCCGGTGGGCGCGTGCAGATCGGTGTCGCGCTCGACCTGGCGGAGGAGATGCTGGGCGAGCTCGGCGGGCTGACGGCTGTTCGACAGTGCTGCTACGCGGGGTCGCTCCGGAGGATGGCCGAGACGATCGGCGACATCGACCTCCTGGTGGCCTCGGAGGACCCGGGGCCGGTGATGGACGCCTTCACCTCGCTCGGCTACGTGGAGCGCGTGATCGCGAAGGGCGAGACGAAATCGAGCGTGCGTACCACGAAGGGCCTGCAGGTCGACCTCCGGGTCGTGGAGCCGGGTGTCTGGGGCGCCGCCCTCCAGTACTTCACGGGTTCCAAGGCGCACAACATCCGGACCCGCGAGATCGCGGTGCGCAAGGGGTTGAAGCTCTCCGAGTACGGGCTGTTCCGGGCCAAGTCCGGCAGGCTCATCGTGGCCGAGACGGAAGAGGAGGTCTACGAGCAGCTCGGGCTGCCGTGGATCCCGCCGACCATGCGCGAGGACCGCGGAGAGATCCAGGCCGCGCTGGCCGGCGAGCTCCCCACCGTGGTCCAGCAGAAGGACCTGCGCGGGGACCTCCACACGCACACGAACCTCACGGACGGGTTGGCACCCCTCGAGCAGATGATCGAGACCGCGGCGTCGATGAAGTACGCCTACTACGCCATCACCGACCACGCGCCGAACCTGTACATGCAGGAGATGACGGACGAGAAGATGCTGGCGCAGCGGGATCAGGTCCGGAAGCTGCAGGCGAACTACCCGAAGATGACGCTGCTGCACGGCTCGGAGCTCAACATCGATCCCGCAGGCGAGGTCGACTGGCCGCCGGGGTTCCTGGAGGGGTTCGACGTGTGCGTGGCGTCCGTGCACTCGCACTTCAACCAGTCGAAGGACGACATGACCCGCCGCATCGTCCGGGCCTGCGAGAACCCGTACGTGAACGTCATCGGGCACCCCACCGCCAGGATGATCGGCAAGCGTCCTCCGATCGAGTTCGACCTCGACGAGGTGTTCCAGGCCGCGGCGCGTACCGGTACCGCCCTCGAGATCAACTCCTTCCCCGACCGCCTCGACCTGAAGGACGAGCACGTGATGTGGGCGAAGCGCCACGGCGTGAAGTTCGCCGTGGACACCGACTCCCACTCCACGGTCCACCTCGGGTTCATGCGCTTCGGTATCGGCACGGCGCAGCGGGGCTGGTTGACGAAGGACGACGTCATCAATGCCTGGTCCCTGGCGAAGCTCCGGAAGTTCGTCGAGGCCAAGCGGCCCCGCTCCGTCTGACATCCTTCCGGGCCGATGGCTCGCCCACTTGCGCGTTCGTTCTACGCGCGCCCGGCGCTGGTCGTGGCGAGGGCGCTGCTCGGACGTGAGCTGGTCCGCACCCTGCCCGACGGCCAGGTGCTCCGTGCTCGGATCGTGGAGGCCGAGGCGTACCGGCAGGACGACCCGGCGAGCCATTCGTTCAAGGGCCGTACCCCGACGAGGGTGACCATGTTCGGGCCGCCGGGGCATCTCTACGTCTACGTGTCCTACGGCACGCACTTCTGCATGAACGTCGTGACCGGCCGGGACGGAGAGGGGAGCGCGGTTCTGCTGCGGGCGGCCGAGCCGATGGAGGGCCTGGAGACGATGGCCGAGCTTCGAAGGCTGGCCGAACCGCGATTGCTCTGCGCGGGGCCCGGCCGGCTCTGCCAGGCCGTCGGCATCACGCGTCAACACGACGGGACGGACCTCGTGCAGGGGCCCGATCTCAGGGTGGAGCGGGGCCGTCCGGTGGCCGACGGCGATGTGGTGGCGGGTCCCCGCGTCGGCCTCACGGTGGCCATGGAGCAGCCGTGGCGGTTCACGATCCGGGGGAGCCGCTACGTGTCGCGGGGGCCGGTTCGGCTCCCCGGGACGGCGCCCGGGCGCTGATAGCATCCGCGCGCATGGCCTCCGACATCGAACGTCTCCTGGCCGGCACGGCGCAGGTCATCCCCGAGGAGGAGCTCGAGCGGAAGCTGGCTCTCGGACGGCCGCTGCGGGTGAAGCTCGGCATCGATCCGTCGAGGCCGGACCTGCACCTCGGGCACGCCGTCGTGCTCCGCAAGCTTCGGCTGTTCCAGGATCTCGGCCACACGGCGGTGCTGATCATCGGGGACTTCACCGGTCTCGTGGGCGATCCCAGCGGGCAGTCGGAGACGCGACCGATGCTCACGCCCGAGGAGATGGATGCGAATGCGCGGTCCTACCTCGACCAGGCGGGCCTCGTGCTCGACGTGGAGAAGGCGGAGATCCGCCACAACGCAGAGTGGCTGTCGAAGCTGTCCATGGTCGAGGTGCTGCGGCTGACGTCGCAGGCCACGGTGGCGAGGATGCTCGAGCGCGACGACTTCCACGGCCGGTACCGCGACGGGAAGCCGATCAGCGTGGTGGAGTTCCTGTACCCCTTGATGCAGGCCTACGACTCGGTGGCCGTCGAGGCGGACGTCGAGATGGGGGGGACCGACCAGACCTTCAACCTCCTGATGGGCCGGGAGATCCAGCGTGCGTACGGGCAGGAGCCCCAGGTCGTGTTCACGATGCCCCTGATCGAGGGGACCGACGGGGTCCGGAAGATGTCGAAGTCCTACGACAACTACGTGGCCCTCACGGATCCAGCGGAGGAGATGTTCGGCAAGCTCATGCGCGTTCCCGATGAGCTGATCGCGAAGTACGTCCGCCTGTGCACGGATCTGGAGGGCGACGACGAGGCCGGTCACCCGGCGGAGCGGAAGCGCCGCATGGCCCGGGCCGTGGTCGAGCTCTATCAGGGGGAGGCCGGGGCCAAGCACGCCGAGGACCACTTCGACCGGGTCTTCAAGCACAAGGAGCTGCCGGCAGATATTCCCGAAGCGCCTGTTCCGGACGAATCGGTCCGGGATGGCCGGGTCTCAGTCCCGCATCTGCTTGCGTCGCTGGGGCTGGCGGGATCGAACTCGGAGGGGCGCAGGCTGATGGAGCAGGGTGGGGTCCGGATCGACGGGCAGCCCGTCTCGGACCCGGAGGCCCTGCTCGAGCTCGGTCAGCTGACCGGGAAGGTGGTCCAGGTGGGGTCGCGCCGGTTCGTCAGGATCGCGCCCTGACCAGCACTTTCGCGCCCGGTTGACGCCCACGGTGGCGCTGGTATGCTCATCGGTCGGCGCCGCCCCCGGTGGGGGCGGCCAACCCTCGCACCTTGAGATCTGAACAGTGTGCCAAAAGCCAGTGCGTTTCCCGTCAGTCGGGGAAGGCACGCGCAAGCGTGTCCTGACCCATTCTGGCGGACCGTACAAGCAACATGAATCCAGACCGGCGTAGGGCGGGGATCGGTTCCCGTCTCGTCACCGGTCGGGATCGATTCTCTACGGAGAGTTTGATCCTGGCTCAGGACGAACGCTGGCGGCGTGCTTAACACATGCAAGTCGAGCGATCGGCCTCTTGGGGGTAACCCCGGGAGGTACGGAGCGGCGAACGGGTGAGTAACACGTGGGCAACCTGCCCCTGACTCTGGGATAACTCCGGGAAACCGGGGCTAATACCGGATGACATCGCGGAACCTCATGGCTCTGCGATCAAAGCTTTCGTGGTCAGGGATGGGCCCGCGGCCTATCAGCTTGTTGGTGGGGTAACGGCCTACCAAGGCTTCGACGGGTAGCTGGCGTGAGAGCGTGGCCAGCCACACTGGGACTGAGACACGGCCCAGACTCCTACGGGAGGCAGCAGTGGGGAATCTTGCGCAATGGGCGAAAGCCTGACGCAGCGACGCCGCGTG
>JBHELK010000018.1:0-52396 GCA_046263085.1 Actinomycetota bacterium
CTTCGGATCGCGCCGGCCTTCGGGCGAGCGCTGCTCACGCTTGCGTTCGTGGACTACCTGGAGTCGGATCTCGACACCTACCACGAGCTCGCCGTGGCGTTCCTGGTGAAGGGCCCGCGAGGACGCGGGGTCTACATCCACCAGTTGCCGGTCGATCAGGGCTTCACGATGGCGGCGGGTCGGGAGATCTGGGGCTTCCCGAAGTTCCTGGCGGAGATCGACATCGGGACGGATGGCCGACAGACGACCTGCACGCTGCGCCACGACGGCGCCCAGGTGCTGCGGCTCGCGATCGGGGACGGCTGGATCCCATTTCCCCAGCCCGCGATTCCGACGTACACGTATCTCGACGGCGTCCTGCGCGTGACCGACTGGAGCATGCACGGCTCCAGCCGCCAGCGCTTCGGCGGAGCGAACCTAACTCTCGGATCGGGTCCCATCGCCGACCAGCTCCGCGCGCTTGGTCTTCCGAAGGGAGCCCTGGCGGTGTCGTCGGTCCCCAGCTACAGCGCGAGGTTCGGCCCCGCCGAGAAGGTCTAGGAAAGAGGTCGGGGGTCGGGGCGGCAGGGTTGCCGGCTGACCGAGCCGCAGGCCGGCTGGGCGATCGCCTCGGGCGGCAGGTGCACGCCCTCGGCCAGCGGAAGCGCGATGCTGCTCGGGTGCGCGGCGTCGCGCCACACCTGGACCTGCGCCGGCGTGGGGTCGAGCGCGAAGGCCCACAACTGCGGCAGGACCGTGGGGGCCTCGATCCAGATCCTGATCCTGGATCCCTTCCGGAAGACGTGGCCGAAGGGGAACACCTCGACGCGCGCCAGCGACGGCTCCGTTGCCGACAGCGGCTGCACGTCCTCGGCGCGATGGGTCTGCACCGGCAGAAGCTCGGTCGACTTCCACGGGTCGAGCGCCCGCTGCTTCGTTCGCAGCCACCCCTGCTGCACGTAGACCTCCTGGCCGTCCGGCCGGATCTCGGTCATCGTCACCTGGAGGTCGACGTTCGGCGCCGTGGCCGTGATCCACAGGTCCGCCGAGGCCGAACCGAGCAACACCGTGTCCGAAGCGAAGGGCGCGCTCGTGTACGCCAGCGCGGCGCCTCGTGGCGGGACCAGCTTGTCCCACATGGAGACGTCGGGGAGCGACGGTGAGCCGTACTTCGGGTTGCCGATCCCCTGCGAGCCGGCCGCCGAGTGCGCATAGGAGTCGGACGCCGGGGCGGCGGCAGGCTCGGACGCCGACAGCGCTTCCCCACCCGCGAGGTACAGGCGCATCGGCTTGGCTTGATCGCCCCAGCCGTCGAGCGTGGTCTTCCACCTCGGTTGCTGGCCGCCCTGCTCCCAGTACACGGTGACGGGCGGTTCGGCCAGGTACTGCTCGCGGGTGGTCCCGTCGCGCAACACGTCGCGACCCTCGACATACGCCTCGAGGAAGCGGTCGAGCTCCGCCATCTGCGCGTTCCGCCGGTACATGCCGTGATCGCCGTTCGAGAGCACCGCGCGGTACGTGATGCCTTGCTGCTGCAGCACCCGCAAACAATGCGTCTGCCGCGAGCCGAGCTGCTCGTCCTGCCAGGCGAGCGCCGTGTACACCGGCACGTCGATGCGTCCGAGGTTCCGGAGTGGGCTCCGCGACTGGATGAACGGCTCGTCGTACGGATGCTCCTGAGCCTGGAGGAACGGGTTCGTTCGCGTATTCAGGGCCCACTTCGTGAGGTTCTGGCCGCAGGTCTGGTCGCCGGCACCGAGCTCACCCGGCGTCGCCTCGAAGCCGTACGACGGCTGGGCGATGAACGACCACAGCGACGCGAAGCCGTAGTTCAGGATGCCGCCGGGGAACGCCACGTCGCGGTACGCGTCGGCGAAGAAATGGCCGGGCGCGATCGCGTCGAGATGCGGCGGGCGCGTCTCGGCGACGAACAGCTGCGTGATGCCCGGGTAGGACTTGCCGATCATGCCGATGTGGCCGTTCGACCAGCTCTGGCGGGCGATCCACTCGATCATCTCGAAACCGTCCGGTCCCTCCGACGGCTGGAAGAAGTCGAACACGCCGCCCGAGCACCCGGTCCCCCGGACGCTGAGCCCGACGAACGCGTACCCGCGCGGGAGATATCGCGACACATAGCTGGAGTCGGGGTTGGTTCCCGCGTCGTACCCGTCGTACGTGAACAACGTGGGATGCGCGGCGGAATCGGCCGGCCGGACCACTTCGAACGCGAGCTCCGTGCCGTCGCGCACCTGCAGGTAGCCCGACTGACGAGTCACCGCCACGCCCCCGATGGTCTCTGCCTTCGTGGCGAGCACCCGGGCCGTGGCCAGATGGCCGCGCGCGGCATCCGGCGTGAACCGAGGCACCGCGGCGGGGATCTGCTGGTCCGCGCAGTCCGGGATGGCCCGCAGCGGCGGACTGCGTTGTGCGACGAGCAGGCCGCACTCCTGCTCGACGACCGGGATCCGAAGCACCGACGCACCGTCCACCGCGACGGTGGCCGTGTAACCGGTGGCGGCGGGCAGCGTGAACGAGTCGAAACCGCCCAGGACGAGCCGTAACCTCGAGCCGGCGGCGAGGGTCTTGTCGAAGGGGTACGTCCGCACCCGGTACGGGACGGGATATCCCGGCGTGATCGCGTGTCCGCGGAACATGTCCTCCTGGTGTTGGACGGAGAGGTAGCCGCGCGTGAGCGTGCGAACGGCTCCGCCGGTCTTGACCTCCTCCAACGTCACGGCCAGATGGCCGTCGGGGCGGTCGAGGGCGATGGTGGCGTCGAGGAACGCCTGGCCCGAGAGGTGCAACGGCTCGGAGAGCACCGGTCCGTCCCAGGTCGCCGATCCGGTCTCCGGGTACGTCGCCGTCGAGCCCGTGGCGCCGGGTTCGCCGAGCGTTGCGGAACCGAGGGGCAGGGTGTGCTCCACGCCCATTCCGGCCACCGAGTCGACGGCTCGCCACGTGTTGGCCTCGTCCTGGACCTGCACCGGCGGCCACGACTCGATGCCGGTGGGAAGGCCGAGCAGCTCGTGGTCGAACCACGCGTCGACCGCCTGGTACCAGTCGCTGCGGGCGATGCTCGCGGGCGCGTCGTACGGGTAGTAGTGCTGCCACTGGCCGAGGATGGCGCGCTTGAACCCGGGGAGCTCGTCGTACCAGCCGTCCATGTCGATCGGCGCGACGGTGAAGTCGTTCAGGCCCTGCACGTACAGGACGCTGGCCGCGACGTTCTTCACGCCGAAACGGAAGTCGCGGGATGCCCAATACGGCGTGAGATCCCCCGAGGGGTCCATCGCGTTCACGTAGTTGTCGGGCTGGCATCCCTCGCGCTGCGAGATTCGAGTGCGATCGGCCGGCGTGCCGTCGGGCAGGGTATAGCTCGCCGCCGAGAGCGCTCCGTCGCCCGCCAGCGGGACGCCGTCGAAGTACGCGACGTCGTACAGGCTCGCGATGCCGGCGACCGTGACCATCGTCACCAAGCCCTTCGGGTGCAGCACCGCGCCCGCGTTCTGGGTCTCGGCGTCGTAGGACTTGCCGTAGGACCCGACCTTGCCGTTCGACCAGGGCTGCTTCCCGAAGTACTCCACGAGCGTCTTGAAGTCCTTCGCCTGGTTCGGGCTGTCCTGCTCCAGGCAGCCTCCCGAGTCCCCGGTGCCGCGGACGCTCGATAGCACGACGGTGTAGCCCTTCGGCGTGTACCGGTCGACGAGATCCTGGGAGCGGGCCGGCGTGTTCCCGTAGTACGGGGAGTGCACCAGGATGATGGGCGTCTTCCACTCCGGGTCGCTCGAGGTATCCGGGCGATACACACGCGACGACAGCATCACGCCGTCGTGCGCGGGGATCTCCACGTGCTCGAACGTGGTCGCCTTCGGGAACCGATCGGCCGAGAGCCCCTGCGGAGCGAAGACGATCGGATCGTCCGGGGCATCCCCTGTCTGGGCCCGGACCGCCGACGTGCCGAGCGAGGTCAAGAGGAGCAGGGCCGTGAGCAGGGCGAACAGGCGCCTCGATCCAGGCATGGGAGAGATATTCGGGGCCGGGAGGCCGAACTCCTGCCGGCCCGGCGGTGTCAGCCGCCGTCCAGGAAGTCCTCGAGGCCCGTGGGTTCGTGCGGGCCCAGGACGAGCTGCTCCAGGACGCCGATCCCCTCGGCGGACCCGCGCCGCACCCTGCAGAGTTGCTCGACGTGGACGTTGGCGGGATCGAGGGGATCGAGGTCGTCGATCCGCCACTCGTCGGCTCCCTCCGCCCGCTCCCCCTGCCACACGCCGTGGGCCCACTTCGGGTGCCAGTAGCCCAGCCCCTTCATGTGGAACCGGAGGATCGGCTCGAACTCGAGCTCCTCCGAGGACTCCTCGGTGAAGGACGAGACCAGCGACGCCGTCCGAGCTCGGCGGGTGCCCGGCTCGTAGGCGATCCGGTACACGACATCGCTCGCGTGGCGGATCGTCTCGTCGGTCCCGAAGACGGGCTCCGCCTCCCCGATCACCGGAACGCGCAGGGCGCTCCAGTACCAGCGCTGGCCGTCGGGGCGCTCGTACACGACCGCATGCGTGCAATCGTCCTCGAAGTTGATCGGGGCCCACAGGAAGAAGATGCCGCCGCCGGCGAGGCTCGACGTCGGCGCACCGCCGGGAGACTCGCCCACCGGCCGGATGCCCCAGGACCGGTCGCGCGTCCCCCGGGTGTGATCCGGCGCCACCTCGATGCGCTGGCCGTCCACGTCGATGGTTCCACGCCACGTGCCCCACTGCACCAGACGCGTCGAGTCCAGGATGGTTACGTGGCCGTCCTCGATCGTGATCCGCGGCTCCTCGACGGCGATGGTCCGGGCGTGCCACACGAGGTCGGCGTCGATGCCGAGGTGCCCGGCGTCGACCCGCACCCGCAACGTCCGAAGGGGTTGCACGACCTCCACGGAGATCGGCCCGACGCGCGTCTCGGCCGGGTCGAGCGGCGCACGGCCGGAGGCGAACACGCTGCGCTGCACGCCACCACGAACCACGCTGAACGCGCCGTCGATCACGCGGCGGTTCGGATACAGCCCCATCGCCACGGCGAAGAACCACTCCCCGCCGACGTCGTAGCCGTTGAACCAGTACCGGTCGTAGTGGTTGCGATCGCCGCTCGCCCGGTGCGCGACCGGCATCGTGGTCTGGTGGATCGGGTAGTCGTCGAAAGGCGTCAACGTCATGCGCGCACACCCGCTCCGACTTCGCTCAGCACGCGCGTCAGCATCTGGGTGGCGAAGTTGTTCACCGGGAAGTCAGAGTCGGCCGGGAGCTGGCCGTAGAGCTTCATCAACTCCGTCACCCGCAGCAGGATCACGGCGAACCGGAACGCAGCGAACACCTCGAAGTACGGAAGGTTGCGGGCTCGCCTCCCGGTCAGCTCATCCCATCGCGCCACGGTGGCGTCGTGCGAGGGGTACCCAGCGGGCCGGGGCGCGCCGAGTCCCTCGCTGAACAGCCGGTCGAAGTACAGCCACCACCCGAGGTCCTGCTCCGGATCGGCGACGGCCGCCATCTCCCAGTCGAGCAGCGCCGCGCACCGGAAGTCGGCGAAGATCTGGTTGCCCGGACGCGAATCACCCCAGCACAGGCCGGGAGCGCCCTGATCCGCGGGGCGGTGCTCGTGCAGCCACGCGAGCGCCGTGTCGGCGACGGGGAGCGGCGTCTCGGCCGTGGCCCATGCGGAGTAGCGCTCCCAGTACTCGAACTCATCGCGTGACAGGAACCCGAGATCGAGGTCCCCGGCATCGAGGCGATGCACCGCGGCCATCGCGTCGAGGCCGGACCACCAGGCGCGTTCCTGCTGCTCCGGTGCCGCCTCCGCCAGCCAGCCACCGAGCGTGTAGGGCGGGTTGTCGCCCGGGATCTCGCCGTCGACCCGATCCATCACGAAGAACGGCGCGCCCAGGACACCGCCGTCGCCCTCGTACCACCGCACGGTCGGGACCGGGATCCCGTCCACCTTCGACAGGGTCTCGGCGACTCGATGCTCGATCTCGAACCGGTCGTCGGGGAAGACGGTGTGCGAGGAGGGCTTCACCCGCACCACGAGCGAGCGCTGAGTGGTCTCGCCGGCCGGCGTGGCCCAGCGGGCGTCGAAGATCAGCGTCTCGTGGGAATAGCCGGTGGCCGCGGGGCCCGAGATCTCCGAGACCTCCACGTCTCGCGCCCCGTCGATGCGGCCGGCGAGCCACGTGGCGAGGCGCCCGCGGGTTGCCGCGAGATCTCGGTCGTACGGGACGGCCACGTCAGGTCCGGGGGATCTGTGGCTGCCGACTCGCCTCGGAGCGCCCGTCGCGCCCCGCCGGGATCTTGCGGAAGTCCCAGGACACGATGCGCTCCGGGACCATCCGCAGCCACACATGGCTCTTGACGTCGGGGACCTCGATCCCCCCGAAGTATTTGGCACCGAACTCCGTGCGCACCTCCGGGAGCATCGGATCGGCCGGGTCGGCTTCCTGTGGCCTGCCGTAGAGCACCGCGCCACGCAGCTCGAAGTACTCGACGCCGGTGTCGATGCACAGCGCCACGTGGGAGCCCGCCTCGATGTCCCGGGAGCGCCGGGCCTTGCGCAGGTTGCTGATCCAGATCGCGCCGCCCCGCCACACGAACCACAGGGGGACGACGTGCGGGGAACCGTCCGGCGAGACCGTCCCCGCCCGCATGGTCCGCTCGGTGCGCAGGAGCTCCTCGAGCTCCTCCTCGGTCAGGCGAAGCTGCTCTCTCGGGATCGGCACCGACGCGAAGCCTACTCCCGCCGACGGACGTGGGCCGCCCGTCGACAAGTGTCGGGCTACAGATCGAGCTGGCGACTCGACAGGTAGAAATACAGCCCCTTGCGGGCGATGAGCTCGTCGTGCGTGCCCTGCTCCACCAGCCGGCCCCGGTCGATCACGAGGATGACGTCGGCGCCGCGGATCGTGGAGATCCGGTGGGCGATCACGAAGGACGTCCGGCCCTCGAGGAGGCGGTCGAGGTTCTCCTGGACGGCCTGTTCCGACTCCGCGTCCAGTGAGCTCGTGGCCTCGTCGAAGATGAGGACCGGTGGCCGGTGGTAGATGGCTCTGGCGATCGCCACGCGCTGGCGCTGCCCTCCGGAAAGGAGGAGCCCCGTCTCGCCCACCTTGGTCTCGTAGCCGAGCGGGAGCCGCTCGATGAACTCGTGTGCGTTCGCGAGATGGGCCGCCCACTCCACCTGCTGCATGTC
The DNA here is from genome assembly GCA_046263085.1 of Actinomycetota bacterium. Taxonomy (GTDB): domain Bacteria; phylum Actinomycetota; class UBA4738; order UBA4738; family JACQTL01; genus JBHELK01. The sequence goes on from JBHELK010000018.1 coordinate 7,198, forward strand.
CGGATGGTCGTCGCCGAAGGCGATGTTCCTCGCGATCGTGTCGGCGAACAGGAAGCTCTCCTGCAGCACGAAGCCGATCCGCCGGCGGAGCTGTCGGTAGTCCAGCGTCGACATGTCGACACCGTCGTAACGGATGGTGCCGGCGGTGGGCTCGTGCAGGCCCGCCAGGCACTTCACGAGGGTGGTCTTGCCGGATCCGCTCCGCCCCACGATGGCCACCGTGGTCCCCGGCCGCACCTCGAACGACACCCCGTCGAGGATGCTCGGCGACTCGGGCCCGGCGAACCGGAACCCGACGTTCTCGACCTGGACACCGCCGGAGAGCGTCGGCACCGGGCGCAGGTGCGACCGATCCCTCCCCTGCTCCGGTTCCTCCTCGAAGACGTCCGAGAGCCGCGTCATCAACACGCGGACGAACTGCAGCTGATCCCACAGCGTGAGCAGCAGGACGATCGGCGCGTTGGCCAGCACCAGAAGCGCGTTGAACGAGACGAGCTCGCCGATCGACATCGACCCCTTCAGCACCTGCAGCGATCCCACCCAGACGAACACCACGAGCGACGCGAACGCAACGAGCTGCACCCCGCCCTGGTAGAGCATCTCGGTGAAGTCCGCTCGGAAGAGCCGGCCGGTGAGCGCCTGGAACTCCGTGAGGAGCTCGCGCCTGAGCGCGTCCTCCGCGCCCATCGCCTTCACCGCCTCGATGCCCTTGATGGCATCGATCTGCCGCGAGGAGTACCGCCCGAACGACTCCTCCAGGGTGTCGAAGACCGGCCGCAGGCGCCGAGCGGCGAACCGAACGAGCGCGGCGTAGATGGGTCCGGCAGCCAGGAAGAGCAGGGCCAGCAGTGGCTGATACACGAACATGAGCACGGTCGCGGCGACGAGCTGCGCCACCGCGGTGAGCGCCACCACCCCGTGCTGGACGACGAACATGCGAGCCTGCTGCATCCCCGCGAGGCGCCGCTGGATGTCGCCGGCCCTGCGCGCGTAGAAGTACCGCATCGGCAGCGCCAGCATCTTCTGGCTCACGAGGTCCATGGCATCGCTGTCGATGCGTACGGCGACCCGGCTGAGGATGTAGCGATGGGCGAGGCTCCCCACGAGCATCGCGGCGATCACGCCGCCCATCCCCAGGAGCATGACCCGCAACAGGCCGATGTCGTGGCCGGGAACCACCCGGTCCACCACGACCTGCATGAAGACCGGGAGCGCGAGCTGCAAGGCGCTGACCCCGAGGGCGATGGCGGTGGCCGCCACGAGAGCCCTGCGGTGCCGGGCGAAGAACCGTCGCAGCCAGGAGAAGTCGGCGCCCCCGACGGGTGCCTCCTCGAAGGCGGGCGTCGGCTCGAGCAGCACGGTGAACCCCGTCCACTTGGCCTCGAACTCCGCGCGCGAGATCCGCCGCAGGCCGACCGCCGGGTCCGCGTAGCGCACGTGGCGTTCCCCCACGTCGTAGAGCACGACCCAGTGGTTGGCGTCCCAGTGGACGATCGCCGGCAGCGGCAACCGGTCGAGGTTGCGCTTCGAGACCTTGATCGAACGCGCCGCGAGGCCCAGTGCCTCCGCCCCCCGCGTGATCCCCAGGAGGCTCGTTCCGTCGATGCCCGTGCGCACCAACTGGCGCACCCGCGCCAGGCTCACCGCCCGGCCGAAGCTCCGGCAGACCATTGCGAGGCACGCCGCACCGCAGTCCATCTCGTCCACCTGATAGAGATGCTGGAAACGCCGGATGCGCCCACGACGCTTCACGAACCGTCCGTCGGGGGTCGCGAACGGACCGGCGGCGGCCGGATCGGGCTTGTGAGCCTCGTCGGCGGGCTCGTCGACGACCTGCTCCGCCTGGTCCTCACTCACCGGAGGCGGGGCCGCGACCTCCGACGGCAGGAGCTCCTCGGCGAAGTCGAGGGGCACGTTCGCCGTCTGCTGGTACCGGTACTGCTCCACCCGCCGCCCCACGAGTGAGGCCAGCTCCGGGTGCCCCTCGAGGAGCCTCGCGAACCCGTCCGGCGCGAGCCGAAGGAGCCGGCACTCCGAGACCGCCTCCACCGTCGCGGCCCGTGGCTCCCGCGCGAAGAGCGATCGCTCCCCGAAGAAGTCGCCGCGCGAGTAGTAGGCGACGTCGCGGCCGTCGACGCGCGCGCGCAGCCGCCCCTCCTGGACCACGAACATCGGACCGGGCTCCTCGCCCTGGCGGATCACGGTCGCGCCGGCGGCGACGTCCACGCCCTCGAGCTCCCGCAGGAGCGCATCGATGGTGTCGGGGGGGAGTTCGGCAAACTCCGAGTGCAGCCGGAAGAAGTTCTCGAGTCGACGCCGCGTGACCTGGAGCTCCAGGAACTCCTTGACCTCCGGATTCGTCGACACGAGGCCGGCGAAGACCGCCGCGTCGAGCCGCAGCACGCTCACCTCGGAGCTTGCCCGGACCGTCGCCTCTCGCCGGGTGCGTTCGAGGAGCCCCGTCTCCCCGAAGCTGGCCCCGCGCTCGAGGACCTTCAGGACGACCTCCTGGCCGTCGTCGGCCGTCTTCACGACGCGGACGCGCCCGCTCACGACGACGAAGAGGGCATCCGCGTCGTCGCCCTCGCGCACGATGACGTCCCCGAACCCGTAGGACGCCGGAACGAAGCTCGCCGCGACGAGCTCGCGCACCTCGGGTGGCATGAACCGGAAGAGCGGCAGCTCCTCGAGGAGCGTCGCCTCAGTGGTCGACATCGAACACCACGTGCTCCTCGACCTGGCGCTTGATGGCGCGTGCGAGCACAGCTTCGCCGGCCCGTCGCCGGGTCTCCTTGTCGTCGAGAGACGGCTGCGTCTTCGCCCGCACGACGTGCAGGGAGAACCCGCCGTCATCCGGGATCGGCCCGACGACGTCGCCGGCGACCGCGCCGATGAGCTCGGCCCGCAGGTCCGGCTCGATCTCGACCAGGTACCGCGCGGTGCTCTGCAGGCTTCCTCCGGCGGTGGCGGCGACCTCCCGCGGAGACAGCCCGTCCTTGGTGAGACACAGGAGCGCCTCGCGGGCGGCGTCCAGCGAGGACAGACGCACCGCGTCCGTCTCCACCCGGATGAGATCCAGCGGTCGTCGCTCGATCTCGCGCCGCAGCGCGTCCTCCGTGATCACGTCACGAGCGAACTGCTCGCGAACCCCGCTGAGCCGGATGCTCGAGAGCCCGTGCTCCCTCAGGGCCTCGCGCATCGCGAGGACCTCGGCGAGATGGCCCGCCACCCGCTCCAGCGTGCCGGAGCAGACGGCGGTGGCCCAGATCCTCGGCTCCGCGTCCTCCTGGTCGAGGCGCGGGAGTGCCGCTGTCGGCGCCGGAGACCGGGCCAGCAGGAGGGCCCGACGGAGGTGGTCCATCCATCGTTCCGCCGTGAGGTCCCACCGAGCGAGCCAGGTCTCCATCTCCTCGGCAGCGATCAATCCGCGGTCGTATCGGAAGGCGGTCGCGGCCTCCCGGAGCTCGGCTTCGCCGGGCTGGCCCTCCTGAGCGGCCCGGAGCAAGGCCACACCCGCCCGAACCTCCTCCTCGACGATCGCCCAGGTTCCGGTGTCGCGGGCGTGGTCGATGACCGCGGCCCACGCCAGGGGCCGCCCGGAGACCTCGAATGCGGGCCGGGCGAGCGCGGGCAGCCGATCGAGGCCCGATCGGCCGGGTCGGGGGGTGGCTCGGTCGAAGGTGGACACCGGGAGAAGAGTTCGCGCTGCTCGCTCCTTGTCCTGCTCGGGACGCCCGATCAGCCTCCGCCCCGGCGGATGGCGCTCTCGTACAGCCGGACCAGGAACGAGGCCAGGATGAGCTCCTGGCGGCGGGCCGAGGAGCGCAGCATCCGGTTCGCGTGCATGTGCAGGAAGCTGGGGGCGAGGTCCCCGATGCTCAGAGAGAGGCGGCCGGCGGCCTCGACGGCCCGGAGCTCCCCGACCACCGGCTCGAGCCGCGCCGAGCGCTGGCGAAGGAGCTCGAATCCAGGCGCCAGGGGGTGATCTGGCCGGCCCGCAGGCCCTCCGCCGGGCACCGGGTCCGGATCGAGGAGTCGCTCGAGCTCCGTCCGCTCTTCCCGGAACCGCCTGCCGATGGCCGCCCTGAGCTCGGCGTCGGCCTCGTGCTCCCGTGCGAACCCATCGAGCACCCGCCGCATCACCGCCAGCTTCGCCGGCAGGTCGAGACCGAGGTCCGACAGCAACCGGTCCATCCCTCGCAGCGTGAGCCGCCAGCGTTCGCGCAGACCCTCGTCGCCGCTCTCCAGACGCCCGAGGATCTCGATCACGCAGTCGCTGTCGACGCGGAAGAGCCGTTCCGCGATGTCGATCCCCTCGGGTCCGCCGTAACGCTGGACCTCTCGCTGGTAAGTGTCGAGCTCGAGGCGCCACACCCGGCCGTCGTCCAGAGCGACGCGGACGGCTGCCTCGAGCTCGGGGAGGACCTCCGCGTGCAGCTGCCCCGGCTCTCCGTGGAACCGCACGCGCAGGTGTGGGTTCGGGTCGTCGTAGCGGATGAAGAACCATGAATCAGCGGCGCCGGATCCCAGCACCCGATCGCGGAGCGGAGCAACGACGACGCGCAGGACGTCATCCGCGGTCGCCGTTCCGCAGGAGATCCTCGCGTAGAGCCACTCGGAACCGGGCGGGAACGATCGCACCGGCTCGACCGGGGGGGTCTCGAGACCGTGTGCGGGCCGGTCTCGGGAAGCGTCGGAGTCCGAAGGTGACGGCGCGCAGATGAACGGCACGACGAGCTCGTGCGCGAACGATCCCTCGGGACCGCGCACACAGAGCTCGCCGGGGCCGGCGAAGACCTCCTCCAGGACCGCGGCCCCGGCGCCTTTCGTGAGTTGGACGAAGGATTCGATCGACACGAGATCGTGGAAGTCGACCAGGAGCCGGTTGTCGAACTCCGCGAGCATCACCCGGCGGGGTAGACCTCGACGCGCCGTCCAAGCCCGAACCGCCTCGAACAGCGCGGCGTCTCGATGCGCGGCCAAGGCGCGCAGCTCCTCGCTCGTCACGCCCCACCGGGCCAGGCTGAGGACGATCCGTCCCGATCGGACCCGCGGAAGGAACTCCTCCTCCGCCAGAGCCCCCCACGTCCACGTGGGCCGTGACACGCCGTGCGACTGCAGTGAGCACAGGAACCGGTAGACGGGAAGGCTCGGCAGATCGAAGTTGTGCGCGGCGGTCAGCCTCGGCACGACGCGCCGGCCGAGGCGCCGTGAGCGAAGGAGGACGCGTTCGCCCTCAACCGTCACGAGCAGGTCGGAGACGGGAAGCTGGCGGTCGGGCGGCGCGCCGGACCGGCCGAGGTACGGGATCTCGTGGTCTCTGAGGACGGGGCGGAGCAGCACGTTGCCGATGCGACCCTCAGGCAGGTGCACGATCTCGGCGAACACCGCATGCGGATCGAGCGCCTCCTCCTGCTGGAGGTGTTCCTCGACCCGCGACCGCAGCTCGGGATCCGCATGGCAGAAGCGGCCGAGGAGGCGGGCGCCCGAGGGTCCGTCGGCGCCCTGGACGTGCACGAGGAAGTCGCCGGCGTCCAGCGCATCGGGCGACGCAGCGGCCATCACCACCGTGGCGGCGAGCGCGCCCGGGAGCGGAAGCGGGTCCGGGTCGGCCAGATCCTCCACAGCTGCCTCCTCCAGGACGAGCTCCCGTTCGCCCGCCGCGAGCGTCGCCTGGAGCTTTCGAAGGAGCGCGCCGTCGCGCGGCGACCAGGGCGGGAAGCCGGCGGTCGGACCCGGAAACGGCAGGCCCTGCAACAACGGCTCGGCATCGCCCGAGGGCCCCGCGAACCCGATCCCGGATTCGCCATCCAGGGCCTCCACCAGCGGCACCCATCTCCCCTCGTACCGGCGACGGAACGCCGCGATGAAGCCGTCGACCGGGTGTGCCGGCGGGGTCGGCGCGATGCGGTGCAACAGCCGGACGCCGCGGGCGATCTCGCCCACGACCTCCTCGCCGAGTGTGGCGCCGGGGGCCGGTTTCACCAGGTCGGTCTGGAAGAGACGTGGGAGCTCGGGCCGTCCCGGGATGGCCTGGAGGGACGCGGCGATCCTCCGGTAGCCCTCCGGATCGGCACCGGCGCCCCGTGCATCGATCTCGGCCAGCTCCGTTCCGACCGCGTCGAGTGCGTCGGCGACGGCCTCGGCTCCCGGGATGGCTCGGAGATGCTCGACGAGACGCTGGAGCGGCTCGGGCCCGGTGACGGGGAGCTCCAGATCGGAGACGAGGAGCTGTGCATCGATGAGCACGTCGATGAAGCGCTGCGCCCGCTCCGCCGAGGCCCCGTTCGCCTGGAGCGTCGCCGCGAGGTCGGCCGGCGTCGCCCCTCCTGCGGCGCGGGACAGCACGCCGCGCAGGGCGGGCGTGGGGTCGACGGCGACGAGGTGGTGGGTTCGCTGCTTGCCGTCCCACCTGGACTCGACGTAGCGGAGCCTCCCGGCGGTCTCGTACAGGCTCGAGTTCGGCCGGAACACCAGCCCGGCCCGGATGTCCGGGTCCGCGACCAGCTCCTCCCCAAGCCCGGACAGGTACTCCATGTCCGGCCGGGTGTGGCGCTCGTGGCCGTCCGCTCCGGAAACCACGAGATCGGTCCGCTCCCCGATCCGCCCCACCGAACAACCGGCGAACAGGCCGAAGGGCGTGCTGCGCGTGGCCATGCGCACGAGGTACCGGACCAGCGCGCGCTCGGTCCTGCGACCGCGCTCGGAGTCCGGGTCGCTCACCCATCTCTCGATGGAGGCCTCGAGGTCCGGCGAGGCCAGGAAGATCGCCTCACGGATCTCGGGTCGGCGGACCGCCTCGAGGACCCGGGCCCGGACCCGGACCCGGTCGCGGTCGAGTGCGTCGGCGAGGTGATCCCGGGACGCCCTCATGGCCTCGAGGCCCTCGCCGAGCGCGAGCGCGTCGCGGTACGGAAGCGCCGGCGATCGCAGGACGAAGAACCCCGAGGGCCGGAGCTCGTCCGGTGGGTTCGGCGTCACATCGAAGCGCCGGGGTCACGACACGAGGCCAGAAGCAGCCGATCCCACTGCGGCTCGACGTCGGTCACGGCGGCGAGCAGCACCAGGCCGGCCCCCGCGGCCCCGGTGAGGAACCCGGGGTTCTTCGAGGGATCGTGTGCCGGGAGCATGGCGAGCGTCTCCTCCAGCCAGTGCAGGGCCTGGTCGGCGAACCAGGGGTCGCCTGTCGCCCGGAACATCCGGTTGTGGAGGTGGGCGAGGCCCGCCGCTCCGTGACAGAGCCACGGATCGTCGACGCGCATGTCCGGTCGCGGCCGAAGGGCGACGTCGCGCAAGGTCTCCGCGGCCGCGCGTCCCCAGGCGGGTTCGCCCGCGCCGCGAGCGGCGACGCAGAGCACGGTCGCGACGCCGGGGTCCCCGTAGCACCACGCGGAGCGGGCCGGCGAGGGACCCTCGCCCGGTGCGTCCCACAGGGGGAATCGCGCGCCCGGTTCGCCGGTCCCGTGGGCGAGCGTCCACCGCACCGCCCCATCGAGCAACGGGGACACGCGTTCGGGCGCGACCCCGAGCCCGCGGGCGGCGCCCAGGAACCCCACGACACCCGGCACACCGTGGGCCACGCCCAGGTTGCGGAACCTGGGGGGGTACCGGTCGCGCCAGGGTTCGGGTATCGACATCCGATCCGTCTCCCAGCTGATCCCCTCGCTCGTACGCTCGGCGGTCTCCTCGAGGCGATCCAGGACGGTGGCCAGCAGGGGATCCGAGGAGGGGTGGGCCGAGCGCTCGAGCCCATAGATGCCGATGCCGACCAGCCCCGAGATGAGGTCGTACTCCGCATCCCAAGGCGTCCGGGATACATGCTCGAGCAGGAGGCGGTCGACGAGATCCGTGACGCCGTCGCCGGCGTCGAGATGGGCATCGAACCCGCGCCCGACGAGGTGCTCCGCCACCCAGCCGACCCCGGCGATCCCCTCGTAGAGCGAGACGTCGAGGCCCGAGCCCGGCAATGCCTCCGCGCCGCGTCGGAGCTGACGCTCGGCGTGCTCGCGCGACCCATCGGTGCCGAGGGCGTCGCAGACGTACGCATGGATGAGGGCGATCCCGGTGCTGCCGCCGGCGAGGGAGACATCCTCTCGGCTCTCCTCAGGGTCGACGAGGGCACGCTCGAGCTTCCGGACCGCCTCCATACAGCGCCCCGCGAGCGAGCCTCCGGCCAGGGGGCGCCAGGGGCCGACGGGCGGCTCCGGCGACGTCCGGATCGGCTTCGGTGTGGGGGTGTCGATCCGCGGAGGGTACCGACTCGAGTCGAGCGCGTGGGTGAGCGCGCCGGAAATGTCGGGAATCTGACAGTCCGGCTGTCCGCTGCTGGACAGCCCTGGGGAAGGAATACGCCTATCGTTCGCGAATCAGATCAGAGCAACCAACGAGGAAGGAGGATGCCATGACGGCAGAGGGTAAGGAGCGGGACGAGGCACTCGAGCTCAAGAAGGAGACCATCGAGGACCTCGATCTCCCGGAGAAGAAGGCCAAGGACGTCAAGGGCGGAGTCACGGGCGGCTGCCCGCACCCCGAGCGCGGCGTCGCTGCGCCTCCAACGCTGGAACGGTGCACCGCCTAGCTCCACCACCTCCGCCCGACGGGCGCGGGTTCTCCCCGTGCCCGTGGGTGGGCTCCACCACGATCAAGGCAACCACAACGGAGGGAGGCACCGAATGACGGCAGAGGGTAAGGAGCGGGACGAGGCACTCGAGCTCAAGAAGGAGACCATCGAGGACCTCGATCTCCCGGAGAAGAAGGCCAAGGACGTCAAGGGCGGAGCCACCGTCGATTCCCCCACCGCGAAGAAGCCGGCGGTTCCCACACTGAACCACTGCACCGTCTCCTAGCACCACGGCTTGCCGAACGGGCGCGGGCTTCCCGCGCCCGTTTTCGTTTCCCGGTCGGCGACGACTCCGACGGCCGGCATCGAGCGACCTCCACGATGTTCCGAGCCGGCGACTCCCCTGCCGCCGTGTCAGGACCGCAGATAGGTGATCACCGCGAGGACGCGTCGATGCTCGTCCACTGCCGGCTCGAGCCCCAGCTTCGTGAAGATGTTGTGGATGTGGGTGTTCACCGTCTTCGGCGACAGGTAGAGCGTGTCGCAGATCCCCTGATTGGACCGTCCCTCGGCCATGAGGCCGAGCACCTCGCGCTCCCGCGGGGAGAGGGCGCCGAGCGGATCGTGCTCCCGCCGCTTCGCCATGAGGCGGCCCACGATGTCCGGGTCGATCACCGCTTCGCCGGCCACGAGCCGCTCCAGTGCGCTCGTGAGCCCCTCGACGTTCGCGACCCGCTCCTTCAGGAGGTACCCCATGCCCTCCTCTCCCTCGGTGATCAGCTTCACCGCGTATCTCGTGTCGAGGTGCTGAGAGAGCACGAGAACCGCCACGTCCGGGTGCGACGCCCGGATGGTCTGGGCCGCCCGCAGCCCCTCGTCCGTGTGGGTGGGCGGCATGCGGATATCGACGATCGCCGCGTCCGGCGGATCGGCGTCGACGAGCGCGATCAGCTCCTCGGCGGTGCCGGCCTGGCCGCGCACCTCGAACCCGGCGTCCTCGAGGAGGCGAGCAAGGCCCTCCCGCAGGAGCACCACGTCGTCGGCGAGGATCACCCGCACGGCAGGAGGGCGGTGATGCGGGTGCCGCGGCCGGGAGGGCTCTCGATGCGCAGCCGTCCGTCGATCGCGGCGACGCGGTCGTCGAGTCCGCGGAGCCCGGAGCCGATCCGCGGATCCGCACCGCCGATGCCGTCATCGGCCACCTCCACACGCAGCCCATCGGTTTCCCGGGCCACGTGCACGATCGCCTTCGATGCTCCCGAGTACTTCGCGGCGTTGGCGAGAGCCTCCGACACCACGAAGTACGCCGTCACCTCGACCTGCTCCGGGAACCGTTCCTCTGGGACCTCGACGGACACCGGCACGGGCGTCCGCTCGGTGAGCGTCTCGATCGCCGCGGCGAGTCCCTCGTCCGAGAGGACACCCGGATGCAGCCCCTGCGAGAGCTCCCGCAGCTCCGTCAGAGCCGCGGCGAGGTCAAAGCTGGCCTCGTCGAGCAGGGCCGCGAGCTCAGGATCCGAGCGGCCTCCCGCCGCCCGGTCGCGGGCCATGCGGAGCGCGAGCGACAGCGAGACGAGTCGCTGCTGCGCGCCGTCGTGCAGGTTCCGCTCCACCCGGCGGCGCTCGGCGTCACCCGCCGCGAGGATCCGAGTTCGCGACTTCCGGACCTCCTCGAGCTGCGCGCGGACCTCCGCCTGGAGTCGGTCGTTCTCCACGGCGAGTCGAGCGGCTGACCCGACCGCCTGGATCAGGCCCGGGTCCTCGAGCAACGCCGCGTCGTGCACGACCACCGCCACATTGCGCCCGCCGCGCTCGAGCCGAGTGACGACCCTGCTCGATCCCTCGGCCGGCAGCACCAGCGGCGAGCCGTCGACCTTCACGTATCGCTCCGCCTCCGGCAGCCAGAACCCGACCTCCGCCGACGGGTCGCCCAGCGCTCGTCCCACAGCCTGCTGGACGGTCTCCGGCTTCGCCGTCTCGCCGAGGTGCACCACCATCTCACCCACCCTTCCCCGCCGTACGCGAAGCAGGAGCAATCCGATGAAGAAGGTGAGCGGCAGGAAATAGACCGCGATCCGCACGACGTCGGCCGGGATGGTGAAGGACTGCGGTGGCGGCGAGAAGATGCTCGAGTAGTGCAGCGCGAACACGGTGAACAACGACACGACGGTATCGCCGAGCAGGAGGATCGCCGCCGGCACCAGCATCGGCCCCAGCACCAACCGGGCCGGGCGGGTGCCCCGAACGAAGCGCGCGAGGAGCACCGCCGCGATCCACACCTCCTGGATGCCGAACAGATAGGGGTTTGCCTGTCCGCTCGCGGTGATCACACCGGGGATGGAGCGCCACAGGAGCAGATTGCGAGGGCACGCCGTGCATCCGAACACATCTTGAGGGCTGTAGAAGGGCAGGAAGAAGACGTTGTTCCACAGGGCCCGGAACACCGCGAACACGAAGATGGCCCTCGCGACGTTCGACGTGAGCCGCCCCTTCGGGTACGACAGGAGCAGGTAGGCGAGCACGACGGAGGCTGCCGACTGGAACGGTCCCGTGATGGCGAAGACGAGCGGCGAGATCGGCTGCGCCTCGGTCGGCACCCACCACAGGAACCCGAACAGGATCATGAGCTTCCCGGTGCGGTTCTCGGGCCTGGCCCACCACGCCACGAGACCGGTGGCCATGAACATCAGGCCCTGTCCGATGTAGATCAGCGCGAGGTCGGTGTAGATCCTCGTGAGGACGGCCGCGAGCGTCCCGGCCACCGCGACCGATGCGAGCGTGAGCGTGGAGGGCCGGACCCGATCGTTGCCGACCCCGGCGGGGGGCAGCACCGCCGGCGCCGCGGCCTCCGCGCTCATCCCCGCTCTCCCAGCAGGCCGGCCAGCGCGGATCCCGACAGGTCGTCCTTGGCGATGAACCCGCAGGCGGGGCTGCGACGGAGCCGTCCCCGGTACTCGGACGCCCGTCGGCTCGAGATCATCACCACGGCCGGTCCTTCGGTGTCGGCTGCGAGGTCGTCCGCGACGTCGAAGCCGTTGCCGTCGGGAAGCTGCACGTCGAGCAGAACGATCTCCGGACGAAGCCGCCGCGCGTCCGTGAGCGCTCCCTTCGCGTCCTCGGACTCCCCCACGACGCGGTAGCCGGCCGCCTCCAGCATCTGCCGACACCTCGACCGGAAGGTCGCGTGATCGTCGACGATGAGGACGGTCCTGCTCATGGCGTGGATTCTGGCACGGGCCCCCCGGCCGGAGCCTCGGAGCTAGCTCCGATATCGGATTCGGAGCGGGCGCCGATGCCGCGGGCGACCGCCCCCTCCTACCGTTTCGACCGACGAGAACCGCACCCCCATCGGAAGGAGCTCCCCGTGCCCCGCACACCCCATCACCCGCGTCGACGCACGCGCATCGTCGTCTCGATCGCGGCGCTCACGGCGATGGCCTGCCTGGCCACCTCCTCGGCGGCCGCCGACGCCCGCCCGAAGCGCTCACCGGATGTCGAGGTCCGTCAGATCTCCGGGCCGAGTCCCATGTCGAGCTGCAATCCGCCGGCCGACTACGCCGGCACCCGGAACCACGAGCACCAGGTGTCGCTCGCGGTGAACCCATCGAACGACGGGAACATGGTCGCCACCTGGACCCAGGACTGGGACGACGGCACCGTGGTCTCGGTGACTTCCGACGGCGGCCAGACCTGGAGCGCCGTCGGCGTCCCCGGGCAGATGCCCGGGTGCCACGACGAGCCTCCGTTGGACGGGGCGAACAACGGCCGCTCGGCCGTCAGTCCGGACGGCACGATCTACACGCTTTCCAACATCCTCTTCTCGGGCGATCGCACCGCCGACCATCAACAGGTGCGAGTGAACGCGACGCGCGACGGCGGGGCCACATGGGCCGGGTCGACGACGCTCGACACCGGCAACCTGGACTGGGTGTGGCCCGTGGCGGATGCTCACGTGCCCGGCACCGCCTACGTGCTGTGGGGCCACCGCGAGGGCAACTCCTGGACCGGGATCGCCACGGCGTACGAGTACATCTCGACGACCACGACGTACGGCGACGAGTGGTCGGCGCCGCTGAGGATCGCGGAGCCGCCGGCGGGGTCGACGTATCAGTGGGGACAGCTCCTGCAGCTCCCCGACGGCAGCCTCGTGGACGTGTTCTTCCAATGCCTGGCCGGCGTGGACGTCGATCAGCCGGTCATCCAGTGCGAGTCAGGGGGTGGAGTCGCGCACGCGGTTCGCTCGACGACGGGCGGACAGTCGTGGTCGGCCGTCGCGGACTGCCCGCCGCTCCCGCTCCCGCCCGAGAACAACGGGTTCTTCGACTCGGCAGTGACGGCCGCAGGCGAGATCCTCGTCGGCTACTCGATCCCCTCGGCCGACGCGAGCGGCTGGCGCATCATGCTCACCCGCTCCTCGGACGGCGGGTGCACGTGGAGCGAGCCCGAAGAGCTCGCCACCGACACGGCGCAGCCGTCGCTCGTGCAGATCGAGGCGACCGCGAAGGACACGGTCGGCGTCCTGTTCTACGACAACCGCAGCGGAGTGACATGCGACCAGGTGGTCTGCCCTCCGACCGACACCGACGTCTGGTTCAGGACCGTCCACCACGGGGCCTCGACGGAGACACGGGTGGACGGCCCCTTCGACATCAACGCGCTCCCGGTCACCGCGTGCTGCACGGGCGTCGGCGAGTGGGCCGGCCTCGTCCCCACGTCGACGGGCTTCGCGGCCGCGTTCGTCATGGGCAAGCCGCGAGCGACCATCGGACCGACCGACGTGTTCCTCGCGTCGATCCCCGTGCGGAGATGATCGGAAGGCGGCGACGGGCCGAACGGAGCCGGCTGGGTCAGTCGGCGAGCGAGGCAGCGCTCCGTAGCGCTGCGAGCGCCTGTCCCGTGCCCTCGTATCCTTCGTAGCCGCCGGCAACGCCGACCACCGGCATCGTGCAGCCGGCCTTGACGAAGGTGTCGAGCGTCTGCGCCACCTCGTCGATGTCACCGGTCGCCGCGATCTCGTCCACCATCCGATCCGAGATGCCGGCGAAGGCGCGCGGCAGATCTTGCACCGCCATGCCCTCGTCGAACGTGTCGCAGTCCTCCTCGAAACCAGAGGCCACGAGCATGTTCCGGTAGAACGGCAGGCCGAGGTACGGCATGAGCTGGCGTCGGACGGCGTCGCGGGCGCTGGCCCGGTCGGGCCCGGGGGCGGCGAACAGGCAGGCGAACACCTCGAGCTCGCTCGGGTCGCGCCCCGCTCGCTCCGCCCGATGCGGAGGGTTCGGGATCACCACGTCGCGGATGTGGTGCGGCGAGAAATCCTGTGCATTTGCACATTGACTCCATCCCGAACCAGCACCTATGGTCGCCACGCGATGCACAGAACGATTGTGTGCCCCTGGCCTTGTTCATAGTTTTCCTACTGACCCATCGTCGGAATCGGCGAACGCGTACGGCCGCCATGGGAAGAGTGCCGCTCCTGTCGATCCAGATGTCAGTGCCTGTCAACCAACCGTCTTCTATGTATCCGGGGGAGGTGAGGGTTGGACGCCACAGCTTAAACAGGCCGTGAGCAAAGGGGTTGAAACCTGGCAAGAAGTACTGGACCGCGATGGAACGCACATCGCACATATCGCTCCGTTGGACGGTCACTCGCGGGGACCCAACGAGACCCTCGTCACACTCCATCGAGGAGAGCAGCCATCTGACACGCTTGCCAGCACTGCAGGGTGTGACTCTGAAGGTGGTACCTCGGCTTCCATTACATTTAGCAATACGCAGTTGAACAACCCTAGCCAGCTCTGGGGCGTCGCGGCATCAGAAATGGGCCACGTCCTGGGTCTCAACCACACGGGCAGGACAGATTCGATTATGTACCCGAACGAGAACCCGCCGACAATGACACGCGGGAACTGTTTTGCTGACGTGCACAAGGCGCAACCCGACTTAAGAACCCTCACCAACGATGATCGCGCCGCGCTTCTCCAGCGGGAAGGTGAGGCTCAGCAGAAGGAGATGGTTCGAGACCCGAGTTTCGAGTCTGGAGTCTTCTGGAATGTTGTCAACGCAAAGGCACAAAGACTCGACGGAGGACCGTGGGGTTCGTATCACCTCGAGTTCGATGGAACGAAATCATGGGGGGCATCGGATCCGTACATAAGCCAGAAGATCCGTGTTCATGACCTCGGACAGTATGACTTGGCGCTTCAGGCGAAGGTTCCCGAGGTCGACGCACAAGGAGTCGCAGTAATGGAGGCGTTCGTCCAGTTCACATCGTTTGGGAACGATCCCGAGAAGGGATTCTGCGACATGCCTCCGTACGGTTCCTCGGTACGCAAGCTAATCTCGAAAGTCGCACTCAGTCACGAGTGGGCTGAGTACCACTCGACCCAGGATAACCTGCCCGACAATCTCGGAAGCGCCTGCGATCCGACTGTATAAGGCGGAAGGCCGCCCAACCAGGCTGGCTGTCATGCTTGGCAAGTCGGGCTCGAATTGCGGATTACCAATCTGGTGTACCACTGCCAAACGGTCTCCGGTGAATGCACGAAGACTCGACGGGCACTCGCGGTTGACGATGTTCGGGCAAGGGAGATCGTATGAGCCTAGGCGGCCGCTCACGGCTTTGGCCAATGGCACTAGGTATCTCCCTCACGGCTCTCATCATCGTGGGCTTGATCACGGAGATGACCTATCGGTCTGCCAGACGACCACCTCACAGAAAATCGGTAGCCGCCGGGAACAATCTGCCTTGGCCTTACTGCGCTCCAGACGCAACACCGCCGTCACCTTCCCCGGAACCATGGCCACCACTCACTGGAGTAGCATCGGATTCGATTCCTCGAACTGCTTTGAACGTCGATGTCGATGCCTTAGTAACCCCTTCTGCGGTCGTTCCGTCGACGATATCCCCTGACGAGGCAGTTGTGGTCGTGAGGGATGTCGTCTGGCAAACGAGTTCCCCCAACAACCCGGACATGTCATCACAAGGGCCCATCCCCATCGGACCGGACCTGATGTTCGGAGATGCAGCGACCTGGCAGCAAGCGTCACAGGCACTGGATCAGGGTGACCCGCTCACGCTTGGAGTGGTTTTTGTGGCAACAGACCCGAGCTACGGTCTAATCCTTGCACTTGATACTCAGGACGGAGATCCCCAGTTCTTCGGACCGAACACGGTAGCTCCACGTGACACCGGCCAGTTCCAAGCCTTTCTCTCATGGAGCGGCAATCCGTATCAGGGAGCCGATCCGGTGGACCTGCTCACGGCTTGGAACGTCGAACTGGACGCATCTGGGGATTCACAAAACGTGCTCCCCGGACCGATCTCGCTGTCGTGGGAGAAGTTTTTGGACTCGGCTGAGGGAACGGGCTATCCGGCCGAGGGAAGCTTGGAGTGGTGGTCGGAAACACCGCCCCAGTGTCGGGACCTCAGCCAAGCGCCCGCCAGCGTAGCCAAAGGCTTTGTTTCCGCGCGCGTCTTTCTGGACGTACCTGCCTCATGGAGGTCCCTGCCCGATATCGACGTTTGCATCAGGATCGCGGCTGGGACGGACGAATGTTCAACTTTGGGGGCCGCGGGCGACTATCAGTATCTCCCGTTCCTCGAGGCATATGCGGCTCCCGGCGATCCCATCATCGTTCAGGTCGCAAGGCTCATAGACGGCGGCGTTTCGTGGGTAGACCGGGTCACGGTCGCCACGATCCCGTGGACTGCCGTCGCCCCAACACTGAATGTGCTCGTCACGCTGCCGTCACAAGCACCCCCGAACTACGCTTCCCTTGCTTCCGACCCCAGCCCCTATCAGGCCGTAGCGCTCACGTCCCTGCCACAGGATGAGGCGGATTACATTCTGACGAACATGCCCTCAGCGCCTGCTTGTGCTACCCCCGATTGCGTATAACACGAGCAAGTCCTCTGTATCGGGGCCTCGCCGTCGTCACGTCACTGAGTGTGACGATCGTCGGTAGCCAGTGCATTGGGGGTGGTCACACCGAGCATCCGATAGGGACACCCACGCCGGTTCGGACGCGCCTTCCACTCACTACCAAGCCAGGAGTGTCCGGCCCCGAGGAAGTCCTAGTTGGCGAGCTTCCCAGTTGGTGGCCGAAGGAATTTCCGCTCCAAAGGACTGCGAGACCAAAGTGGGGGGTCCAGGCCTCGACCTCGAGCGGGGTGTGCTTCGCCTATACTTGGCATCCGGGGCCGGGCCTCCCGGTCGAGGGCGCCGGTCCCTTCTACCGGAAGGCGCTTCGGCGGCACGGATGGATGATCTCGTCCATCAGCCGCAACCAGGATGGCTCATTGCGCATCCTCTTCAATGGTTCGATGCCGGACGGCAAGCTCTGGGCTGGCGAAGTGACGGACTTCTATCAGGGCTATCCCTTCGGCGGGGTTCCTTGCAACTTTACGGTCCAGATCCGCGGCCCTTACTGAACCGGTGGCACTCAGTCCGGACATCCAATCATCCCGACGGCTCGCTGCGCACCAACTCGAGCAGGGGGGGTCCTGCTTGCAGAATAGCGGCTCTCGCAGTACTCTGCATGCATGGTCTCGATCACGATCCGTGATGTCCCGGACGATGTGCGCGACGAGCTTGCCGCTCGAGCCGCGCGCGCCGGGCGGTCGCTCCAGGAGCACCTTCGTGCGGAGCTGATCGACCTCGCGAGCAAGCCGACCGTCGACGAGGTGCTGTCTCGGGCGCGGGCGCGCGCAGCGGCCACGGAGAGCCGGCTGCCGGCGCGCCGGATCCTCAGCCATCGTGACGCAGACCGCGCGTGACGCTCGTCGTCGATTCCAGTGTCGTGGTGGCAGCGCTCGTCGACGGCGGGCCCGACGGCGCATGGAGCGCCGCCATCCTCGAACACGGACTCCTCGCCGCCCCGCACCTGATGCCGGCCGAGGTCGGCAACGTCCTGCGCCGCGCAGTTCTCCGCCGGGACGTGTCAGCGGAGGTGGCGGCGCTCGCGCACGAGGATCTCATGCAGCTCCGCGTGGAACTGCACGGATACGAGCCCTATGGCAGGCGGGTCTGGGAGCTGCGAGACAGCCTGTCTGCATATGACGCCTGGTACGTCGCGGTCGCGGAAGCGCTCGATGCGCCTCTGGCGACCCTCGACCTCCGCCTGGTGCGGTCCGACGGGCCGGCCTGCGAGTTCCGCCTCCCTCGCTAGGAAGAGTCCCGCGTCGTCGTGCGCACCTCGACGATGTTCAAGGCCTTCTCGCGCAGACGGTCTGAGTACTCGTTCCACTCGTCGGACGCGCCCGCGTCCTTGGGGAACATGTCGAAGTGGCACACGCTCGAGCCGGACGGGATGGTGCTGGTGAAACGGACGTCGAACATGCCCCGGCCGAACGCGCGGCGGCCGGCCGCGATCATCCCCTCCACGAAGTAGCGCTGGACGCGGCAGTCGAACGCGCCGTAGACGTCCTCGTGCGGGCAGTAGTGGATGTCGAAGTCCGCGTGGGCCTCGTCGTCGACGTTCGGGCTCTCGATCGACGCGTAGCAGACCTCGTTGATCCACGACGCCATGAGGCTCGTGAGCTCCGCGGGGGTGGCCTCGGCCGGGGGTTCCACGCCTTCGGTCATCTCCGAGACGATGCGGTCGCCGGTCCTGCTGAGCGCGTCACGGACCACGGCGTGACCCTCCGCACCGAAGCGCTCCTCCACAGCCTTCAGCGCCTCGATGAGCCCGACGGCCATCATCTGGCCCCACACGAAGGTGGCGGCGGGGTCGTAGTCGGGGTTGGCCAGGGCCTTGGCCCGGAACCCCTCGATCGCCTCGGCGAACGGCCAATTCAGTGGAAGCCGCTCGCGGCGTCCGCCCCACGGCAGCTTCTCAGCGCCGTTGTCGCGGGCGGCCTCGTGCGGTCGCACCGGTGTGCCGGTCCATGCCACGTCGCCCATCTGGGTCCTCCTCAGTTCTCCATGGGCTCAGCCACTGCCCGGCGGAGCGTGGCCAGCTCTGTGCGCCAGTCGCCAGGCGGCACCAGCGGCACCACGACGAACTTGCTGGCTCCCTGGTGGATGAACTCCTCGAGCCGTTCGTCGAGCCCGCGGTGTCCGTCCATGACGATGACGTCCTCGGCCGCCACGTCGGGGCGGCGGGACGCGAACGCCTCGACGATCGGACCGGCCTGCTGCTCGGCACCCTCCGGCACGTAGCCGACGAGTGCGCCGAAGTGCTCCTCGTCGAACTCGCGGCCGTGGTCCGACGCTGCCTCGCGGACGACGTCGGCCTTCGCCTTGTACTCCTCCGGGGTCACGAACGAGGGCAGCCAGCCATCCCCGAGGCGGCCGGTCCGGCGAAGGGCGGGCTGCGAATGGCCGCCGAACCAGACGTCGGGGTGAGGCTGCTGCACGGGCTTCGGCCGAAGCGTGAGACCGCGAACCGGGAAGAACGGGCCCTCGTGCGTCACGGTGTCCTCGGTCCACAACCGCTTGATGAGCGCGACGGCCTCGTCGGTGCGCGCCGCCCGCTCGCCGCGCGGGACCATGAACAGCTCGTGCTCGCTGGGGCTCGGGGCGCCGAGACCGAACGCCACCACCAGCCGCCCGCCGGAGAGCTGGTCGATCGTGGCCAGCTCCTTGGCCAGGAGCACCGGGTTGCGCCCCGGCAGCACCAGCACGCTCGGACCGAACTTCAGCCGGCTGGTGCGCGCGGCGACGGCAGCCATCAGCGCGAGCGGGTCGGGAACACCGAGCGTGATGCGTTCGGAGAACCACACGGAGTCCCAACCGAGCTCCTCGCACGCGTCGATGAGCTCGAGCCACCGCGTCCCGTCCAGATCACCGGCGGCGGTGGTGCCGAATCCAAAGCCGACCCGGATCTTCATCGGGAGTCGCCGGGGACAAGCCCCGGTCCAGTGCTCACGGGCGTCGCTTCAGGATCACGAGCGGGATCTCGCGGCTGGTCTTCTCCTGGTAGTTCGCGTAGCCCTTGTTGACGGCGACGGCCACCGGCCACAGGCGCTTCCGCTCCTCCGCAGTGGCCACGTGCGCGTGGACCTGCCGATGCTCCGAGCCGATCTGGACCGTGGTGTCCGGGTTCGCCACGAGGTTGTGGTACCAGGCGGGATTCGTGGGATGGCCGCCCTTCGAGGCGACGAGCACGACGTCGTCACCGTCCGGGACGTACGCGAGCGGCGTCGTCCTCTTGATCCCGGTCTTCGCGCCCACGTGATCGAGCAGGAGCATCGGCGGTGCTCCGGGGAACTTGTGCCCGACCGCCCCGCGGGTCAGCCGGTACATCCCGGTGTGCAGCTTGAACGCGCGGTTGAGCCACGGCCACATGCGATCGGGGATGTCCATGGAGGAACGGTAGCTCAGTCGCTCAGGCCATGAAGCCGGCGCCTGCTCCTCCGCAGTCGACCCACGCGCCCTGCCCCCGGGTTCCGGTGCACGCCGCCTGAACGGGAGTGGCTGTGAACTGATCGGGAGCTCCTCCGTCGAGGTCCACGAAACTTGCAACCGAACCCGCATCGACGCTGGCGAGCACCGCGGCCGTGGGCGCCCCGCCGGAGACGGATGTTGCCGGGTCCGCCTCGGCGGCCACCGCGCTCGTCGTGGCGTACACGTCGGAGCCGCCGAGATCGGCCAGCGCGCCGGAGCCGGATGAGCGGGCGCCGCCCTGTCCGAGAACGAAGGATTCGCCGGCGGTCGAGTGGGCCTCAGCGTCGGGCGCGTGCCCCCCTCGGGTGGCGATGGCCCGAGCGACGCTCTGCGCGGCGAGTTCGTAGCGGTCGGCGCCCCCCGCATCGCGCAGGGCTCCGGTTCCGAAGTTCTGGCCGGCCCCCTGAACCGTGAGCAGGGCGGCGCCGGACGTCGCGTAGCTCTGGGCCGCGGCGCCGGTGTCATCGGGACGCTCGTCGTGCACGGCGGTCGTCACGACGTTCGACGCCGAGGCCACGTACCGGTCGGCGCCCGAACCCGCGTCGTCCAGGAACCCGGTGCCGAAGTCGGGCGCGGCGCCGAGTCCGTCGACCGTCACCGGATGCGACGCCGCTCCGGCTCCCGGTTCGTCGCACTCGCAATCGGTCACGATGTCGGCTCCCCGTTCGATCGCGATATCGCCGATCAGGCGCCGCGTGTCGTTCCCGCCGAGGTCGGAAACCGCGCCGATCCCGCCACCGATCCCGACCCCGATGCCCTGCACGAGCACCTCCGATCGCTGCGCTCGAGCCGACGCGATCACCGACGCATCCGTGTCACCGTCGCCGAGAAGAGCCAGCCCGTGAGAACCCTCGGCCCCGTACCCGATCCCCTCGGCGCGGGCCTCGGGCCATCCGATGACCCGCGCGAACATCTCGTCCTGTCCCGGGTCCGGGACGTCCGCGTGGACCGCGAGTGAGTCGGCGCCGCCGCCGTCCGAGAAGAGGGCGACCCCGCGGCCGGCGAAGTCCCCGTCCCCGACCGCCTGCTCCTTGATGTGGCCGACCTGCCCCATGCCAAGGCCCAGCGCGCTCGCGGATGGAGGGATCACCTGGCCGAACTGGTTCTCGAAGAATCCCGTCCCCGTGGCGGAGACGTCGTACCGGTCGTCGCCCCCCGCGTCTCGCAGGATACCCATCCCGTCCGCGCTCTCCCCCTGGCCCAGGGCGCTCATCGATCCTGGTCCGTTCGCGGCCACCTCGTAGGTGTCGCTCCCGCCCAGGTCGGCGAGCACCCCCACACCGTGCAGCGCGACCCCCTGCGCCCTCGCCACACCATTGGGACCGCCGCTGACCGCGCGGTAGCTGTCGTCACCGGCGACATCCACGAGGAATCCGACCCCGCCAACCAGTCCCCCTCCCTGGGCGACGAGCGAGCCGGATGCCGTAGGTATGGACGTGTCGTAGCGATCGTTCCCGCCGAGATCGAGCGTGACGGCCACCGGGAGACCGTTGTCGAGGGGATCGGCGCCCCCTGCGGAGTTCGCGTGGAGGTCGTTGCCGCCGAGGTCCACGACGAGCGCGTAGTCCTGCGTGATGACGTTGTCGCCCGGGCCGGCGACACACAGGGCCGGCGCCTCGTTCACGACCTCGCACCCGTCGGTCGGGACGTCCGTCGCGGCCGGCGCGGATGCCAGGAGCTGCGGAAGGGCTTGATCCAGGGCGGAGGCCACGAGCGCCGCGGCCGCAACCGGGCGGCGGATCTCGCCGGCCACCTGGACGGCGTCCGAGAGTTCCCGGATCGATGCCACGAGGCCGGCCGCACGATTGTGCGTGGTGCCGGCGTGCTCGGGGATCCCCGCGGCTATCAGGAGATCGGCGAGGTGCCCACCGGCGATCGCGGCACGCGCCCGCGCCACCATCAACTCGGCGGCCTGCGGTGCCTGACGCGGGGAAGCGGCTCCGAGAGGCCCGGCGTGCGCGGGAAGCGCGGGGGTGACGAGCATGAGGCTCGCCGCCACCGCCAGGGGACGGCAGGCCCATCGGAAGAGGGCGCGCATCACCAGGAGGATTCGCGGGGGATGCTCTCAGACCTCCTCGAGCGGGACGAATCAGCCTCGCAGGCGCTCGAGGGTCTTCTGGGCCTCCTGCACGATCCGGTCGATGAGCTCCCGGCAGCTCGGGATGTCGTCGATGAGGCCGACGACCTGGCCGCTCGCCATGACGCCGAAGTCGAGATTCCCCTCCACCATGGCCTGACGCAACAGCATCGGCGTGTTCGCCGCCATCAGGACCTGGGTCCAGCTGAGCTCGAGCGTGCGTCGCATGGCGCGGCCCTCCCGGATCATGTGTCGCCACGGCGTCCCGGACAAACGCTTGTAGGCGACCGCGCTGCGGAAAGCCCGGAGGAACCCCGTCGCCCCGATGGAGCGATCGAGCTTCTCGACGAACTCCGTGCGCAGCACGCGGTGCGGCACGCCGTCCACCTTCGATGTGACCACGGTGTCCGTCACCGACTTGCCGAGATAGAACGCCTTCACGGCTTCCGGCACGGTGCAGTCGCTGGTCAAGAGGAATCGCGTTCCCATGGCGATGCCGTCGGCGCCGTAGGCGAGCGCGGCGACGAGCCCCCGTCCGTCGAAGAACCCGCCCGCGGCGACGACCGGCAAGGATCCCTGCAGCGTGTCCACGACCTGCGGCAACAGCAGGCTGGTCGGGACCGGCCCGGTGTGGCCTCCGCCCTCGCCGCCCTGGACGAGTACGGCGTCGACGCCCATCTCGACCACCTTCTCGGCGTGTCGCTTCGCCCCGATGGACGGGATCACCTTCACTCCCCCGTCGCGGAGGCGCCGGATGAGCTCGCGCTTCGGGGCCATGGCGAACGACGCCACGCGCACCCCTTCGGCGGCGAGCACGTCGACCCGTTCCTCGACGTCGGGCTGGTCGGCGCGCATGTTGACGCCGAACGGGCGGTCGGTCCGGGCCTTGACCTCCTTGATCGCCCGGCGCAGCTCGTCGAGGTCCATCGTCGCCGCGCCGAGGATCCCGAACGCGCCGGCCTCGGACGTGGCGGCCGTGAGCTCGGGGCCGGAGACCCAGCCCATGCCGGTCTGCACCACGGGGACGTCACAGCCCAGCAGCTCGCACAGCCGAGTCCTGAGCGCCGGATGCGTCACGCCACCTTCACCTCCCGCTCACGTAAGCCGCCGGGGTCGAGCACCTCGCGGATCAGCCGGAGCTCCTCGGCGGTCGGCTCGCGGGAGGTCGGGACGGGGTCGTCGGTCGCGAGCTGGAAGCCGGTCGCCTGGCGCACCTCCTCGAGAGATACACCCGGATGCAGCGAGCGCACGCGCATCGAGTGGTCGGGCGTGGCGAAGTCGAACACCCCGAGGTTCGTCACGATCAACCGGATCTCGTGGAACCGCTCGGCTCCGGCGTCCCTGGCCCGGTCGTAGCCGACGCCGCTCACCATGTCGACCTTCTCGACGAACACTCGCGGGCCGTGATCGGGGACCCAGTAACTCACCGGGTGGTTGATGGTGTTGCCGGGAGCGCCGCGGACCCCGATGAGCTGCACCTTCGGCCTCGCCCACTCGCCGATGCACGAGATGTTCTGGTTGCCGTACCGGTCGATCTGGCTGGCCCCGAGCATCGCGTGACGGCGTCCGGCCCAGACGTGCTCGAACACCGTTCGGAACGGGAGCCAGCCCTCCACGACCTTCTCGTCGTCGCTCGCTCCCAGGGGCAGGGGGTTCGCGACGAGCGAGGCCTCGCCGTCGGTCACGAGCAGCCCCGGCTCGAACGTTGCCTTCGCCACCCGGACGCCGATGGTGGGAGCGACCCCGAACGCGCTCGCCAGGATCTCGCCGTCGCCCCGCCATGCCTCCGCGCAGGCGACGGCGCAGATCTCCGCGCGGGTGGCGTCGGTCGCTCGCTCAGCCACCGCGCGCCCTCACGGCCCGCTGATACGCATCCTCTTCCACGTCGAGGTACCGCTCCCGGAAGGCAGCCCATGCCCCGCCGTCCGCCGCAGCCTCCACGTACTCGCGCTGAAACGCCTCATCGCGCGGATAGTCCGGCTCGCACGACGTGAAGTGCGCGCCCCCCGGCGCCTCCACAATGCCGTCGGTCATGGAGCGGTAGATGCGCAGCGTCCGGATGGATCCCTCCTTCGCCAGGTCCTCGGTATCCACCACTCGTTCGCAGGAGACGAACCGGCGTCGCGCGGCTCGCAGAAACACGTCGTCGAAGTACAGGTCGGGTCCCAGGACCTGACCGCTGCCGGAAGCATCGGCCCGGTTGACGTGAACCAGCGCGACGTCGAGCTCGATCGGTGGCATCGCCACGAGCTCCTCACCGTCGTACGGAGAGGTCACGAGCTTCAGATCGGGGTTGACCGCCAGCACGTCCGATCCCAGGCCGGAGCGGATCGGCAGGAAGGGGACCCGGGTGGCCGCCGCGTACAGGCCCCAGTAGAGCATCCCCTCGTCGTACTCCGCGGCCTCGATCGCGCCCGACTCCCGCGCCTTCCGGAAGTGCGGTTCGAGCGGGATGGAATCGAGCGTGACGAAGCCAAAGATGAGCTTGCCGATCTTGTTCGCCGCGCAGAGGATGCCGACGTCCGGCCCGCCGTAGGACACCACCGTCAGATCGCGCAGCGACGATCGGGCGATGGCGCGAACGATCGACATCGGCTTGCGCCTGCTCCCCCACCCGCCGATGCCGATGGTCATGCCGTCGCGCAGCTCGGAGACGACGTCGTCCTCCGTGATCCGCTTGTCGGGCACAGCCCTACGCGCCGGGCTCGTCGTCGCCGAACGTGTCGCGGACCTCGCTCGCGATGCCGCGCGCATGGAGCTCGAGGGTGAATCCCTGCTCGAAGCGGTACCGGGGCCGGGGATCCACGGGATCGATGCCGTTCAGCGACTCCTTCGCCCGGCGGATGATCGTGGGGTGCTTGGCGGCGATGGCCTCGGCGGTCTTGCGCGCCGCCGCCTCGAGCTCCTCCCGGTCGACGACCTGGAGCACCGAGCCGTAGGCATACAGCTCCTCCGCCGTCGCGGTCTCCGCGGTGTAGAGCATGGCGCGCGCGCGTTTCTCGGGAACCAGGCGGGCCAGATGGGTGGCCGCGCCGAGCGCGCCGCGATCGACCTCGGGCAGGCCGAACGTGGCGTCGTTCGACGCGATCACGATGTCGGCGCTGCCGGCGATGCCGATACCCCCGCCCAGGCAGAACCCGTGCACGGCGGCGATCACCGGGACGTCGCACTCGTACACCGCGGCGAAGGCTGCCGCGCACGCGCGGTTCACGTCGACGATGGCCTGCGGGTCGGCTTGCAACTCCTTGATGTCGACGCCGGCGCAGAACCCACGCCCCTCGGCTCGCACGATGGCCACACGGACGTCCTCGGCGATGCCGTCGAGCACGTCCGCCAGCTCGAACCAGTCGTCGACACCGAGCGCGTTGACCGGCGGGATGTCGATGACGACCTCGGCGATGCCGTCGAGGACATCGAGGGTGATGGGCATGGCGCGCTCGTTTCTGACTGAGTGTCAGGAAACTATACGATGCGCGATGATGCCCTCGTGAGCAGCGAAGACGCCGATCTCGGCCCCAGGGAGCTGTCGGACCGGGCTCGTATCCACGACCTCCTCACGATCTACGCGGCCGCCGTGGACGCGCGGGACTGGGACCGACTGCGGACGGTCTTCTCGAAGGATGCCGTGCTCGATTACCACGTGTTCGGCGGGCCCCGCGGCTCGGTGGACGAAGCGGTCGAGTGGCTCGACGCCTCGCTCTCGAAGGTGGAGATGACGCAGCACTTCATCACGAACGTTCTCATACAGAGCGGCAGTGACACATCCGCGGAGGTGCGGTCGCTCGTGTTCAATCCGCTCGGCGCGAACGAGCGCACCTTCCTGCTCGGCGGGTCGTATCGCGACCGCGTGGAGCGGACTGCCGACGGCTGGCGTATCGCCGAGCGCGTCGCGACGTTCACCTGGAGCGACCGGCCGCTGCGCCCACCCACCGAAGCGAACCCCTGATGCTCCTCGAGGATCGCATCGCGATCGTCTCGGGCATCGGGCCGGGCATGGGCCGCGGCATCGCGCTGGCACTGGCCCGCGAGGGAGCCAACCTCGTGCTGGGAGCGCGGACAGAGGACCGGCTGCGCGAGGTCGGCGCCGAGGTCGAGGAGCTGGGACGCAAGGCGGCGTGGCTCGCTACCGATGTGACGAACGTCGAGCAGTGCGAGGCGCTCGCCGCCCGGGCGCTCGAGACGTTCGGGCGTGTCGACGTCCTGGTGAACAACGCGTTCGTCCAGCCGCCGCTGAAGCGCATCGAGTACGACGACATCGAGCAGTGGCGGACGTCGCACGAGGTGAACGTGATCGGGTCGCTGCAGATGACGCGGGCCGTCATCCCGCAGATGAAGGAGCAAGGGAGCGGTTCGATCGTGTTCATCAACTCGATGACGATCCGCACCCCCGGCGAGAAGCTCGGTGCCTACTCGGCCACGAAGGCCGCGCTGCTGCTCATGGCGCGGACGCTGGCCCGCGAGCTCGGCGAATACGGCATCCGCGTCAACACCGTGGTGCCCGGCTACATCTGGGGACCGAACCTCAAGTGGTACTTCCGGCACCTGTCGGAGAAGGACGGCCGCTCCGTCGAGCAGATCTACGAGGAGGTGGCCTCCGAAACCGCCCTCGGCACGCTCCCGACCCCCGAGGAGATCGCCGACACCGTGGTGTTCTTCGCATCCGACATGGCCCGCGTCGTCACCGGGCAGTCGCTGGACGTGAACGCCGGACACTTCTTCGATTGAGGTTCTGGCTCGCCCTCGCCTTCCAGCCCCCCCACGAGCTGATCCCGCTGGCCCGTGCCGCCGAGGGGGCCGGCTACCACGGGGTCACGCTCTCCGACCATCTGCTCCACCCACGCGACCTGCGCTCGCCGTATCCCTACTCCAAGGACGGGACGCCGCCCTTCGACGCCGACACGCCGTGGCCGGACCCATGGGTGGCCATCGCGGCGATGGCGGCGGTCACGGAGCGTCTGCGTTTCACGACCAACGTGTACGTCGCGGCGGCCCGAGACGTGTTTACCGTGGCGAAGACTGTGGCGACCGCGGCGGTGCTCTCGAATGGGCGTGTGGCGCTCGGCACGGCCGCGGGCTGGATGCGAGAGGAGTTCGAGCTGACCGGTCGCGACTTCGACCGGCGGGGCCGGACGCTCGACGAGACCATCCAGGCGCTCCGGCTCCTGTGGTGGGGGGACTTCGTCGAATTCGAGGGCGATCACCTGCGCTTTCCCTCCCTGAAGATCTCACCCGCCCCCGCCGATCCCATCGCGATCTACGTCGGCGGTGAGTCGGAGGCCGCGCTCCGCCGGGCCGCCACTCTCGGCGACGGATGGATCGGCAACGCCCAGAGCCTCGAGGCGGCGCTCCTCCTTGCCGCTCGGCTCCGCACCATGCGCGAGCGCGAAGGCCCGTTCGAGGTCATCGTCCCGCTCATCACGCGGCCCGCCCCCGACATCTACCGGCGCGCCGAGGACGGCGGCGTGACCGGGATCATCACGAGACCCTGGCGTGACGACGCGACCCTCGAGGCCAAGGTCGCGGGCATCGCGGGTTTCACCGAGGCCGTGGGGGCGTGATGCTGCTCGCCGCCGCCGTCGCCGGGCTCTGCCTCGTGGCTCCGTCCATGGCCTCGGACGCCGCAACGGCGCCGGCGAACCACGCGGTGACCCGTCCCTCGGCTTCGGGACCGATCGGGCACCGAGGCCGCTGGATCACCGACGGTGCCGGGCGCGTGCTGATCCTGCACGGCGTGAACATGACGGCGAAGCTTCCGCCGTACGTGCCCTCGAGAGCGGGGTTCGGCCGCGACGACGCTCGCCTCATCGCGCGCGCCGGCTTCGACACCGTGCGCCTCGGGCTCATCTACAAGGCCGTGGAGCCGGCCCGCGGCCACTACGACGACGCGTACCTCGCCTCGATCGGGCGCACCGCCCGGATGCTCGGGCGCTTCGGCATCCGCGTGCTCCTCGACTTCCACCAGGACATGTACAACGAGCGCTTCAACGGCGAGGGATTCCCGGACTGGGCAGTGCAGGACGACGGCCTCCCCGCTCAGCCCGACGGCGGCTTCCCCGCCAACTACTTCGGGATGCCGGCGCTGTGGCGAGCGTTCGATCACCTGTGGGCGAACGACCCCGCGGCCGACGGCACCGGCCTTCAGGACGCCTTCGCCCAGGCCTGGCGCCACGTGGCCGCGTACTTCCGGAACAACCGGACGGTCTTCGGCTACGACGTGCTCAACGAGCCGTGGCCGGGCAGCGACTGGCAGTCATGCCTCCAGCCGAGCGGATGTCCCGTGTTCGATGAGCTGACGCTCACGCCCTTCTACGAGAGAGTCTTCCACGCGATCCGCCAGGTCGATCCGACACACCTCGTCTTCTACGAGCCGAATCCCGAGATGGCCGGGACGGGCGCCGACGTGTACATCGGGGACAGCGGCGACCCACACGCCGGGTTCACGTTCCACTTCTACTGCCTCGACGCGCTCGGATTCCCGGGACAGGTCGGCTCGGCGCGGTGCCCGATCGGCGAGGACCGGCCGTTCGACGTGGCCGACGCCGTGGCCAAGCGCAACGGCGACGCGCTCCTCATGTCGGAGTTCGGAGCGTCCGACGACCTCGACAACCTTCGTCTCAGCCTGGACCTCCTGGACCGGCACATGATGTCGTGGCAGTACTGGGCGTGGTGGAACCGGGATCCGTGCTGCGAGCGGCCCCACGAGGGCGTGATCAAGGATCCGAAGAAGCCCGCTCGGGCCACGAACGTGAAATGGGCGAAGCTCCGCATGCTTGCCCGTCCGTACCCGAGGGCGGTCGCCGGCACGCCGGTGTCGTTCGTGTTCCACGCCGATCGCCCGGGCAGGGCGTTCACACTCACGTACCGAGCGGACCCATCCATGGGCCTCCCCACCGAGGTGGTCGCACCGCGCATGATCTACCCGCACGGATACCGCCTGGTGGTGAAGGGACCGGCGCTCGTCGTGTCGGAGCGGAACGCTCGTGTGCTCGAGCTGCGAGCGATGAAACGAGGGCCGGTTCGCGTGTCGATCGTCCGGCGGCGGGCCCGCCGCGGCTCGCCCCGCTAGAACCTGCGGCCGGGACGCCCGGCGAGCTGGGATCGGCGGCCCTTCTTCGACGCGTACACCAGGCGAGGCGGCGCCATCTCCATGCCCTCCGCCTTGAACTCCTCGCCAAGCTTCAACTGGGCCGCCAGGCGACTGACGTCGTTGCGCTGATCCGGCAGCACGAGCGTGACGCCCATGCCGCTTCGCCCGGCTCGGGCCGTGCGGCCCACGCGGTGGACGTAGCCGGTGTGGTCCTCCGGCGGATCGAAGTTGACGACCTGGGCGATGGCATCCAGGTCGAGCCCGCGCGCCGCGACGTCGGTGGCGACGAGTGTGCCGACCTTGCCGGTGTCGAAACGCTTCAGGGCCTGCTGCCGGGCGCTCTGGCGCATGTCGCCGTGCATGGCCTCGGCCGTGACGCCGTGCGAGGCAAGCTTGCGAACGAGCCGGTCGGCGCCGCGCTTCGTACGAACGAAGACGAGCGACGGCCCGGACTCCGCCTTCAGCAGATCGGCGAGTGCCTTGACCTTCCCGTCAGCCGTGACCGGGACGAACCGATGATCGGCCTCGTCGACGGTCTGCATGGGGGACTCGATCTCGTGGCGCATCGCATCATGCGTGTACGCCCGCGCCAGCTGACCGGCGGTACCGTCCAGGGTGGCGGAGAAGAACATCGTCTGACGCTCCCGAGGCAGTCGACGGACGATCTTGTCGACCTGCGGCTGGAAACCCATGTCGAGCATCCGGTCGGCCTCATCGAGCACCAGGATGCGGATGGCGCCGAGCTTCACGAGCCCGCGGTTGGCGAGGTCCTCGATGCGACCCGGCGTGGCCACCAGGACGTGTGCCCGGGCCGCGCGCTTCGCTTGGTCGCCGAGCGACACGCCGCCGAAGGCGGTGGCCACCCGGAGCCCCTTGACGCGCACGAGGTCCTCGAACTCGCCCGCCACCTGCACGGCGAGCTCACGGGTGGGCACGAGAACGAGGGCCGACGGCTGGGCCGCGGCCTTGTCGATGCGCTCCACGACCGCCAGCGCGAAGGCCAGGGTCTTGCCGGAACCGGTGCGGGACTTGGCCAGCACGTCGTGCCCGGCCATGGCGTCCGGGAGCACGCGGGCCTGGATGGGGAACGGGGCCTGGATCGAGCGCTTCGCGAGCGCCTCGACGACATCCCTGGATACGCCGAGATCGGCGAAGGACTGCTGCTGCATGTTCGACTCCTTCTGTGGCTCCCTATGAGCCGCCGGGTCATCGAGGTTTGGAACCCGAGACCACCTGAAGGAGGAACCGGAACAAAACCTCACCGGATGACGGGGATGTCATCCGTGGGTGGAGCTTACCAGATGGACGTCGACACCGAACGGATGTTCCTTGAGTTTCTGGAGTTCCCTCAGGGTCGCGTGCCGCCGGTGCGCCTCGTGCGCGGCTCGTGGAGGGAGCAGTACTCGGCCGAGTTGTAGACCGAGAGCACCGTGGCGCACGGTGGATGGTCGCAGACCCGACCCGACTCGAAGCGCGAGACGCGTACCCCCATGCGAGGGATGGGGGTGGTGGCCCGGTTCTTCATCCATGCCTCCTCGTTCCGCTCGGGTCGGTGGATGCGAACCGGGCGAAGGAAGCTGCGGACGGTGCCCGATGGGAGCCGCTGACCAGTGGTCGCTTGGACAATGAGCATAGCAGGCGCCTTCGTGCCAGGATTCGCAACATGAGCGATGGACTCCTCGATCCGTTCCGTCACAACTCCTGGGCCACGAAGGAGCTGCTGCGCTTCTGCCGGGATCTCTCTCCGGATCAGTTGCGTGCCACCGCGACCGGGACGTACGGCACCATCCTCGACACGCTGCGGCACATGATCGGCGCGGAGTCGCGGTACCGGTACCGCCTCTCGGGCATCGAGCCCTGGCCGACGCGGCCGGAGGACACGGACGACTTCGACGAGTTGGAACGGATGTCCGAGGAGCTCGCGGGATTCTGGGAAGAGCTTGCGAGCTCACCCTTCGATCCGGACCGCACGATCCACGTCGTGAACAAGAACGCCGGCGAGGAGTTCGACGTGAAGGCCGGCATGCTCGTTGCCCAGGTGCTGAACCACGGCAACGAGCATCGCGCGCAGATCTTCACGATCCTCACGACGATCGGCGTGGAGCCGCCGGACCTCGACGCCTGGTCCTACGGCGAGGCCACCGGCCGGTTCGTGATGATCTCGGAGGGCTAGCCGCCCGTTTCGGTCCCGATGCCGTAGTCCACGCCCACGAAGGGCGTGTCGGTGTCGAGCTCGGCCCGCGCGATGCGCTCCTCGAGCTCACGCGGACCCAGCCACGTGATCTCGAGCTGCTTGGCACGGCGGAAGTACAGCTGCATGTCGAGGTCGCGGATGAATCCGATGCCCCCGAACACCTGCTGTCCCACCTTCGTGGTGCGCTTGAACACATCGGCCGCGTACATCTTGGCCATGGCCGCGAGCGGGCCGACCGTGGGCTTGGTGGTTCGGGCCCACGCCGCCTCGTACACGAGGACCTTCGCGCCCTGGATCTCGGTGGCCATCTCGGCGAGAGGATGCGCGAGGCCCTGGAAGCTGCCGATGGGACGCCCGAACTGATGGCGCTCCTTCGCGTACTCCACGGCCATCTCGTGTGCGCGCTCGGCGCCACCGACGGCTTGCGCCGCAAGGGCGATGAGGCCATCGGTCATGGCGTCCTCGAGCGCCGCCCACCCGTCGGCGTGCACGAGCGTGGCCGGCGTTTCGTCGAACGTCACCTGATAGCTCCCGCCGGCCGCCATGTCCGGCGTGTGCAGCATCTCGACGCCCTCGCGCTCCGTCAGGAACAGCCCGACGCCGTCGCCTGAGCGGGCCAGGACGAGGAGGGCGTCGGCGGAGGCTGCGAAGGGAACGAGGATCTTCGTGCCGGTGAGCCGGTAACCCGCGGCGCGCACGTGGATCCCGTCGGGGCCAGAGCTCGCGTCGAGCTCGTTCCACGCGAGGGTCACGATGCGCTTGCCGGTCGCGATGTCCGGCAGCAGCTCCGGCGGCGCCAGACGGGCGCCGAGCACGCAGCTCGCGAAGTGGGGCGACGCCGTCAGCGCGCGCCCGAACTCCTCGCACAGGATCACCTGCTCCAGGGAGCTCATGCCGGAACCGCCGTGCTCCTCGGGGATCGTCAGGCCGAGGAGCCCCTGGCGGCCGAGCTCCTCCCACAGGTCCTGGCGGAATCCGGGCTCCTCGTCTTCCAGCTCGCGCACGATCTCCGGCGACGAGTACTTCTGCAGCAGGCTCCGGATCGTCTCCCGGAGCAGCTCCTGTTCCTCGGTCCACCGCAGATCCATCGTCAACCTCCGGAGGGCGGGGCTTGTCCGCGCCTCATGGCTTCCAGGTCTCTCGCTTCCAGGGATTCTCGCCGTCGTGCCTCGGGACCGCGACCCGCACGATCCCTTCCGTCGCCGTGTCGCCGTCGACGGTGAGCTTCAGTGCCACGTCGACCCAGCCGTCCTCCGCCGACGTCACCTCGCCGTTGAAGACGAGGGTGTCGCCGACGCACATCGGCCTGCGCATCTTGAACGTCAGCCTGCCGAGGCGGCCGTAGGGCCCGGTCCAGTCCGTGACGTAGCGCTCGAGCCAACCGGCGAGCGTCGGCGTGTTCAGGAATATGTCGCGCGCGCCGGCGCATTGCGTGGCCCACGCGTGGTCGTGGTGCTGTGGTTGCCAGTCGCGGCTCGCCGCAGCACCCCGGATGATGACCCGCGCCGTGAGCGGCACCTCGAGCGTTGGCAGGACGTCGCCGGCCTTCATCGCCGGTACCCGAACATCCGGTACGTCTCCACCCCGACCAGCTCGCCCCGCTGGTTCGTGTACGTCACGTCGATGATCCACTTGCGGCCGGTCCCGAGCTTCGTCTTCCGCTCCTCGCCGATCTCGCGCACCGATTCGGTGACCCGTACCCGGTCGCCGGGCCGGAGCGGCTCGTGGAACGTCACCTCGTTCTCGGCCACCACGCCCTCCGGCAGGTCGAACGCCTTCTTCAGCTCGAAGTGCAGGGCGAGCGGCATGCGCGTCTCGTCGCGGTCTGGACGCCACGCGAGGGGGCGCATCCAGACGGAGAGCATGGACGGCGGGGCGATGGGCCCGCCGGTGACTTCCTCCGCCGACCGCGGGTCCCAGTACAGGGGATTGCGGTTCTCCGTCGCCTCCACCCACGGGCGGATGTAGCCCTCCTCCACGGCGATCTCCCCCTCACCGGCGTCGAGCGTGCGCCCCACCCAGTCCTCGACCCGCGGCTCCGTCCTCATCCCCGCTGCCCGCCTGCCAGCACGGGGCCGACGCTACGGAAGGTCCCGTGCCCGGGGTGCTCCACGTCGATGAACGACCCGCGGCCGTTGAGGTGCTCGTCGATCGTGACCTCCGAGATCGAAAGGACCGGCGCGACGCAGGTGTCCTTGCCGGCGAGCTCCTCCATCCACTCGTTGCGCGTCCTCGTCTCGAACGCCCCGCGGAATGCGCTCCTGATGTCCTCCTGTTTGGCTTCGTCCATCTGGTGCGCGGCCAGCTCGTCGTGGCCGAGCTCGCGGCACAGGTTGGCGAAGAACTGCGGCTCGATCGCGCCGACCGAGATCCAGCCCCCGTCGGCGCACTCGTAGACGTCGTAGCAGGCGTACTTCCCGGTGAGGAGCGACGAGCCCGGCCGGGTCTCGCTCCCGGTGGCGAGGTACTCGTCGACGAACAGCGCCATGAGATGCAGCACGCCGTCGGTGGTCGAGACGTCGAGGTAGCGCCCTTCGCCGGTCCGCTCGCGATGGAAGAGCGCCGCGCAGATCGAGAGCGCGGCGTGCAGTCCCCCACCGGCGCCGTCGGCGATCGTGGCACCCGGGATGGCCGGACCGCCGTCCGCGCGGCGACCCTGCGTGCCCAGGAAGCCGCCGAGCGCGAGGTAGTTGATGTCGTGGCCCGCCCATTGGGCATAGGGCCCCTGCTGGCCGTATCCGGAGAGCGACGCGTAGACGAGGCGCGGGTTCACGCCGTGGACGGCCTCGTAGCCGATCCCGAGCCGGGTGGCGACCCCCGGACGGTAGCTCTCGACCAGGACGTCGGCGCCGGCGATCAGCGCGAGGAATTCCGCGCGGCCGTCCTCGGACTTCAGATCGATGCGCGCCTGCGTCGTGCCGCGGCCCGCGCCGTACGCGAAGAACGGCGGCTCGATCTGCTTCCCCTCGGGCGCGAGCACCTTCTTGACGGTCGCGCCGAGGTCTCGAAGCGCGGCCGTGCACCGGGATGCCGGCCCAACGGTGGAGAGATCGATGACCGCGACGCCGGAGAGGAGCGCCTGGGACGTCACGTCCCGCACGATATCTGACGGTCCGTCAGATCCGCAACGCTCCCCTCCGGCTCCGGGCGGTTCAGGTTCGCTGGAAGTAGCGGTCGAGGGCCCACTTCGCCAGTCGGTGGCCGATCTCGACGCCGTCGGTGCTGCCCGTGCGGAAGTGATCGCCGCCCCACACCCGCGCGTCGGAGACCTCCTGGATGAGGTCCTGGTCCTTGTCGAAGGTATGGACGACGGTGGGCGGCCCGCCGGTCGTCGCCGGCCCCGTGATGACGAAGTCGATATGCGGGTTCCCCAGGAACTGCTTGAGCACCTCGGCGGTGGCTCCGGTCAGGCAGCCGTGGCCCGACACGTACTCGGGGTGGTTCGCCGTGGAGGCGAACGGCGTCCAGTTCGGATCGCCCACGGTGCGGGGGTTGCCGTCCGCGTCACCGGCGTGGATGGCCTGGAACGGCCGCCAGTGCTGGTAGAAGTACTTGGCGTCCCAGCAGCCGATCATGGCGTCGGCCTGGGTGAGACCGGTCATGGCGAACAGCCTCGCCGAGTCCAGGACCGACAGGCTCCGGGTGGTGGCGAGAGTGCGGAAGGCCCGGTTGTACTGGCCCACCGTGTTCTCGCTCCAGAAGACGGCCACCGCGGTCTGCAGGGGCGTGCGAACCGTGGAGTTCTTGTCGCCGAAGGCCTTCACCTCGTCGTACTCCGCGGCGTACTGAGGGGAGTCGGTGGCAAGCGGCCCATTCGGACGGAACTGATCGGGAGACTCCATCAGGAACGGACGCACCTTGGCCGTGTAGGGGGTGACCCCCGAGGTTCCGGGCGGCGGGGTCCAGTAACCGGTGCCACCTTGGAAGGTGAATCCCGGGTTCACGTCGCGGCCGTCCCCGGTCCGGTCGGCGATCATGGCGCCGGCGGAGGCAGCGCCCACCGAGGTGCCATCGATCTTGGACTGCCCGTCGGGGATCTGGCTCATGAACGCGGAGTACTCCCCGTCGATGGTCCCCTCCTGGGCGGAGAAGTACTCCTGCAGGACGTCGTGGGCCGCCGTGGCAACCGCGGCGTCCTCAGAAGCGCCGTCCGGGGCGTCCAGCGCGAACCTGTAGGGCTGGTAGCCCCCCTCGATGGCCACCACGGCGTTGTACACAGCGGCCTGGACGATACCCACGTACAGAGCCGACGCCGACGGGGTGGCTCGAGCCGAGTCGGCCAGGACCGTCTTGACTGCGAACTCGTTCCAGTGCACCACGGCGTTGTCGCCGCCGGCAGCCAGCGTCTGCTGGACCGGCGCCGCGCCGGCCACTGCGACGGCGGCCAAGAGCACCACTGCCGTTCGGGTGATCCTCGTCATTGGATTCCTCCTC
Organism: Actinomycetota bacterium; assembly: GCA_046263085.1. Lineage (GTDB taxonomy): Bacteria > Actinomycetota > UBA4738 > UBA4738 > JACQTL01 > JBHELK01. The sequence continues at coordinate 42,940 of JBHELK010000018.1, forward strand.
CTGCTCTTCGGGGTCGGTTAGACGGATCCGTCGTTGAACGCCCTCACCCACCGGTTCGTTCCGGAGTAGAGGCCGTCCGGATTCGGGTACCAGGCCCACACATGAAGGGTGATGAGATCGGGGTGCCAAAAGGAGAACGCAGCTCCACTCGTGGGGCTGGTCTCGGAGCAGTCCGACTCGGTCGCCTCGAATGCGAAGGTTCCGTCCTCGTAGTGGCAGGCCGCCGGAAAGCTTCCGTACTTCGCTCCCGGCAACGGCTTCTCGGCGGGCTTCTCGGTGAAGACCCACTCGAACGCGCCGAGCTGCCAATCGTCGCCGTTGCGCTCGTACACCAGGATGGGAGGACGAGTCACATCGAAGTCGGTGATGTCGGGATTGAGGAAGTGGTAGCCCATGTCCGGCATCATCTGCGTGATCTGCATGCTGTAGCCGTCCTTCTGGGCGGCCTCGAGATCCGTCGCGTACTTCGCCGTGGCCGCTCTCGCCGCGGCGATCTTGGGGGCCAGCTGACGGATCTGCCTTGCAGTGAGCGTGGAGCCCGTGCTGACATGGGCCTGAGATGGCATGGCTTTCTGGTGCCCTTGATGAGCCAGGGCGAGATTTCCAGCGGCCAGAACGGATGCGAAAAGGGCCGCGACCAATCCCGAAGCGATGAGCACAGTCTTTCTCATGAAAGAGCCTCCTTGAAGACTTCCTTGCCGGTTGGGTTCTCCCGTCCCACCCTTCCTGGGACCGGGTAGATCTCGTAAGCCCGTCTCCTCCTTCCCCTCGCCCCCCGGTTGTCCGGTTCGGAACGAAGGTAGGCCGCAGGACCCCCGGTGAAATCGGGAGAAATCCCTATGTTTGGCCGGTCCGAGGTCCCTCTTGCCGCCCGGGCTCGAGCCCGGCCATGATCGGCCGCGATGGAGCCCCACAGGCACACCGAGTCCCCGGAACAAGCGCGGCTCCTCGAGCGATCGGAGCACCTCGAGGCGCTGACGGCGAATCTCCGGAACGTGATGGCCCACCGCACCGGACGCGTCGCCCTGGTGAGCGGCGAGGCCGGGATCGGGAAGACCGTGCTTCTGCGCCGGTGGTGCGATCAGCTGCCGACCACCGTGCGCCTGCTGTGGGCGGCATGCGACCAGCTGTTCACTCCTCGCCCACTCGGACCCCTGCTCGACCTCTCCCCTGCCGTGGGCCCCGACCTTCGCGACAGGGTCGAACGCGGCGCCAGGCCACACGACGTCGCCGCCGCGCTCATCGCCGAACTCGCAGCGCCGCCCCCGACCGTGATCGTGTTCGAGGATCTCCACTGGGCCGACGAGGCCACGCTCGACGTCGTGCGGCTCGTCTCGCGCCGGGCCGAGACCGTCCACGCGCTGATCGCCCTGAGCTATCGGGACGACGAGCTCGGGCGGACGCACCCGCTTCGCATCGTGCTGGGAGAACTCACCGCGCCCGGGACCGTCACTCGCGTTCGCCTTCCCGCGCTGTCGAGGGCCGCGGTCGCCGAGTTGGCGCAGCCGAGCGGCATCGACGCCGATGAGCTTTACGACCGAACCGGCGGGAATCCCTTCTTTGTGACCGAGTCACTTGCGGCGCACACGGAGGCAGTCCCGCGAACCGTCCGCGACGCCGTGCTCGCCCGGGTAGCGCGCCTGAGTCCACCAGGTCGGGACCTGCTCGATGCCCTCTCGGTCGTCCCCCATCGCGCCGAGCTCTGGCTGCTGGAGGCACTTGCCGGAAGGGAGCTGGACGCCCTCGACGAATGCATGGCCGCCGGCGTGGTTCGTGCGGACGGCGGCGGGATCTCCTTCGGGCACGAGCTCGCCCGGCTGTCGGTGGAATCGTCGCTCCCTCCGGATCGCGCGGTGGCGCTGCATCGCCGCGCGGTCGAGGTCCTGGAGGATCCGCCCGCCGGAGCACCCGACCTCGCCCGGCTCGCGCACCACGCCGAGGCCTCTGCGGACCCACCCGCCGTCCTGCGCTACGCGCCGAGCGCGGGCGACCAGGCCGCCGCCGCATCGGCGCATCGCGAGGCCGCCGCGCAGTATGCCCGTGCGGTGCGCTTCGGCGAGGCGCTCTCGCTCGCCGATCGTGCCGAGCTGCTGAGCCGGCAGGCCGCCGAGTGCATGGTCACCGACCAGCTCGCCGCCGGCATCACGGCGCAGCGGGAAGCGCTGGATTGTTACCGGCGGTTGGGCGACCGGCTTCGCGAAGGCGACGCTCTCCGGATGCTCGCCCGGTTGCTGGTCCTGGCGAACTGGTCGCGCGACGCCGAGCCCCTCATCCGCGAGTCGATCGAGGTGCTCGAGGAGCTGCCCCCCGGGCGGGAGCTCGCCATGGCCTACGCGACGATGGTGAACGTGCGGTTCAACGCGGAGGACGCCGCCGGCACGTCGGCCTGGGCCGAGCGGGCGCTCGCGGTCGCCGACGAGAGTGGCGACGTGGAGTCAGCCGTCATCGCGCTCACGTACGCCGGTGCGGCCGAGATGCGAGCGGGCATCGATTCCGGCCGCGAGAAGCTCGAGCGCGCACTGGAGCGCGCCCGGGCGGCGGACCTCGACGACCGCATCGGATGGGCGTTCGTGCTCCTCGTCATGTGCCATCTGCGTCTGCGGCGGCTCGAGCTTGCCGCCTCGTTCGTCGCGGCGGGTGCCGAACACGCTGCCCGACGCGGGCTCGACACGCTGCAGATCTATCTCCTGGCCGTTAGGTCGCGCGTGGAGCTCTCCGCCGGCCGGTGGGACGAGGCCACGGAGTCCGCGATGCAGGCGCTGCGCGACCCGCGGACCATCCCACCGCCGCGTGTCCTGGCGCTCCTGACCCTCGGGATCGTCAGGGCGAGACGCGGCGACCCGGAGGCGCTCCCCCCGCTCGAGGAGGCGGACGCCATCGTGCGCGACATCGGCCAGCTCGAATGGTCGGCGCTCCTTGGATCGGCGAAGGCCGAGGCTTTGTGGTTGACCGGTGATCTCGGATCGATCCCCGCCGCGACGGACGCCGTGCTCGAAGCCGCCCTCGAGCAGGGCGATCCCTGGCTGGCCGGGGACCTGGTCTTCTGGCGCCGCCTCGGCGGGATCGACGACGGCGTGGAAGCGGGAGCCCTCGCCGAGCCGTACCGGTTGAGCGCCGCCGGAGATGCCGGCGGAGCCGCGATGCTCTGGCGAACGATGGGGTTCCCGTACGAGGCGGCCATCGCGCTCGCCGACGGGGACGAACAGGACGTTCCCAGGGCCATCGACGAGCTGAACCGCCTCGAGGCCCGTGCCGCTGCAACCGCGATCGCACGTCGGGCTCGCGAGCGCGGGATACGACGGCTCCCGCGCGGGCCGCGCTCCAGAACCCGTGAGAACCCGGCCGGCCTCACCGCCCGCCAGCTCGAGGTCCTCGCGCTCGTGATCGAAGGTCTTCGGAACGCGGAGATCGCTCAGCGCCTCTTCCTTTCGGAAAAGACGGTCGATCACCACGTGTCGGCGATCCTTCGGAAGCTCGGCATCCGCAATCGCACGCAGGCCGGTGCCGCCGCGAGCAGCCTCGGGATCGCGCCTCCGGCGTGACGCCGCCCCGTACAACATGGGGATTCCTCCCGATGTCTTGCCTCCGGTGCGCAGCTACCGTCAGTCCATGGAACCGCGAGAGGAGAGGATGAAGCTCTACGCCATCCTCAGGCGCAGCGGGTGGTCGTCGCCCGAGGAGCTCGAGGCGGCCGCCGCTCGATCGACGCAGGTGGCTGAGGAAGACATGCTTGACGACGTGCGCTGGATCCGAAGTTACGTGCTCGAGGAGCTCGACGGCGACGTCGGCACGATGTGCATCTACGAGGCGACGAGCCCCGAGGCGATCCGAAGGCACGCCAGGCTCGCGGCGCTCCCCATCGACGAGATCGTGGCGGTCTCCGGAACGGTCGTGTCCACCCCGATCCGACCGCGATCGTGACTGACGCCGCTACTCGGTGAGGCCGAGTGCCACAGCTTCGGCAGCCGCCTGGCCGCGGTTCCTCACGCCGAGCTTTCGAAGGATCGCCGACACGTGGTGATCCACGGTCTTCTCGGAGAGGAAGAGGCGTGTCGCGATGTCGGCGTTTCGGATTCCCTTCGCGAGCAAGGCCAGCACCTCCAGCTCTCGCGCGGTAAGGCCGGCGGGGTTCGCGCGCGTCTGGGCTCGCGGGCCCCGAGGGACGCGGCGCTCACCGAGCGCGCGAAGGCGCCGAGTCGCCACGGCGCACGCCGCTGCGGCTCCCAGCGCGGTCAGTTCCTCGAGCGCTCGACGCAACGCGTCGACGTTGTCTGAGTCCACGAGGGCCAGCGCGGCCTCGTAGGGGGATCCGAGCTCACGCCAGCCCTGAGCAGCACCTTCCCAGTCTCCTTCGAGATGCAGGCGAGAGAGCTCGTCGACCTCCGCGTCCTCGTCGACGGGTTGCCCCGCCCGCCGGCGCCAGCAGGCGAGCTCGCCTGTGGAGAACGGCTCACGCTTCTCGATCGCGAGCCGGTAGGCGTCCTCGGTCTCGCCGGCCACGGCGTCGGAGCGACCCTCGAGCCAGGCGGCCTCGGCCCGAGCGACCGCGACCGGAGCGAGGACCTGCAGATCGTTGACGGCTGTGGCCATCTCCAAGGCGTCGTCGAGCAACGGCCAGTATTCGGGGTCGCCGCGACGGGCACGAAGCCGCCCGAGAACCAACAGCGCATCCAGGCGCGGCGCGTACACCCAGTCCCGTTGGGCGTCGAGGATGGAGGTGGCGATCTCGGCGGCGTCCTCCCACCTGCCCTGTGCGAACTTCGAGGCGGCATCGAGGCCTACCGCCCATTCCAGCCAGGCTTCGAGGCCGCGCTCCCGGCAGAACTCGATCCCGGCCGCGACATGCTCATCAACCCGCCGCCACTCCCGGAGCCGGAAGAATATGAAGCCGAGGTTGAGGTGAGCCCTGGCCACATCGGCGTCGAGCCCGGCTCGTTCGGCCAGCTTCAGACTTCGTTCGAGCTTCTCCTGGCCCGCCGGTAGGCCGCGTCCGAGTTCGGTCGCCCCCACGCTGTTGAGCGCACCCACCAGGGCCTCCGTATCATCGACGCGATCGGCGAGCGCGATCGCCCGGTCACCCCACTCGATCGCTCCCGATGGATCGTCCACCGCCAGCGCATGCTTCGACATCTGGGCGTACGCTCGAGCCAGCTCCGCGCCGGCGGGCGCCTGCTCGAGGAGACCCACTGCCGCTTCTGTCAGTCGACAACCTTCCTCGATCCGCCCCATGCACACGGCGAATTGCGCCTGGAGCCGCTGCGTCCTCCCCTGTCTCACGACGTCGCCCCGCGCCCGATGGATCGAGAACGCCTCCTCCAGCGCCGTGAGGCCCTCCTCGCGCGTGTCCGTCAGGTAGGCGGCGTCCGCGAAACGCTCGAGGAGATCGGCCCTCGCTTCGGGAACGAGGGCGTCCGCGTAGCGAAGCGCCCGCGCATACTGCTCCTGCGCCTCGCGGGGCGAACCTAGGGCGGCGGCGTGGTCCCCCGCCCCGGGCGCGTACCGCAACACAGCCGCCGCGTCCCCGGCAGCTTCGGCGTGGTGGGCGAGCCGGGCCAGATCAGGCTCGCCCAGGGCCGGCTCCGCCAGCGAGGCGAGGGCACGGCGGTTCAGGGCGACCCGCTCGTCGGGAGGCACCGACCCCTCGACGGCGAGGCGAGCAAGCTCGTGCCTGAAGGCGACGCCGTCGGCCTCCGCGTACAGGATGCCGCTGCTGATGCACTCATCGAGCGCACCGAGCCCGCCTTCGACCAGCGCCTCGAGGAGCCAGACCTCGGCACGCCGCGGGACCATCGCGACGGCATCGAGAAGGGTGCGAGCGGGTTGGCTCAAGCGGGCGGCCCGGGCCAGAACAGCGTCTCGGACCGAGGCGGGCACGCCCTCGGTCCCCGCCGCGATCGCCTCGGTCACATAGAACGGATTCCCGCTCGTGCGGGCATACAGCTCGTCGGGGTCGAGCCCTGACGGCCCCGCGAGCGTCGCGACGGCGTCCTTGGAGAGCGGCTCGAGGTCGAGCCTGCGAACGTGTCCACGGGGCGGAAGCTCCCCGAGAACGACCCGCAGCGGATGCGCGCGGTGGAGCTGATCGTCGCGGTAGCTCACGACGAAGAGGGCCGGAACGGTCTCGATCCTCGAGGCCATCAGCCGCGCCACGTCAAGCGTCGCCTCGTCCGCCCAGTGGATGTCCTCCAGCACGAGGATCGCCGGCGGGCCGGAGTCGAGCTCACGCAAGAGCGCCGCCGCGACGTCGTGGGGCTTCGCGCCGTCCTCCACCCGCTCGCGAAGCTCACCGTCGGTGACTCGCGCGACATCCAGGAGCGGGCCGAGCGGCCGAGGCGTGTACAGGGCATCGCACGCTCCCCAGAGGACGCGAGCCTCTGAAGCGACCTGCTCGCAGAACGCCCGAAGCAACGCGGTCTTGCCGATCCCCGCCTCCCCCCGCACGAGGAGGACTCGGCCCCCCCGGCCGCCTGCCACCTCGGCCAAGGCTCCGCGCAACGTGGAGAGGTGCTCGGAGCGTTCCAGGAGGGACGCGTCGTCGCTGACCGGCGGCGGGTTCAGGATCTGCATCGAAAGGTCAGTTCGGTCTCTGAGCCGAATCTCCTGCTCAGAGCGGGGAATCAAGCCAGGCGAGGACCTCGGCGGCATGGGTATCGGGAGGGAACACCGGATACCACACGTGCTCGATGACGCCGTCTCGCGCCGCGAACGTGAACCGCTTCAACAGGAGCTCGCCGCCGACGAGGAACGCAGGGAGATCTAGCGCGTTCTTCAGCTTGAGGTCCGCGTCCGAGAGCAGAGCGAAGGGGAGTCCGAGCCGTCCGACGACCTCCCGCTGGTACTCGGTGGTCTGCGTGGAGAGGCCGTACACCTCGGCGCCCAGCGCCGCGAGCTCGGCGTGATGGTTCTTGAAGCCGCACGACTCCGGCGTACATCCTCGCGCGCCGGGGATCTGGTCCCAGTCCTTGACGAGCGGTGGCTCATCGGGGCGACCGGTGCGGGGATAGGCGTACACGATGAGCCATGGGCTGCCGGCTTGGTCGAGGCGAACGGCTCGGCCGTCCGTCGCGGGGAGAGCGACGTCGGGCAGGCGCATCCCGGTGAGGTGCTTGGCCGAGCCGTCGTCCATGGGAACGGGCAGATCGTCGGGGAGCTCCAGCGACATGCCGCTACCCTACGGCACGTGTCCGCCGTGATCCGCCTGGAGCCCTTCGCCGACGAACACCTGGACGCGTTCGCGCGGACGCTCGAGGATCCCGCGATCCTGCGGTTCACGCGGATGCCCGTGCCCCCGCCGCCGGGCTTCGCGAGCATGTGGTTCGAGCGCTATGAGCAGGGCCGCCGCGACGGCACGCGGGAGGTCTTCGCCATCGTCGATGATGCGGACGGCTCGTACCTCGGCGTGGCGGTGGTGCCCACGATCAACCGCGAGACGAGGACGGCCGAGCTCGGATACGTGGTCGCACCCTGGGCTCGCGGGCGAGGTGTGGCCACCGAGGCGCTGCGACAGCTGACGAAGTGGGCGCTCGAGACCCTCGACCCGATGCGTCTCGAGCTGTGGATCAGCCCGGACAACCCGGCCTCGAAGAAGGTGGCTGAGAAGTGCGGCTACGTCTACGAGGGCACGCTCCGGATGATGCACTTCAAGCAGGACCTCTGGGAGGACGGCGAGATCTGGTCGCGAATCGCGACGGATCCCGATCCCGGGTAGCGGACTTCGCTACGAGCCCTCCTGCACCTCGAAGATCTCGTCGGCCACGAGCCCGTGCGCTTCGCGATGAACGGTGGCGGCCGTCTCGGCATCGGGCGCGTCCACGAGGCAGAACACCTTGCCGGATCCCTCGTCCACCCAGTACTTCAGGTACTTCACGCCGTACTTGTCCTGGGTGGCGACGTCGGCTGCGTGCGCCTGAGCCACGTCCTTCATGCCCGCTCCCTCGGGGAGCTTCTGGTGCACGTCCATGAACAGCGGCATGCCTCCTCCTTTGTCCGGCTGGTCCAACTCTCGCCTACGCAGGCCATGAGTTGCAAGAGGATCGGCCCTCACACGTTTTCCGCGGTAGATTCGGCTCAGCAGACAGTCGAAGGGGAGGAACCATGCACGCGGTCGCTGTGAGCGTGAAGATCGATGAGGGCAAGGAAGACCTTGCCCGAAAGGAGCTCGAGAGCCAGGTCGTACCCATGGTCCAGCAGGCGCCCGGTGTCGTCGCCGGCTACTGGATGGAGCCCGGAGGCGGCTTCGGCTACTCTCTCGTGCTCTTCAACTCCGAGGAGTCAGCGAACGGCGCCGCCGAGATGGCGAGAAGCGCTCCAACGCCCGAGGGCGTGACCATCCAGAACGTCCAGGTGATGGAGGTCGTGGCGAGCTTCTAGCCATCCCCCGTCAGTTCTCGACGGGAAGGCCGAGTCCCCGGCGGGCGATGATGTTTCGTTGGACCTCCGATGTGCCCGCGCCGACGGTGTCGATCACGCTGTAGCGGTAGTAGTTCTCCATCCGGCCGTCGATCGGTGCGCCGGGCGATCCCCTCCTGAGGGCACCCTGCGGCCCGGCCATGGTCAGCAGCTCGTCGGTGATCTTCTGGCCGAGCTGTGTCGTGAACAGCTTGAACATGGCCGACTCGAGGTTCGGGACCTCGCCCGCCGCGGCCTTCGTGATGACGCGCAGGCAGTGCATCTTGGCCGCTTCAACCTGCGTGGCGAGCCACGCGACGGTCCGGCGGACCTGGGGATCGGACTTGAGGTCCGTGCCGTCGCGCTTGGCCTGACGGACGTACTCGCGGAACGCCTCGTATTTCTTCACGTACGCGGAGATGGTGAAGAGGGTGAACCGCTCGAAGTCCAGGGCCTCGGAGATGTAGTACCAACCCTTGTTGACCTCGCCGACCACGTGGTCGTCGTCGACGAAGACGTTGTCGAGGAATACCTCGTTGGTCCGCTCGCCGTCCCCGATGGTGTCCATGGCCTGGATCGTGATGCCCGGCGCGTCCATCGGAACGAGGAAGAGCGTGATCCCCTTGTGCTTCGGGGCCTCGGGGTCGGTGCGCCCGGCGACCCAGTACCAGTCGGCGAAATGGGCGGAGGTCGTGAATCGCTTCTGTCCGCTGAGGATCCACCCTCCGTCGGCCCTGGAAGCGCGCATCTGCAGTGAGGCGAGATCCGAGCCGGAGTTCGGTTCCGAGTACCCGATCGCGAACTCGATCTCGGCGTGGAGGATCTTCGGCAGGAACTCCTGCTTCAGCCGCTCGTTCCCGTGGCGGATGATCGTCTTCCCGACGATGCCGACGCCCTTGCCGATGAGCGGCGCGCCGACAGAGGCCAGCTCCTCGTTCAGGAGGTACTCGTAGATCCCGGGCTGCTCCCCGCCCCCATACGTCTTCGGCCACGACATCCCGAGCCACCCGCGATCCGCGAGCTTCCCCATGAACTCCCGGCGAGCCGGGGTGTCGACGAGCTGCGCCAT
>JBHELK010000019.1:0-18600 GCA_046263085.1 Actinomycetota bacterium
GTCGATGTCGACACCCTGCGCGAGATGCGGGATGGGACGAGCGAGCTCGAGCACACCGGACCGGTGCCGCTGGAGGTGGCCAAGCGACTCGCATGCGATGCGTCGATCACCAGAGTGGTCATGTCCGGCCGATCCCAGCCACTCGACGTCGGGCGGAAGACCCCCGTGGTCCCGCCGGCTCTTCGTCGAGCCGTCATCGCGCGGGACAAGCATTGCCGGTTCCCGGGCTGCGACCGTCCGGCCGCGTGGTGCGATGTGCACCACATCGTCCCCTGGGAAGAGGGCGGGCCGACCTGCCTGGAGAACCTGATGCTGATGTGCCGGCGCCATCACCGGATGCTTCACAAGCCTCATGGCTTCCGGCTCGAGATGGAAGACGGCTTCCCGGTGTTCCGAAGGCCCGACGGTTCGATCTTGGAGGAGAGGGCGCCTCCCTAAAGGGAAGGGGGCGGGGAGGCCGGGTTAGCCGACCGAGCCCTCCATCTGGAGCTCGATGAGACGGTTGAGCTCGACCGCGTACTCCATTGGGAGCTCGCGGGTGATGGGCTCGATGAAGCCGTTCACGATCATGGCTGTGGCCTCGACCTCGCTGAGGCCGCGGCTCATCAGGTAGAAGAGCTGGTCCTCGCCGACCTTGCTCACCGTGGCTTCGTGCGCAAGCGCCGCGGACTCCTCCTCCACCTCGATGTACGGGTACGTGTCGGAGCGCGACTCCTGGTCGAGGATGAGCGCGTCGCAGCGAACCGTGGACTTCGCGTGATGGGCCTCCGGCTCCACGCGGATCAGGCCGCGGTAGCCGGTGCGGCCGCCGTCCTTGGACACGGACTTCGAGTTGATCACGCTCGTGGTGTACGGGGCCGCGTGGATGGCCTTGCCGCCCGCGTCGGTGTGCATACCCTTGCCGGCGAAAGCCACGGACAGCACCTCGCCACGCGCGCCCTTGCCGAGCAGGTAGATGCTCGGGTACTTCATCGTGATCTTCGAGCCGATGTTGCCGTCCACCCATTCGACGATGGAGTCCTCGTACGCAGCGGCGCGCTTCGTCACCAGGTTGTAGACGTTCGTCGACCAGTTCTGGATGGTCGTGTAGCGGATGCGCGCGCCGGGCTTCGCGATGAGCTCGACCACCGCGCTGTGCAGCGAGTCAGTGGTGTAGATGGGGGCGGAGCAATTGTGCGTGGCGAAGCCGCGAACCGAGTACTCCTGGGACTCGGTCTCGATGTTGTAGACCGGCCCCATGTACTCCTCGACCGCGATCTCCTTGATCGGGACGAGGAAATACTTGTCGGTCTCGCGGATCTCCGAATGAGTCTTGTCGGCGGTCCACTGCACCATCCACAGGTCGCGGCGGAGCACGTCGCGGCCCTGGATGACGGCCGGACCGGCCTTCCTGGTCAGTCGCACTGTGGCAAATACGCCGAACCGGGCCATGAGGGACTGCAGCTGCATGGCCCACTCGTACGACGTGGTGTGACACCTGACCCACGGCGTGGAGGCGCCACGCTGGACGCGGTTGCCGTCACCGTTGACGTAGGCCTCGACGAGACTTCGAAGCGACGAATCGTCCTGCGAGAAGAGCAGCGGTGAGAGCTGTTTCGCCCACGAGCGCGATCCCACGTGCTCTCGCATGGCGTCGTAGCCACCCGCCGTGTACACCGCGACGGTCGCCGCCTGACGGTCCTTGTGCCAGGTCACCGACCCGCGCTTCCCCCACAATTGGTCGCACAGGTCCTGGATCTCCTCGATGTACGCGGTCTCGTTGGAATTGAAGGAGAACGTCAATGCCTTGCAGCCGTTGATGAGCTGGGCCGAACCCTCGGCGAGGTAGTAGCCGGCGAGACGCATGAACGCTGGGTGCAGCGGGACCTCGGGTGCGGGCCGAACCTTCGGATACACCAGGAAGTCCCCCACTTCCACATCCTGCGCCAGGACCCAGTCGGGGCGGGCCGTGCGAAGCTTGGACGAGCTGACCTCCGCCAGCCACCCGTTGCGCTCCTTCCGCTTCATCGTGACGTCCTTGCGCTTGACCACGTGCAGAGGGTGTTCCCGAGTGACGGTGAACGCGTTGCCGTTGGTTTCCGACCCGAACCGGTAGACCGGCCCGTCGTAGTCGAGCTCCATCACACCGGTCACCCTTGTGGGTCGGCCCTTCGCATCGATGACCTCCTCGCCCAGCGCCACCTGCTCGATCGGAAGACTTCGCCCGTGTGTCAGCTCGACACGCTCGCCCTTCAGGAGGCAGCCCTCGACGTAGTGCACGTACGAGCCCTCGTCGGCGATGATCAACGTCCGCTCGAACTGGCCCATGTTCTCGGCGTTGATCCGGAAGTACGCCTGCAATGGGATGTCGACGTGCACGCCGGGCGGCACGTAGATGAACGACCCGCCGCTCCACACCGCCGAGTTCAGCGCCGCGAACTTGTTGTCGTTGGGCGGGATGATCGTCCCGAAGTACTCCTTGACGATGTCGGGGTGCTCGCGGAGCGCCGTGTCCATGTCGGTGAACAGCACGCCCATCTGATCCAGCTCGTCCTTGATCTTGTGGTAAACGACTTCGGACTCATATTGGGCCGAGACGCCGCCCAGGAACTTCTTCTCGGCCTCCGGGATCCCGAGCTTGTCCCACGTGCCCTTGATGTCCTCGGGCAGGTCCTCCCAGTTCTTGGCCTGCTTCTCGGTGGACCGGATGAAATAGTAGATGTCGTCGAAGTCGATGTCGGACAGGTCCGCGCCCCACCAGGGCATGGGCCGCTGCCGGAAGTGCTTGAGCGACTTCAGGCGGAACTTGCGCATCCAGTCCGGCTCGGACTTCATCGCCGAGATCTCCTCGACCACGGCCTCGTTCAGGCCCTTCTTCGGCACGAAGACCGAGTGCTCGGGGTCGTGCCAGCCGAAGCGGTAGCCCTTGGAGAGCTCGTCGAGGTGTTGCTGCTGCGTGGAGGCCATCGAATTCAGTCTACTCGGGGGCACCGACAAAGACGACCTGAGAGGTCGGATTTGACCTGGACGAGCGTTTCCGCTGGTAGGGCGGGGACAAGCCCGCCCGCAGCCGAACTAGCCCTTCTCGACGGGCACGCCGACCAGCGAGCCCCACTCGGTCCATGAGCCGTCGTAGTTCTTGACGTTCTCCCACCCGAGCAGCTCGTGGAGGGCGAACCACGTGTGCGAGCTGCGCTCCCCGATCCGGCAGTACGCGATGACCTCCTTGTCGGGGGTCACACCCTGCTCCCCGTACAGCGCGACGAGCTCGTCCGCCGTCTTGAACGTGCCGTCCTCGTTGGCCGCCTTGCCCCACGGGATGTTGGCCGCCCCGGGGATGTGCCCCGGCACCTGGGCCTGCTCCTGCGGCAGGTGGTCCGGCGCGAGCTTCTCGCCCCGGTACTCCTCCGGCGAGCGCACGTCGATGAGCGAGGCCTTGCCCAGCTTCGTCAGGACCTCGTCGCGGAGCGACCGGATGGCCTTCTTCACCTCGCCGCCGACCGAGATGCTCGACGCCCCGAACGAGGGCTTGTCCTGCGTGAGCTCACGGGACTCGAGCTCCCACTTCTTGCGCCCACCGTTCAGCAGCTTCACGTTCTCGAACCCGAGGTACTTGAGGAGCCAGTACGCGTACGCGGCGAACCAGTTGTTGTTGCCGCCGTAGAGCACCACGGTCGTGTCGTCCGACACGCCCGCCCGCTGCAGGAGCTTCGCCAGCCCCGCCTGGTCCAGGTAGTCGCGGCCGGTCTCGGCGTGCAGATCCGTGCTCCAGTTCCAGGCGGCCGAGTTGGGGATGTGCCCCTTCTCGTAGGCCGTCGTGTCCTCGTCCACCTCGACGATCCGCACCTTGGGGTCGTCCAGGTGCTCGGCCAGCCAGTCGGTGTCGACCAGCACGTCCGGGTTCGTGTACTCGGCCATCTCGGACCTCCTTCGATTCGGGGAAGCGAATCCCACCTGGTTGGTCGGAAATACTGCACCAGGCCAGTTGTCTCCGCAACCGGCCGCGCGCCGCTAGAAGAAGCCGAGCGCCGCCTTGGCCTCCTCCGACATCATCTCCGGAGTCCAGGGCGGACGGAGCACCATCTCCGCGTCCACCCGGTCCACCCCCGGGACGTCGGCGAGCATCCTCGCCATCTGCTCCTCGATCAGCGGGCCGATGGGGCACCCCATCGTGGTCAGCGTGTACGTGATGTGGACCGCGTCGCCCTCGATGTTCACGTCGTAGACCAGCCCCAGATCGACGATGTTGATGCCCAGCTCGGGGTCGATGACCCCCTTCAGGGCCTCGAGGACCCGCTCGTCGGTCAGGTCGCCCTCGGCCCCCGGCCCGTTTCCGGACGGATCGGGCACGTCCACCGCCTCCGCCGCTTTGTCGATATCCGTGTCGTTTTCCATCATCTGACCCCTTCCTGCGGTCTATTCTATCGGCGCCCGTGCGGGGGACCCGCCACGGGCCGGAGGGCCGGAGAGGATGCGCATCCTGATCGTGGACGACCACCCGGTGACCCGGGACGGCCTTCGCTCTGCCCTCTCCATCTCCGAGGAGGTCGAGATCGTCGGTGAGGCCGCCAGCGGTGAGGAGGCCATCGACTTCGTCGGCAAGCTCAACCCCGAGGTCGTGTTCATGGACGTACGGATGCCGGGCATGGGCGGCATCGAGGCGACCAGGATCATCAAGCAGGACAACCCCGAGACCAAGGTCATCCTGTTCACCGTCGACGAGTCCCGCCAGGCCATCTCCGAGGCCATCCAGGCAGGCGTCTCCGGCTACCTCCTGAAGGACGTGACCCCGGTGGAGCTCGTGAACGCGGCCCGCCTGGCCCTCGAGAACAAGGCCGTGATCCACCCCAGCCTGACCAAGGCGTTCATCGAGGAGGTTCAGCTCGTGGATCGTCGTCCCGAGGCGCCGCTGTCGAAGCGCGAGGCCGAGATCCTGCAGATGGTGGCCTATGGCTCCACGACCAAGGAGGTCGCCCACGACCTGGGGATCTCCCCCCACACCGTGAAGACCCACCTCGAGCGGATCTTCGAGAAGTTGGGGGCCAACGACCGGGCCCAGGCTGTGGCGATCGCCATCCGCAAGGGGATCGTGGAGTAGCTCACCCCCGCCGGTCCAACTCCGCGAGGCCCGGCCCCCTCCAGGCAGGGTTCAACTGCGAGCGAGCGGATGTCGATACCCCCTTTGGATGGCTATCAACGTGGTGGTTGCGGGGTCACTGGAGGATCACGCCGTCTTGAAGTACGCCCTGTCGTCGGCCGGGCAGGCTCGGGTGGAGGTCGGGACGGACGGGTATCGGGTTCTCGAGCTGGCGGCCCGGATGCACCCCGACGTGGTGGTCGTGGACCCGGCGATCCCTGGGGACCCCACGGGGGAAACCCTCGTCAGCCGGCTCAAGGCCGCCCATCCGACCATGCCCGTGATCTGCTGGACCGCCAGGCCGGACGTCGACGAGGCGAGCGCGCTCCTTCGCGCCGGAGCCACGGCCTACCTCCTGAAGGGCGACGGGCCCACCGACCTCGTTCGTCACATCCCCGCGGTGCTGGACGGCGGCCTGGTGATCGCGCCCAGCGTCAACACCGACCTCGCGGGCCGGTTCACCCACTCGATCCAGCGCGAGAGCGAGCTCACGCGCGCACTCGCCGAGGCCACGATGCAGCTCCAGGAGGTGGCGAGCTCCAAGGACCAGTTCGTGGCGAACGTCAACCACGAGCTGCGGACCCCCGTGACCATCGTCAAGGCCGTGGCCCACCTCTTGAAGTCCGGACGCCTCTCCGACGAGGACCAGGAGCAGTTCGTCAAGCGGATGGACGCGGCAGTCGACCGGCTGACCTCGATGGTCGACGAGATCCTCTCGGTCTCGGACGTCGGCCAGGGACGCCTCGCCCTGCAACCGCGGATGGTCGATCTGGCCCCCCTCGTGGACGAGGCCTGCCGCCGTGTCGCACCGGCGTTCCCCGAGGCCACCGTGGAGCAGCACGTGCCCGGAGCGCACCAGGCCTTCGTCGATCCGGTCCGCATCTCCGAGGCCATGGTCCAGCTGCTCGACAACGCCTGCCGGTACTCCCCACCGGGCGGGCGCGTGATCGTCTCGCTGCGTCGGGTCGCCGAGGGCGTCCTGTTCAGCGTGACCGACTCGGGCGAGGGGCTTCCCCGCGACCTGCTGTCGAAGGCGTTCCGCGAGCCCTTCGTCACCGGCGAGGAGATCCTCCGCAAGGAACGCGCGGGCCTCGGCATCGGCCTGCACCTCGCCCGCCAGATCGTGATCCTGCACGGCGGCATCCTGTGGGCGGATCCGCTGCCCTCCGGAGGGACCCGCGTCGCGTTCTGTGTGCCCGAGTACACGCCGCTCCTCGACGACCCCCGCATGAGCGGGAGCGACGTTACGGACGATGTTGCAGGACCGAGCGACGAAGAGGTTCGCTCGATGCTCGAGCAGCTCCTGCAGGACTAGCCACCGCGGGGGCGACCATCGGCCGCCCCGACACGGGGTTCTCGAACACCGGGATGCGCACCTCGTACACGCGCTGCAACAACTCGCTGGTCACGACCTGCTCCGGCGTCCCCTCGGCCACGACCCGTCCCCCCGACATCGCGTAGAGCCGATCGCAGCTCGCCGCAGCGAGGTTGAGGTCGTGATAGATCGCGAGCACCGCCCGTCCCCCCGCGGCGAGGCGCCGCACCACGCTCACGAGCTCCGTGACGTGGAGCAGATCCAGATGCGTCGTGGCCTCGTCGAGGAGGAGCACCGGCGCGTCCTGCGCCAGCGCCTGCGCCAGCACCACGCGGCGGCGTTCCCCGCCCGACAGCGTCTCCATGGGCCGATCCGCCAGATGACGAACGCCGGCGGCCTCCATGGCCGGCCACACGCACGACCAGTCCTCGGGCGAGCCGAGCCGCCATCCCGAGCGGTACGGCGAGCGGCCCATGAGCACCACCTCCAGCGCGGTGAAGCTGAACACGGGCAGCACGTCCTGCGGGACGACCGCGACGAGCCGCGCCGCCCGGCGCGCCTGCATGGAGAAGGGATCGCGGCCGTCGACGAGCACGCGACCGGCCACCGGACGGAGGGCCCGCGACGCGACCCGGACGAGCGTCGTCTTGCCCGAGCCGTTCGGCCCGATGAGCCCGACCACCTCGCCCGCCTCGACGTGCAGATCGACGTCGTGGACCACGGGCTCGGCCCCGTACCCCGCCGTCACGCCGTCGAAGAGCAGCAGCGGTTCGTTCATCGCTCGGGCCCAGCGACCCTGCGCTGATGACGCAACAGGTACAGGAAGAACGGCGCGCCGAGGATCGCGGTCACGGCGCCGACGGGGAGCTCCTCGGGAGCGATGACGGTCCGCGCGGCCAGATCCGCAAGGATCAGGAACGTCGGCCCCGCGAGCAGCACGGCCGGCAGTAGCCGCCGGTGGTCGGAGCCCACGACGAGCCGCAGCAGATGCGGGATCATGAGGCCCACGAACCCGATGACGCCGGACACCGACACGGCCGCCGCGGCCAGCAGCGCACCGGCGGCCAGCGAGAGGCGTTTGAACCGCTCGATCTCCACACCGAGCTGCGCGGCCCGCTCCTCCCCCATCGACATGAGGTTGAGCTCACCGGCCAGCGCGATCGCGATCGCGATGCCCACTGCGATCAGAGGAGTGGCCGCCTCCATCGACTGCCAGCTCCTCGCGCCGAGTCCGCCCAGCAGCCAGAAGTAGATGGAGCGGATCTGCTCGCCGGCCAGCGACATCACCACCGACATCACGGCCGAGACCAGCGCGGCCACCGCGATCCCCGCCAGCAGCAGGGTCGCGACGTTGGTGGTGGGCCCGATCCGGGCCAGCCGGTAGACGAGGAAGGCCGTCGCGAGCGCGCCCACGAACGCGGCGAGGGTGACGCCCATGCCGCCGAGCGCCGAGCCGGCTCCGGCCACGATCACGCCGACCGCCGCCAGCGCCGCCCCGGATGACACCCCGATGATCGCGGGATCGGCCATCGGATTGCGGAACAGGCCCTGGAAGAGCGTGCCGGCCGTGGCGAGGGCGGCGCCGACGGCCACCGCGAGCAGGACCCTGGGCAGGCGCAGCTGCAGGAGGATGGCCTCGGTCGACGCCGGGACGTGCGGGCGTGCTGTGAGGTGGAGCTTCCACCCGATGAGTTGCAGGGAGTCCCACGGCGAGATCCACACCGCCCCGAGCGCCACTCCCACCACGAACGCCGCCACGAACGCGACGGCGAGGCCCATCATCACCGCCCGGTACCGCGAGGCTCCCACGCGCACGCGGGCCCCCGCGGTCGCCACGGCCATCAGCCGAACGCCTCGGGATGGATGTCCTTCGCCATCTCGGCCAGTCCTTCGACGATCCGCGGCCCCGGCCTGGCGACGAGATCGCCGTTCACCAGGTACACGCGGCCCTCGCGAACCGAGGTGAGCGAGTGGAACCCGGGACGCCGCCCGACGTCGGCGATCGACCCACCGGACTCGGAGTCGACGAGATACGCGTTCGGGTCGGCGTGCACGAGGGCCTCCACCGACCACTGGGGGTACGCGGTCCTCGCGCCCGCGGTGATCGGCGTGCACCCCGCACGCTTCAGCAGGTCGAAGATGAAGGAGCCGGGCCCGACCGTGTAGACGGGCGGGCCGTAGCCCTCCTCGAAGAAGCACGTCACCTTGGGCAGCGACGCGACCGACCGCTCGATGAGCCCGGCATTCCGGCGCAACCGATCCGCGAGCTTCGCGGCCTCCTCGTCGGTTCCCGTCAGACGCCCCACCGTCTCGATGTCGTGCAAGGCGTCCGGGAACGTGGTGGCGTTCACCGTGAACACCGGGACCCCGAGCTGCCGCAGGCGCTTCTTCCACTCCTCGCCCCCCGAGATCGTGAGGAACAGGTCGGGGTGCAGCGACAGGACCTTCTCCACGTTCGGATCCACACCGAACTCTCCGGATCCTCCGATCTCCTCGATCGAGCGCGCGGCCGCCGGGTGGTCGTCGGACTTGCCCGACACCCCGACCAGGCGGTCGCCGACTCCGAGCGCGAACACCACCTCGGTGATGGACGGGCCGAACGTGACGATGCGCCGCGCCGGATGCTGCAACGTGACCGACGTGCCGTCGTCGTCGGTCATGGTGAGCGGAAAGGCCACTCCTCCGCTCGGGCTTGGCCTGGGGCCGGTGTCGGAGCTGCTCGAGCACGCAACGCCGGCCAGGACGAGCACCGTCGCCAGGACGGCGGTTCTCGCGGGTGCACCTCGGGTCGCCATCGGAGCGCCTCCTCTCGTGCGAAGGACGACCATCTCCTTGGGGCTTCGCAGCCCCCGCTCCTCGAGGCAGGTCTCCTGGCTCCCGGATCCTCGCTCCCCGAACCTTCCCGGGCCATCACGGTGGATGGCTCAGTGGCGCGTTTCGGTTCGCTCCCCGGTCACAGTGGCGCGACCGCGCCGGATTCACACCGGCTTCCCTGTTCGGGCCCTCTCGCAGCCTGGCGATCGGGCCACCTCGGGAGATATTCGATTGGGCGCATCGTACCCCCGAGTGGCTGGCCGGAGCATCGGCCGAGGGCTACACTTCGCCGGGATTCACCGTGCGTCGGGCTATCCCTGTTCTCGCGCTGGCCGTCCTCGCCGCCTCCTGCCACGCGGCGTCTGATCCCGGCCGCACCGTCCCACCCGTCGTGGCCGCCGTCGGCGTCGATCTCGGCCCTACCCCGTTCACCGAGGTCACCGAAGGCCCGGTCCACGCGCTGATCCCCGACCGATGGGCCGAAGCGCCGATCAGCGCCGAGGACTCCCTGCGCGAGGGCCTCATGGCCTCGCCGAACCTCGAGCGGTGGCGCAACCTCGACGGTTCCGTTCCGGGCATCGAGGCCGAGTGGGTCGACGTCACCCGCGTCGGCATCCCGTCCGACTACTTCTACGTCGCGGCGAAGTGGCCGGTGCTGCCGAGCCTGGCGGCCTCGCACACGTGCCGGTCGTCGTACGAGCGCGTCATCGTCGACCACGGCCTGGCCTTCAACCGCCTGCACGAGCGCTTCGGCGACTTCGCGGCACGCGCGTCGGGAACCTGCCGGCACGACGGCCACGTGAACCGCTGGGCCTACTTCATCGCCGCGCCGAGCTACGGGCCGGTCCGGCGCATCGGACTCCCGAACTCCGGGCTCTACATGGTGGTGGCCGTCATGCGCGACGGGCCGCACGTCCAGCGCAAGCTGCACAAGGTGCTGTTCGGCGCCCGCTTCGGCAAGGCCACCGTCCGCGACCTCATGCTCGCGGCGCGGGAGTCCGCCCAGCTGACCTAGAGGCGGCCGGGGACGAGCCCCGGCCTACTTGGGGGTGCGGTCCACGAACGGCGGCCTCGTCACCCGCGCCGCCCCACGCCTTCCCCGGACGTCCACCTCGACCTCGTCCCCCGCCTTGAACGCGTCGCGAGGTGAGAGGTAGGCGAGGGCGATCCCCTTGCGAAGGGTCGGCGAGAACGTGCCGCTCGTGGTCTCCCCCACCTGCTGCTCCCCGGCCAGCACCGGATAGTGCGACCGCGGGATCAACCGGTCCTGCATGGCGAGCCCCCACAGCCGGGCCGGGATGCCCTCCCGCTTCTGCTTCTCCAGCGCGGCGCGCCCCCGGAACTCCCCCTTGTCGAAGGACACCGCCCATCCGGCGGCGGCCTCGAGCGGTGTGCGGTCCTCCCCGATGTCCTGGCCGTGCAGTGGGTAGCCCATCTCGAGACGGAGCGTGTCCCGCGCCCCCAGGCCCGTGGGTTGCATCTGGAACGCCTGTCCGGTTTCGACGAGCTGGGCCCAGAGCTCGTGGACGACGGGCTCCGGGGGGAACAGCTCGAATCCCATCTCGCCGGTATAGCCGGAACGCGACAGCACGACCCGCTGGCCGCGGTACGCGACCTCCGTGCAGTGCATGTACGCGAGTGAAGCCGCTTCCGGGAACAGCCCGCCGACCACCTCGAGTGACATCGGGCCCTGCACCGCGAGGAAGCACCAATCCGCATGGAGCACAATGTCGACCGGCGAGGAGCCGGCCTCCTCCAGGAGGATCGAGTGCACGCGTTCGGTATTGGCCGCGTTGGGGACGATGAAGTAGCGCTCCTCCCCCAGCCGGTACACGAGCACGTCGTCCACGATCCCGCCGCGCTCGTTCAGCACCATGCTGTACTGCGCCTGCCCCGTCGCCACCTGCGAGACGTCGTTCGTGACCGTCCGCTGGATCACGTCGAGGGCCTCGGCGCCTTCCAGGGTGACCTTGCCGAGGTGCATGAGGTCGAAGATCCCGACCCGCTCCCGCACCGCGCGGTGCTCGGCGAGCGTGCCCTCGTACTCGATGGGCATGAGCCAGCCGGCGAAGGGGCCGAGCTTGGCGCCGAGCGCGCGATGCTCCTCCTCGAGCGGCGTCCGCAGCAGCTCGGGCCCGTCGCCCGGCGCGTCCGTCGTCTCCACGGCGGGCATCCTATCGGCGCCGTCGCCCGAGCTCGGTCTCACCCCGGCCCGAGCGCCGGGGGCGGTACGATGGGTCGGGCCTGCGCAACGAGAGGGAAGGGATGCCGGAAAGCTCATACGACGTCGCCATCCTGGGTTCCGGGACGGGCGGCTACGCGACGGCGCTTCGCGCCGCGACGCTGGGCAAGAAGGTCGCGATGGTGGAGCGCGACGACCGCCTGGGCGGCACGTGTCTGCTTCGCGGGTGCATCCCCACCAAGGCCCTGCTGCAGTCGGCGGCGGTGATGGACGCCGTCAACCGCTCGGAGGAGTGGGGCATCAAGGCCAGCGGCGAGCCGGATTGGGACGGCGTGCTCGCGTTCCAGAAGAAGATCGTCGACAAGCTCGTCGGCGGCCTGACGAGTCTGATCAAGGCTCGGAAGATCGACGTCATCAAGGGCGAGGGCAGGCTCGTCGAGGGACCGGCCCTCGAGGTGGACGGGAACCGGGTCCGGGCCGGCGACGTGGTGCTCGCGACCGGATCGAAGCCCCGGCTGCTCCCCGGCATGGAGATCTCCGAGCGGGTGATCACGAGCGACCAGGCCCTCGTGCTGGATCGCGTCCCCGGCTCGGCCGTGGTCATCGGAGCGGGGGCCGTCGGCCTGGAGTTCGCGTCGTTCTACCGATCGATGGGGGCGGAGGTGACGGTCATCGAGGCACTCGACCGCGTCGCGCCGCTCGAGGACGACGACGTGTCGAAGGAGCTCACCCGCGCCTTCCGCAAGCGCGGGATCACCACCGCCGTCGCGGCCAAGGTCTCCGACGTCTCCGACAGCGTCGGCGGCGTGGAGGTCACGTACGAGGCGGGTGGCAAGACACAGACCGTGGAGGCCGAGATCTGCCTGGTCGCCGTCGGTCGCGGCCCGATCAGCGAGGGTCTCGGCTACGAGGAGGCCGGCGTCGAGCTCGACCGGGGCTACGTCAAGGTGACCGGCACGCTGCAGAGCACCGCGCAGCACGTGTGGGCCGTCGGCGACCTGGCCGCCACGCCGTTCCAGCTCGCCCACGTGGCGTTCGCCGAGGGCATCGCCGTCGCGGAGCGCATCGCGGGACAGGACCCGCCGGAGATCGACTACGCCGGCATCCCCCGCGTGACGTTCTCCACGCCCGAGATCGCCTCTGTCGGTCTCACCGAGGCCCAGGCCCGCGACCGCGGCCACGACGTCGAGGTGGAGAAGCTCAACATGCAGGGCATCGGCAAGGCCAACATCGTCGGGGAAGGCGGCCTGGCCAAGGTCATCGCCGAGAAGGGCGGTGGACCCGTCCTCGGCGTGCACCTCATCGGGCCGCACGTCACCGACCTCATCGCCGAGGGCATGCTGATCTACAACTGGGAGGCCGTGCCGGAGGACGTCGCGCGGCTCGTCCACCCCCACCCCACGCTGTCTGAGGCGCTCGGTGAGGCGCACCTTGTGCTGGCCGGCAAGCCCCTGCACGCGATGTAGCCGATGGCGACTCGGACGAAAGCCAAGAACACCGCGCTCGCGAAAGCCGGCCTCGACGAGGATCGGCTCAAGGAGCTCCTCTCTCTGCTGAAGCTCTGCCGGTACTTCGACGAGCGCATGGAGGCGCTGTACCGGCAGGGGCGGCTGCCCGGCGCGATCTACTCCGGTCGCGGGCAGGAGGGAACGCACGTCGGCGTGTCGTTCGCTCTTCGAGCGGACGATTCCCTGTTCCCGACGCACCGCGACCTCAACGCGCAGTTCGCCAAGGGCGTCGACCTCAAACGGGTGATGGCGCAGTACTGGGGACGCATCGACGGCTACACGCGAGGGCGCGACGGCAACTCGCACATGGGCGACTGGGAGGGCTCCCGGACGTTCAGCGTGCTCTCCAACCTGCCGAGCGCCTACCCGCCGGCGGCGGGCGCGGCGCTCGCGTACCGCAAGCGTGGGCAGGACCGGGTGGCCCTGGCCATCTGCGGCGACGGCGCCACGTCGAACGGACGGTGGCACGAGTGCCTGAACGTGTCCGCCATCTGGCAGCTTCCGGTGGTCTGGGTCGTGAACAACAACCAGTTCGCCTACTCCACACCCAACCCGCTCGAGATGCCCACGAAGACGGTCGCCGAGCGTGCGAACGCCTACGGCATGCCGGGGACCCGCGTCGACGCGCAGGATGTCCTCGATGTCTACATCGCGGCGAAGGAAGCGGTGGACCGGGCCCGCGCGGGCGACGGGCCGTCGTTGATCGAATCCGTGTCGCTCCGGTGGCGGGGCCACGCCGGACACGACCCCGCGAAGTACGTCCCGAAGGAGATGCTCGAGGAGTACATGCAGCACAAGGATCCCGTGAAACGCTTCCAGGAACTGCTGCTCAAGGAAGGTGTCGTCGATGACGCCGCCGTGGACGAGATCCAGGGCCGCATCGAGCGGCAATTCGACGAGGGCTACGAGTTCGCGCAGCGCTCGCCGCTCCCCGAGGCCGCCGACGTGACCGCGGGCGTGTTCGCCGACGACGGCTACTGGCAGCGCAACCCGGGTCGAGCGGGGGGTTTGGGGGGGTAGCTCGCCGTATGGAGAATCGGGCGATGAAGACAACAGCGAGCGGACCCCCCAATCGAGAGGGCGGGACGGGGTCATGACACCGCCGCGGGAGACGAAGGAGGAGGAGCGGGTCGGGGGCGACACGCCGCAGGCGTCACCCCACGAGGCCGCGAAGCAGGCCGCGAAGGCCGAGGGCAAGTCGGATCGCGCCGAGCAGGAATCGAAGCGAACGGGGGGCGAGAAGGTCGAGGCCGGGGCGGCCGGCCACGGCGCCGAACCCCGGGGCAAGCGAACCGAGGCCGGCGAGGCCACGTATCTCATCGCAATCGCAGAGGCGCTGTGGGAGGAGATGGAGCGCGACGAGTCCGTCTTCATGATGGGCGAGGACATCGGTGAATACGGTGGGGCGTTCAAGGTCACCGAGGGATTCATCGAGCGTTTCGGCGCCGAGCGCGTCATGGACACGCCGATCGCCGAGGACACCTTCACCGGCATCGCCATCGGCGCGGCCATGGAGGGGATGCGTCCGGTCGTGGAGCTGCAGTACTCCGACTTCATCACGTGCGCGTTCGACGAGCTCGTCGCCGTCGGCGGCAAGTACCACTACCGGAGCGGCGTTCCGCTCCCCATCGTGGTGCGGGGGCCGAGTGGGGGCGGCGTCCGCGGCTCCGCGTTCCACTCGCAGAACCCCGAGCCATGGTTCGCGCACGCGCCGGGGCTCAAGGTGATCTGCCCCGCGTTCCCCACCGACGCCAAGGGCCTCCTGAAGGCGGCCATCCGCGACGACAATCCGGTGGTCTTCTTTGAGCACAAGTGGATCTACCGGCGCATCCGAGAGAAGGTCCCGGATGATCCCGACTTCACGATCCCGATCGGGAAGGCCGAGGTGAAGCGGGCCGGCGACGATGTCTCGATCGTCACCTACGGCGCCATGGCCCACAAGGCGCTCGAGGCGGCCGAGGAGCTCGAGGAGAGCGGGATCTCCGTGGAGGTCGTCGACCTTCGAACGATCTATCCGATGGACAACGAGACCATCCTCGAGTCCGTGGCCAAGACGAGCCGCGCGCTCGTGCTCTACGAGTCGAACCGGTTCCTCGGGGTCGGGGCGGAGGTGTCGGCCGTCATCGCCGAGGAGGCCTTCGAGTCGCTCGACGCTCCGGTGATGCGCCTCGCGCCACCCGACACGCCGGTGCCGTTCTCGCCGCCTCTGGAGGATGCGTTCCTCCCCCAGGTCGAGGACATCGTCGACGCCGTCAACAAGTTGAGCAAGTGGTAGGCCCGGGCTTGTCCCCGGCCGAGGAGGAGGACTGAACGCATGCCGACGACCGTGACCATGCCGCAACTCGGCGAGACCGTCGTCGAGGGGACGATCCTCAAGTGGCTCAAGGGCGAGGGAGACACGATCGACCGCGACGAGCCGCTGTTCGAGATCTCCACCGACAAGGTGGACACCGAGGTCCCCTCCCCCGTGGCCGGCACCATCACGAAGATCAAGGTGGCCGAAGGCGAAACGGTCTCGGTCGGCACCGAGCTCGCCGAGATCGACGACGGATCCGAGGGGCAGAAGAAGGTCGAGGTCGGCGACGAGGGCGCCTCCGAGCCCGATCGGGCGTCGGCGGAGGAGGCGGTGGCCCGAGAGGTCGCCCAGCAGCCGGAGAAGCCCGCCGCCGAGACCGAGAAGGAGATGCAACCGGCGGCGAGGTCAGGGGGTGTCGCCACGCGCGAGCGGGCGCCGGCCCCCGACGGCGACGGTCAGGGGGCCCGCTCCAACATCCTGTCTCCGCTCGTGCGCAAGCTCGCCGAGGAGCACCAGATCGACCTGGGTCGGGTCCAGGGAACCGGCACGGGCGGGCGCATCACGAAGAAGGACGTGTTGGCCTACATCGAGTCCGGCGGAGCGGAGGCGGAACGCGGCGTGCCGACCGGGTTCCCCGAGCCGGGGGAGCCGGCGCGGCCGCAGCTCGAGGCGGTGCCGGAGCGGCGGGTCGAGGGGCCACGCGAAGAGGTCGTGCCGATGACTCACATCCGCAAGGCCATCGCCAAGCACATGGTCGGATCGCTTCAGACGTCGGCCCGGGCCTGGAACCTGGTCGAGGTCAACATGCAGAACATCGCGCGCCTTCGCGAAGGAGCGAAGGACGCCTTCAAGGCCCGCGAAGGGTTCTCGCTCACGTACCTGCCCTTCGTCAGCCGGGCGGTGTGCGAGGCCCTGCTCGCGTTCCCCGACGTGAACGGCGAGCTGCGCGGCGAGGAGATCGTACTGAAGCGTTACGTCAACCTCGGGATCGCGGTGGCCTACGAGGAGGGCCTGATCGTGCCGGTGGTGCACGGCGCCGACGAGATGAACCTGGTCGGGGTGGCCCGGGCCGTGAACGACCTCGCCCAGCGGGCCCGGTCGAAGAAGCTGAAGCCCGACGAGGTCCACGGCGGCACGTTCACCATCACGAACCCGGGACCCTTCGGCTCCATCATGAGCGTGCCGATCATCAACCAGCCGCAGACGGCGATCCTCGCGCTCGACGCCGTCGAGAAGCGGCCCGTCGTCATCGACGACGCGATCGCGATCCGGCAGATGGTGTACCTGTCGATGAGCTGGGACCACCGGGTGATCGATGGCGCAGCCGCCGCGCAGTTCCTGGGGCGGCTGAAGCGGAACCTGGAGACGTGGGACTTCACGATGGAGCTGCAGGGCTACCTTCCGAGATGAAGCCCGGCCGCCTGCTCCAACCCGAGGGCGTCGTCCCGTACGCGGAGGCGTACCGCTGGATGCACGACCTCGCGGAGGAACGGGCACGGGGCGAGGTTCCCGACACGCTCATGCTGCTGGAGCACCCGCCGACCTACACGGCCGGGCGCCGATCCGACCCCACCCATCTTCTGTGGACGCGCTCGCAGATCGAGGCCACGGGCGCCGAGCTCCACGAGGTCGACCGGGGCGGGAGCGTGACGTTCCACGGACCGGGGCAGCTCGTCGGCTACCCGATCGTCGATCTCGGCTCGAAGCCGGACGTGATGCGGCACCTGCGGATGCTCGAGGAGGTCGTCATCCGGGCGTGCAGCGACATCGGCGTCGAGGTAGGGCGGGACCCCACCCGAACCGGGGTGTGGTCCGGACCGGCGAAGGTCTGCGCGATCGGCGTGAAGCTCACGCATGCCCGCGTGACGTTGCACGGGTTCGCCCTGAACTGCGACGTCGACCTGGCCTGGTTCGACGCCATCGTCCCCTGCGGCCTCGCCGACCGCGGCGTCACCTCACTCAGCCGTCTCACCGGCCGCGACGTGCCGGTCGAGGAGATGTCTCCGCTGGTCGCCCGGCACTTCGGCGACGTCTTCGGATCGTCGGTCGAGGAGAGCGACCCTCCGTCCGCGCTGGTATCAGCAGAGCAAGCCCAGTAGGCTCACCCCGTTCGAGTCGAGCCTCCGCGGGCCTCGCGGGGCGAGCGAAGGGGGGATCCATGTTGCGGAAGATCCTGGCGGGGGCGGCCTGTGCCGGCCTCGGTGTCGTGCTGGGAGTGGCGACGTTCTCGTCGGCTGCGCCGGGCGGAGGGCGCACCGTCCACGTCATCGAACACGCGAACACGGATGCCGTGATCGACACCGGTGAAGAGGGCGACACGAGTGGCGACCTGCTGACGTTCCACAACCCGGTCTACGACGCGTCGAACAAGACGAAGGTCGGGCACGATCAGGGCGAGTGCACCCGCATCTCTCCCGAGGCCGGGACGTGGGAGTGCAGGTGGGTCACGTACCTGAAGGGCGGCCACATCACCGTGGAGGGACCGTTCAACGACACGCACGACACCTCGCTCGCGATCACGGGTGGGACGGGCGCATACCGCAACGCCGCCGGCGAGATGGCGCTGAAGTCGCGCAACGGCGGGACACAGTTCGACTTCGTGTACGAATTGAGCCCGTAGGGGTCGCTAGGTGACGAGCCGGAAGTCGTCCACGGTGGCGATGACCGGTCCGGAGTACATCGACAGCCGCAGGCCGGCCTGACCGGACGTGAGCTTGTCGGACTTCTTGTCGACGGCCGTAGCCTCCCAGCTCGAGGGCTCCGAGGTGCCGGCCGGCCACGCTTTCGCAGACAGGTGCACGCCGTCGGCGCCGTCGCTCACGTCGAGCATGAGCCGGTAGGGCTGCCCGGCGGAGGCCGAGAACGGCAGGTTCACGCGGGCCAGCTCGTTGAACGAGCCGGACTTCGCTTCGAAGATGATGAGCTCTGCCGCGCTGCCCGGGTTCGGGTACAGCTCCCCCGCGTAGTAGGTCTGCGATGCCTGGTGGCGCAGGATCACCTGCCAGTGGTTCGCGTTGCCGGAGCTCGGCTCGAAGTCGGCCGAGAAGGTGGCGCTCGCCGTGGCGGGCCCCGAGAAGAACGAGCCCACCACGAGGTTCCCCTTGTTCGTGCCGGACGGCGAGTGGGCCTCGCCCAGGTGGCCGTTGACGTCGAGTCCAAACGCCGCTCCCGCCGTCTGCTCGTAGGTCCAGGAGCCGAGGGCGCCGCTCCCCCACGAGCCGCTGACCGATCGCTCGAACGTGTCGACGACCCCGCCCGGCGGGGGCGATGACGGCGTTGGGGTCGGCGTTGGGGTCGGCGTTGGGGTCGGCGTTGGGGTCGGCGTTGGGGTCGGCGTTGGGGTCGGCGTTGGGGTCGGCGTCGGGGTCG
>JBHELK010000020.1:0-5594 GCA_046263085.1 Actinomycetota bacterium
CGGCGTAGATCTCGGTCAGCGTGATCTGAGAGAAGTGGAAGCGGGCCAGGTAGTCGGCATACAGCGGTGACGGAGCGCTGGCGGCGAACAGGAAGAACATGAGGAGGGTGGCCAGCGACCAGAACGAAACCGCCCGCGGCAGGTTCCCTCCGCTCCTGACCCGTGACCTCCCACCCGTGCTTGGGGCGAGGTCTCGGGTGGTCATGGCCGGATGATAATTGGCGAAATCTTCGGCCGTCGCTCGCGCACAGGACACTGGGACAGAAGGATTCCGGCGGAGCGTCGCGAAACGGTTCGGCATGAAGGACCTGAACCGGAGGGACTTCCTCAGGACACTGGCCGTGGCGACCGGCGGGCTGGCGCTGCGTCCCTCACTCGCCGGCGCTCTGGGTGGGGTGCCCGGCTCGGTCGGCGCATCCCGCTTCTCGAAGCTCCATGGCAGCTCGCTCTTCCTCGTCCACACCGATCTGCACAACCACAGCTTCATCTCCGGGGATGCGGAGGGCGATCCCAACCGTGCGTTGCGCAACGTCCGAGCCGGAGGGATCGACGTCGCGTGCATGACCGAGCATGCGGTCTCCGGGAAAGACCACGGGCAGCACACCTGCGCCACCTGGCAGGACGGTGGCTGCCGCTTCATCGAAGGCATCAACGCCGACGACTGGCAGACGATGGCCCGGATCGCCGACGCCGCGTACGCGCCGGGGAGGTTCGTTTCGTTCCGCGGGTTCGAGTTCAGCACGCCGACCATCGGGCACCTCAACGTCTGGTTCGGCAGAGACTTCACCGACCCCGCTCACGAGATGGCCCTCGCTACCCCGCGCGCGCTTTCGGAGATGTGGCGTGTGTTCCCTCAGTCGAAGCCGATCGCGGACCAGTTCCAGAGCGCCCCGGACACCGCGATGATCACGCCCTTCTACGAATGGTTGTCGTCCCCGCCGGGCACCCCACCGCTCGGCGGCGGCAACGATGCCATCGCCAGCTTCAACCACCCCGGCTACTTCGGGAACTTCCAGGACTTCCTCTACCACGCCGGCGCGGCGCGGCACATGTTCCTCATCGAAGGCTTCAACTCGATCACGTACGACCAGAAGCAGAGCGATGGTCACAACGCCACGGATTTCTTCTGGTACGGGCGCGACCACGGCCTTCCTCAACCCTTCAACGCATGCTTCAACGCCGGATGGCGCGTCGGATTCACGGGCGTGAGCGATGAGCACTCCGGTGTCTACGGACAGGAGGGGAAGGGTCGCGGCGGCCTCTGGGTCTCGGGTCTCACGCGGCAGGCGGTCCGGAAGGGGATCATGTCCCGGCGGAGCTTCGGGACGCGCGAGCCCGGCCTGCGGATCGACGCGACCGCGAACGGCGTACCGATGGGCTCCTCGATGAAGGCGACGTCGAAGCTCGCGATCAAGCTCGATATCGACCGGGGACCTCGCTGGACAGGAAGGACGCTCTACGTCCAGATCATCGGCCCGGATGAGAAGGATCCGAGGCTGCTGGACGTGAAGGAGATCACCGTCCCGTCACCGAGCCAGCCGCCGCTGTCGTTCACGGCGCATCCCGATGGGCCGTGGCTATTTCTTCGGATCACGGATCCGGCCCGACCCTTGGACCCCCTGGGTGTCGCCCCCTTCGAACAAGAGAAGTACGGCGGCGCGTGTGCGTACGTGAGTCCCTGGTTCTTCGAAGACAACCGGTAAGGCTCGGACGGCATGCCCTCACGGCTCACCCCGAGTCGCGGTCTGCATCTCGCCGGTTCTCCTTGACCTGAGAGCGCAGGCGCTTCGCCTCGAGCCGCCTCCGCTCCGAGCCCGCGGTTCTGCGGGTTGGGGTGCGGGGACGGCGGGGGCGGGCCGCCTCGTCGAGCCGTTCGGCGAGTCGCCGGAACGCTTCCTCCCGGTTGCGGAGCTGGGATCGCTCGGTGGCGACGACGATCCGGAGGGAGTCACCGAGAGCCTCCCGCACCCGATCCGCCACCGCGTCTGGGGCCTGGATCCCGGTGAGGTCGACCACCAGCTCGACGCGGCTGTCCGTCGTGTTCACACCCTGGCCACCGGGTCCGGTGCCGCGGGAGAAGCGCCACGTCATGGCCCGGTCGGGGATCACGATGCCGCTGGGGGTGACGATCCTAGAAAACTCCCCACCACGCCAGCACCGCAACCGCGGTGAGGAGGGATCCCGTCGCGACCAGAGGGGGGTTCACGCCGGTCCCCTGCGCCGAGTGCGGAGCGCGCCGACGTACCCCAGGACGTATCCGACCGGATGGATGACCCGGGTCGCGATCCAGCGGAGCAACGACCGGTTCGGCAGCGTTCGGGAACGCTC
This sequence comes from Actinomycetota bacterium, assembly GCA_046263085.1. Lineage (GTDB taxonomy): Bacteria > Actinomycetota > UBA4738 > UBA4738 > JACQTL01 > JBHELK01. The sequence goes on from JBHELK010000020.1 coordinate 2,329, forward strand.
CTCGAGCAGCACGCGGGCCCGCGGATGCATCGCGAACGCCTTCAGCTGGGCCCGACTCAGGAGGCGCGCGGGAGCATCCGATGGCTCACCCGCGTGGAGCTCGATGCGGCACAGGTGCTTGACGCTCTTGTAGCCGTACTGGCTCGCGCTGACCAGCCGGAACGGACCACCATGCTCGACCGGCACGGCCTCGCCTTCGAGTCGATCGGCGATGAGCACGTCGTCGGCGAGGGCGTCCTCGAGCGTCAGGACGGCGCGCCAGCCGTCCCGGCCGACCGCGCGGACATGGCTGATCGCTGCCACCGCGGCGGGGTCGCGCGTGGCGAGCGGCTCGAAGACGTCACGGAAGCGCACGCCCTCCCAGTGGAGGCCGCGAGCGGTCCAGCCGGCGACGCAGTGGAAGTCGGCGGTGAGCTCCACCCGGGGCAGGTCCTGGAGCACCTCGGCGTCCAGCTCGACGGTCGCGATCGAGGGCCCCGTGACCTCGATCACGGGCCGATGGGGGACCGGGGGGTCGGGGCGCGCGAAATGCGCTCCGTACCGGGGGAAGGAGGAGATCTCGCGCTGGCCCGGCGGCAACGCGTCCGCGGCTTCGCGCCTCGTGCGCGGGAAGAGATCCGCGAGCCGGAACAGTCGGACGTCCCGGCGACGGCGAGGCGCTGCGGCCATGGTCTTCATCGTTTCCGCCGGGAATCGATGTGGACCACCTGCATGGTCTGGGGTGTGATGGGCTCCCCTCGCGCGAACGCCTCGATGCCGGCGTCCACCGCGGCGGCGAACGACCGCAGGGCGGCGAGCCGGCCCTCGATGAACACTCGCTCCCGCTCGGCCGTGCGCGAGCCCGCCCGACCCGCCCCGGCCGTGCGGGAGGTCTCGTCGCACGCCGCGATCACCTGGCGGATGTTCCAACGGAACCGCCGCTCCATGATCTCCTGCATGACGCGCCAGAAGTCGGAGGCGGCCTCGTAGTGATCCCTCCGCGAGTTCGGAACCGAGACCCGACGCACGAGGTGCCACTCCACCAGACCTCGGATGTTGATCGAGATGTTGCTCTTCGAGAGCTGGAGGGCCTCGGCGATGTCGTCCAGGGAGAGCGGGTGATCCTCGAGGAAGAGGACGGCGAAGATGCGTCCCTGCAGCTGCGAGAGCACGCCCGAGGTGGCCGACGCGGCGCCCATCCCCTCGATGAAGATGGCCCGAGCCTGGTCGGTCGGTTTCTGTTCCATCTCACAGTATGTTTAGAACATTTCGAACACTCGCGTCAAACGCAGCGCTGCGGGGCCATTGACACGCATGTGGCCCGCTGCACACCATCGCGGCCTTCTCCACCAAGGACAGGTCGAAGCGAGACGTGGTCAAGCTCGTCGTGAAGATCGTGGGCTGAGCGCAGAAACGGAGCGGCCCGCCGCGGGCACATCCTCCGAGGAGCCTGGAGGAACCCAAGCCCACGCGGCCTATCCTGGGGAATAGAGCGACCCGGCCTCGGGTTGCACCCCGAGAGCGATCCGAAGGAACTCGTGCAGGACGGAAACGGCAGGACCGGAACCGCCGGCGTGACGGCGGGCGCGATCGACCGGCGGCACTGGGCCGCCCTGGTCGTTCTGTGCGTCGGCCAGCTCATGATCGTCCTGGACGTCACGGTGGTGAACGTGGCGCTCCCCACGATCCAACGCGACCTGCACTTCTCCCAGGCCTCGCTGGCGTGGGTGGTGAACGCGTACCTCCTCACGTTCGGCGGGCTCATGCTCCTCGCCGGGCGCCTGGGGGACATCCTGGGACGGAAGAAGACATTCGTCGCGGGCATGGGAGCGTTCACCGTGGCCTCGCTGCTGTGCGGGCTGGCCAACAGCCAGGCGTTCCTCATCGGGGCGCGCTTCGTGCAGGGCGCGGCGGCGGCGCTGATGGCCTCGATGGTGCTCGGGATCCTCGTCACGATGTTCCCGAACCCTCGGGAGCGCGGGAAGGCCATGGGCGTGTACGCCTTCGTGGCGTCATCCGGCGGCTCGATCGGCCTTCTCGTCGGCGGGCTCCTCACCGAGGCGCTGAACTGGCACTGGATCTTCTTCATCAACCTCCCCATCGGGATCGGGGCGATGCTGCTGGGGCTCGCGCTTCTCGACGACACCGAGGGCCTGGGATTCGGTCGGGGGATCGACGCCGGCGGCGCCGTGCTCGCGATCGCGGGGCCGACGCTCGCGGTGTACACGATCGTGAACGCGGGCGACTGGGGGTGGGGCTCCGCGCACACCCTCGGCTTCGCCGCCGCGACGATCGTGCTCCTCGGGGCGTTCCTCCTGGTGGAGTCCACCGCGCGGAACCCGCTGATGCCGTTGCGCATCTTCCGGTCCAGGACCCGATCGGTGGCGAACGCCGTGCGGGCGTTGTTCGCCGTGGGCATGTTCGGGGCCTTCTTCATGGGAGCGCTGTACCTGCAGCACGTCCTGGGCTACAGCGCGATCCGCACCGGCCTCTCGTTCCTCCCGCTCAACCTCACGATCGGCATCTTCTCGCTCGGGATCACGGCGCGTGTGATGGCTCGGATCGGCGCGAAGGCCGCGTTCGTTCCGGGCCTGGCGCTCGCCGCCGTGGCCTTGCTCCTCTACAGCCGGATGCCCGTGCACGCAAGCTTCGTGGCCGACGTCCTGCCGCCGATGCTGGTGTTCGGCCTCGGAGCCGGCTTCTCGTTCGCGCCGGGGGTCACGCTGGCCATGGCCGACGCCGGCCCCACCGAATCAGGGCTGGCGTCCGGGCTCGCCAACGTCACGCTCCAGCTCGGCGCCGCGCTCGGCTTGGCCGTCCTGGCCAGCGTGTCGACGCTGCGGACCGGCCACCTCCTCGCGGGGGGAGCGGCGGCGCATGACGCTTTGACCAGCGGCTACCACCTGGCGTTCCTGATCGGGGCGGGATGTCTCGTGGCCGGCACGATCATCGCCGCCACCCTTCTGCCGGGTCGCTCGGTGAGACCTCCCTCGGAGGAGGCCGCGCGGGCGCCGGAGATGGCCGCCGCGTAGGCGGGGGCGCTGCCGTGAGTGCCGAGGTGCCGGCGGCGCACCCCGTCGGACAGGTCGTGTGCCCCATCCTCGTGGGGCGGGAGGCAGAGATCACCCAGATCGAGCGAACGCTCGCCTCGGCCCGCGCGGGCGAGGGTGGGGTCGCCATCGTCGTGGGGGAGCCAGGGATCGGCAAGTCCCGTCTCGCTCGCGAAACGGAGAGGAGCGCTCGCGCGGCCGCCATGCGGGTTCTGCGTGGCCGCGCAACGTCGAGCA
>JBHELK010000021.1:0-32600 GCA_046263085.1 Actinomycetota bacterium
CTGCAGCTTCGGGAGGATCCCGAGAACTCGGAAGTCCGCCAGGAGCTGATCGAGGCCCACCTCGGCCTGGTGGAGTACCTGGCCCGCCGGTTCGCGGGCCGCGGCGAGCCCCTCGAGGACCTCGTGCAGGTGGGGACCATCGGTCTGGTCAAGGCCGTCGACCGCTTCGATCCCGATCGCGAGGTCGAGTTCTCCACGTACGCCACACCGACCATCGTCGGCGAGCTGAAGCGGCACTTCCGCGACAAGGGATGGGCCGTGAGGGTCCCGCGGCGCCTGCAGGAGCTCAACCTGCAGCTCGGGGACATCATCGGGAAGCTCTCCCAGGAGCTCGGCCGCTCGCCGACCGTGTCGGAGATGGCCGAGGCCGCCGGCACGAGCGAGGAGGAGGTGCTGGAGGGCCTCGACTCCGCGCACGCCTACAGCTTGGTCTCTCTTGACGCCCCGGCCGGGGAGGAGGACCTCACCCTGCACGACCAGATCGGGGACGAGGACGAGACCATCGAGCTCCTCGAGTACCGCGCGAGCCTCGTTCCGCTGCTCGATGAGCTCCCGCCCAGGGAGCGCACCATGCTGTTCCTGCGGTTCTTCAAGGGCATGACCCAGAGCGAGATCGCCGACCGGCTCGGCATCTCGCAGATGCACGTGTCCCGGCTGCTGGCGAAGACGCTCGCCACGCTCCGCGACGGCCTCGAGAGCTAACCGGCGCCCGCCGCCTCGTCCCGCACCCGCACGATCGATGCGGGGTCGTTCGTCGCTACGGCGTCCAGTCCCCATCCGAAAAGCCTCGCCGCAACATCAGGCTCGTCGACCGTCCACGTCCCTACCCGCACTCCGGCCTCGTGTGCGGAGCGGACGAACGCCTCCCCGGCGTCCAGGATCGCCGCGATGTGCGGCAGGACGTACTCGTGGCCCTCGCGCAGCACGTACACGAGCGACGCGGCCGGGGCGATGCCCGCGATCGTCAGGAAGCCCGTGGGGATATCGGGCGCGAGCTGACGGCTCCGCTCGATCGTCAGCCAGTTGAACGAGGACACGAGCACGCTCCCCTCGAACGAGGTGCGCTCCAGCTCACGCAGCGCGGTCTGCACCGCGGCCTCGATCGGCGAGTCGAACCCGGGCTCCCCCGGCAGGTTCTTGATCTCGAGGTTGATCCCGGCCCGGCCGCTGACGAGCTCCAGCACCTCGCGCAGGGTCGGCACCTCCGCCCGCGCTCCGCGGCCACCGGAGGCGTCCAGCCGCTTGACCTCGGCGAGAGTGAGCTCGCCCACGAACCCGGCGCCGTCCGTGACCCGGGACACGTCGGCGTCGTGCAGGACCACGGCCTGGCCGTCGGACGTGAGCCGGACATCCGTCTCGATCACGTCGGCCCCGGCCCGGATGGCTCCCTCGAACGCCTCGAGCGTGTTCTCCGGGAGCTCGGAGGACGCTCCGCGGTGCGCGACGACGAGCGTTCCGGTGTCGGGGGAAACTTCGTCGTCCGTCATCGAGAAAACCATTGCGCCGCGGAGAAGCGCGTCAGTATACTCGCCGCCTTCGAGCCAACTTTCTTCGGCAGGGAGCGCACCGAGGTGCGCACCTGCGCCGAACCGGACGAGGGGGGCTTACCCGGATGGAGTGGGTGCACAGCGCGCTCTGCAAGGACGAGGATCCGGAGCTCTTCTTCCCAATCGGCAACACCGGACCGGCGGCGACGCAGGTCCGGGCGGCGAAATCGGTCTGCTCGCGGTGCCCGGTCCGCCTCCATTGCCTCGAGTGGGCCATGGGGACCGGCCAGGATTCGGGCGTGTGGGGCGGCCTCTCCGAGGAGGAGCGCAGGGCGCTGCGGCGGGCGCGCCGGCGCGGTCTTCGATCCGTGGCGTCGGTCGCCGGATAGCTCAGACCCGGCTCGCGGGGCACAGCGCGTTCACCGGACATTCCTCACAGCGAGGTGTGGGCGCCTTGCAGATCGCGCGGCCGTGCTCGATAAGCACGTAGGTGAACGAGAACCACTTCTCGCGCGGCACGATCCCCATGAGGTCCTGCTCGATCTTGTCCGGATCCTTCTGGTCGGTGAACCCCAGGCGTTGTGACACGCGGCGGACGTGGGTGTCCACGGCGACGCCCTCCACCGTGCCGTAGCTGTTGCCGAGGACGATATTGGCGGTCTTGCGCGCGACACCCGGAAGCGTGAGAAGCTCCGGCATCGTGCGCGGCACCTCGCCGCCGTACTCCTCCACGAGGCGGGCGCACGCGCCCCGGATGGACCTGGTCTTCTGGTTGAAGAACCCCGTGGGGCGGATGTCGGCCGCGAGCTCCGCTTCCTCCACCTTCAGGTAGTCCTTCGGCGCGCGGTACTTGGCGAAGAGCCCCTTCGGCCCCTGCGTCACCATGTTCACGCGCTCGTCGGTGCACTGCGCCGACAGGATCGTCGAGATCAGCGTCTCGAGCGGGTTCGTGAACTTCAGCGCGACCGTGGCGTCCGGGTACGTCTCCTCCAGGATCCGGATGACCTCGGGAGCGCGCTCCTCGACCGGACTCTCCCGGGTGAGGCCCTTCTTCGTACGCTTCGGGGCCGGCGTCATCGGCCCTCGAACCGGGGTTCGCGCCGCTCCTTGAACGCCCGGACGCCCTCCTGCAGATCGTTGCTGGTGAACGCCTCGGCGGCGATGTCGTCGAACGCCGCAACACCGGCGTTGTCGCCGTCGCGATCGACGGACAGGTGCTCGAGCACGGTCTGGATGCCGCGCTTGGACGCCCTCGCGGTGAGTGGCGCCCCGGCCGCGATGTCGCCGGCGAGCTCAGCGACCCGCGCGTCGAGCCCTCGCAGGGGCACGACCTGGTTGACGAGACCCCACTCCGCGGCCTCGACCCCGCTCACGATGCGTCCGGTGTACATGATCTCGGCGGTGCGCTTGGGACCGAGGGTCAGCGCGAGCCGCTGGATGTTCTCGTAGTTGATGACGAGGCCGAGCTTCGCGGCGGGGATGCCGAGGCGGGCGTCCTCCTCGGCGACGGCCAGGTCGCAGGCCACCACGACCTGGCAGCCCGCCCCGAGCGCCGCGCCCTGCACCTTGGCCAGCACGGGCACCCGGCACGAGGTGATCGCCGCGATGGCTTCCTCGAACGAGGCCGCGTACCCCTGGCCGGGTGGCTGCATGATCGTGAGGTCGGAGAAGTCCGCGCCGGCGCAGAAGTGCTCGCCCTCCCCCGCCAGGATCACCACGCGGATCGCGTCGTCGGCGCCGAGCTCGACGAACGCGCTCGTCATGTCCTTGAGCATCGCGATCGAGATCGCGTTCCGTTGGTCGGGCCGGTCGAGCGTGACGGTCGCGACGTGCCCGTCGCGTGTCGCGCGAACGAGATCGCTCATTCCACGACGGCGATGACGTCGCCCTCCTGGACGACGCCGCCCTCCTGCACACGGAGCTCCTTGACGGTGCCGGAGACGGGCGACTCCACCGGGATCTCCATCTTCATCGATTCCAGGATCACGATCGGGTCGCCCTCGGAGATGGCGTCGCCCTGGGCCACGACGACCTTCCACACGTTCGCCACCATCTCGGCGAGCACTTCGGCCATGTCAGCTCAGGACGGCAGACCGGTCCGGCTCCGCGGGGAGCGACAGCAGCGTGCGGGCGTCCGCGGGCTCGGCCACCTCTCGGCCCTGCATGCGCACGATGGTGGCGGCGGCCTCGACCAGGTCGCCGTTGGACGAGGCCATCTCACCGCTCGGGAGGTAGAAGTTGTCCTCGAATCCCACGCGGACGTTGCCGCCCAGGGACGCCGAGGCACCGACCATCATCCACTGTTTGCGGGACACGGCGATGACCCCCCACGTCGAGCCGTCCGGCACGACGCTCGACATGTGCGCGAGGTTGCGCGCCGTCTGCTGGATGCCGCCGAGGACGCCGTGGATCAGCGAGAACTGGACGGGGGGCGTGATCACGCCCATGTCGACGAGCGGCTCGACGGATTCCACGTGGCCGACGTCGAAGCACTCGCACTCCGGCTTCACGCCGGCCTCGTACATCTTCTGCAACAGAAAGATGATGTCGTCGAAGTGGTTCTCGAACACGAAGTTGAACACGAACCCCTTGCGTTTCGGGGAGTACTTCGCGTAGTTCATCGACCCCATGTTGAGCGCGCCGATCTCCGGCTTAAGCTCGACGATGTGGCCGACGCGATCCTTCATCGGGATCCCGACCGCGCCGGTCGAGTAGTTGATGATGATGTCGGGCGACTCGGCCAGGATGGCCTGTGTGATGGCCTTGTAGTGCTCGGGGTCAACGGTCGGCGTGCCATCGGGCTTCCGGGCGTGGATGTGCACCATCGACGCGCCGGCGTCGCGGGCCCGGCGGACCTCCTTCCCGTACTCCTCGGGGGTGTACGGGATCCCCTCGCACTGCTGCTTGTTCGCCACGGCGCCGGAGACGGCGCACGTGATGATGCACTTGTCGGAGACGGCCACTCGGTCCTCCTCGAACGGGCTTCCGCGGATTATCCGACAAGCACTAGGATGCCGTCGTGACTCGCTCCCCGCTGTCGGACCCGACGATGCGGATCGCCGCCCTCGCCGGGCCCCTGGAGCAGTACTTCCAGCGCACCATCCAGGTACGCCAGGACGACCCGGACATCTCGGATTTCGCCGCCGGCAACCCGCAGGAGCTCGCGTTCGACGCGTACGTGGATGCGCTCCGGCGTTGGAGCGTGCCGGAGGACGGGCAGTGGTTCGCCTACAAGATGAGCGAGCCGAACGCGCAGGAAGTGGTCGCCGCGTCGCTCCGCGAGTACCTCGGGATCCCGTTCGAGCCCGAGGACATCGCGATGACGAATGCCGCCATCGCGGCGATCGCCGTCACGCTGCGGACGATCTGCCAGGAGGGCGACGAGGTCATCATCATCCAGCCGCCCCACTTCCTGTACGAGCCACTGATCATGGCGGCCGGCGCGTCCGCGGTGCGGGTCCCGGTCACTCCCGACACCTTCGACCTCGACGTCGAAGCCATCGGGCGCGCCATCACCCCGCACACGCGCGCCGTCATCGTGAACAGCCCGCACAACCCCACGGGACGGATCTTCCCGCCCGAGCAGCTCGAGGCGCTCGGAGCCGTGCTGACGGAGGCGTCCCAGCGCCACCAGCCGATCTACCTGCTGTCCGACGAGGCGTACAACCGCATCCTGTTCGACGACCACGCGTTCCACTCGCCCGTCGCGTTCTATCCGCGCAGCCTCCTCATCTATTCCTACGGGAAGATCCTGCTCGCGCCGGGCGAGCGCATCGGCTACATCGCCCTGCCGCCGAACAATCCCGATCGCGAGGCGCTCCGGATGGGCCTCATCGTGAACCAGCTCATCACCGGCTACGCCTTCCCGAACGCCGTCCTGCAGCATGGGATGGGAGATCTCGACAAGCTCACCATCGATCTCAAGCATCTCCAGGCCAAGCGCGACCTCATGGTGGAATCGTTGCGGGGCATGGGCTACGACCTGCACGTGCCGGAAGCGACCTTCTACCTCCTGCCGCGCTCCCCGATCGAGGACGACGTCGCCTTCTTCGAGCTGCTGCTCGAGGAGCGGATCCTCGCGATGCCGGGACGCATGCTCGAAGCGCCGGGCCACTTCCGGCTGTCGCTCACGGCGAGCGACGACATGATCGAGCGCGCCCTGCCGGGCTTCCAACGCGCGCTCGACCGAGCTCGCGCTTAGCCGGCTCGCGCGTCGCCGTCGAAGGCGTACACCGCGATCTTGCACACGTTGCGGAACCCCAGCCGCCCGTAGAGCGGCACCGCGAGCGGCGTGCTCCCCAGGACCGCGATCCGATACCCCCTGGCGCGCGCGGCCTCGAGGGCGACGCCGGCCATGCCCGCTGCGATCCCCCGGCCCCGTGCCCACGGTCGGGTCGACATGTTGTAGATCCCCGCCACACCGCCGCCGAACATCACGCCGGCCGAGGCGACCACGTCGTCGTCCTGGAGCGCCACGAACCGCTGCCACGGCGCGTCCTCTGCGCACCCCACGGCCTCGGCCAGCCGGGCCATCACCCCCTGCTCCTCCGGGCCCATCGCGAACCCGACCCGCATCGCCTCGAGCCATTCGAGCTGGCGCTCCTGCCCGTCGACCCGGTGGACCTCGACGTCGGGCGGGAGCGGCGCACGCACCGCATCCTCGATCGGGACCGCCAGCCACGGCATGTGCTCCTGCAGCGTGAACCCGCCCTCCTCGAGCACCGCTCCCAGCCCTTCCGGCTCGGAGAGCGGCCCGACCCACCACAGGGCCGGGATCGCACGATCGCTGAAGAGCTGCGCCACCTCCGTGACCCGCCTCGTCGCATCCTCGGGCCGCAGACGGGCCCGCCGGGCACCGTTCGTGTACGCCACCGGGAGCCCGGTGATCGTGACGAGGACGTCCGGGTCGTCGATGACCTGCCCGGATTGAACCCGCGTCCATCGCATGGCGAGCTCCGCCTGGTGCTCCTCCATGGCACGCACCAGACCGGCGTGCGAGGTGTCGGCGACGATGCTCACACCGGCAACACGCCGTGCTTCCTCCACGGCCGCTCGACGTGCTTCGAGGCTCCCAGCTCGAGGCCGCGAACGATGGCCTTGCGGGTGTCCTGTGGCGCGATCAGGTCGTCGACGAAGCCCCATCCCGCCGCCACGTACGGACTGATCTGCTCCCGAACGGTGGCGATCATCTGATTCCGCAGCGCGTCCTGCGCGTCCTGGTCACCTGCGGCTTCGATCTGCTTGCGGAAGATGATGTTCACCGCGCCCTCCGGGCCCATGACCGAGATCTCCGCGGTGGGCCAGGCCACGATCCAGTCAGGCTCGTAGGCGCGCCCGTTCATCACGTAGTAGCCGGCGCCGTATCCCTTGCGCACCACGACCGTCACCTTCGGCACCGTGGCCTCGGCCACGGCGAACAGCATCTTCGCGCCGTGGCGAATGATGCCCTGCTTCTCCACCGCGCTGCCCACGAGGAACCCCGGACAGTCCATCAGGAACACGAGCGGGATGTGGAACGCGTCGCACAACCACACGAACCGAGCCGCCTTGTCGGCGGCGTTCACGTCGAGCGCCCCACCCAGGAACATCGGCTGGTTGGCGACGATGCCGGCCGGACGGCCGCCGAACCGGGCGAATCCCGTGACGAGGTTGCGGGCCCAATCGGGCTTCATGGGGAAGAACTCCCCGTCATCCGCGATCGACTTCACGAGCTTGCGCATGTCGTAGGCCTGCCGGGGGTTCGCCGGTACGAGGTCGAGGAGGTCGTCGCAGGACCGCTCCGGGGGATCCTCCGTGTCGGCCACCGGCGGTTGCTCGAGGTTCGAGCTCGGGAAGTACCCGAGGTACGTGCGGACGACGTCGATGCACTCCCGGTCGTCCGCGACCTCCAAGTCGGCCACGCCGCTCACCTTGCAGTGCACCGCGGACCCGCCCATCTCCTCGGCGGTCACGACCTCGCCCACCGCGGCCTTCACGAGCGGCGGCCCCCCGAGCGCCATGTTCGACGTGCCCTTCACCATCGGCACGAAGTCCGCGAGGCCCGGGATGTACGCCGTCCCGGCCGCGCCCGGACCCATCATCGCGGCGACCTGCGGGATCACGCCGCTCATGTGCACCTGCTCGCGGAACAGATCACCCGTCCGGGCGAACATCGAGCCGGCCGCTTCCTGGATCCTGGCCCCGGCGGAATCGATGAGCCACACGAGCGGGATCCGTTCGCGAAGCGCCAGCTCGCGCATCCGCGAGGCCTTGATCTCCCCGACCATGCCGATGGAGCCGGCCATCACGGTGAAGTCGTAGGCGATCACCGCGACCCGGCGGCCGTCGATCCTGCCCACGCCGGTGATGCAGCCGTCGGCCGGCGTGAACTTGCCCTGCATCTGGGGGCTCGTTGCCTGGTGGTGCGCGAGGAGTCCCAGCTCGTCGAACGAGCCCTTCTCGAAGAGCAGATCGAGGCGCTCGCGGACGGTCAGCTTCCCCAACGAGCGCTGCCGCTCCACCCTGTCGGCCCCGCCGCCCTCCTTGAACGTGTCCTTCTTCCCGGCGAGCTGCTCGGACGCCTCCCGCATCGAGGGGCCGGCGTAGACGAGCGTCGGCACCGGCTTCGGCGGCTCGGCGGGAGACGTGGGCGGCTCGGCGGGCATCGTGGGGGGATCGGCCGGTGGCGACTCGGCCATGGTGCACCTCCTGCATCCGGCCCTTCGCCGGGACCCGCGGTCCCGATGCTCACCCGGGCTCGTTGCCGCGCAGTCTAGGTGGCTCCCTACCGGCCCTTCCAATCCGGGGCTCGCTTCTGCAGGAACGCGCTCACGCCCTCGGCGACGTCCTCGGAGAGGAGGTTGAGCGTGAGCATCGAGTTCAGGAAGGACAGGGCCTCTGGGAAGGCCATGTCCTGGGCGCGGTAGAAGGACTCCTTCCCCAGGCGCAGGATCAGCGGGCTCTTCGACGCGAGCTTCGCCACCAGCTCCTCGATCTGCCCGTCGAGGTCCGCGCGAGGCACGGCCCGGTTCACGATCCCCCACCGCTCCGCCTCGGCCGCGTCGATCCGGCGCCCGGTGAGCATCATCTCCAGAGCGACCTTGCGCGGGACGTTTCGCTGGATGACGGCCGTGATGATGTGCGGCCACAGCCCCACGTCGATCTCCGGCGTGCCGACGGTCGCGTCGGCCGCGGCAACGGCGATGTCCGCCGCGAGCATCAGGCCGTACCCGCCTCCGAGCGCGTGCCCGTTCACCCGGGCCAGGACCGGCTTCGGATGCTGCTGCATGGCGAGGAAGACCTCACCGAGCTGTCCGCGGGCGGCGTGGTGGTCGGCGGCGGACGCGTCGGTCGTGAACCCGCCGAGGTCCCCACCCGCACAGAACGCCTTCTCCCCGGCGCCGGTCAGCACGATCACCCGGGCCTCGTCGTCGCCGGCCGTTTGCCGCAGGCTCTCCAGCAACCCCGCCGTGACCTCGGGGTTCAGCGCGTTGCGGCGCTCCTCGCGGTCGATCGTGATCCACGCCGCGGGGCCCCGTCGCTCGTAGCGGACCGTCATCGTCCGAGCAGCCCCGTGTCGTAGTGGCCCGAGACGAAGCGCTCGTCCTCCATCACGGAGACGAGCGCGGGCACGTTGGTCTTCAGCCCGTCGATCCGGATGTCACGAAGCGTCTCGAGCATCGAAGCGACCGAGCCGGAGCGATCCTCGCCCCGGATCACGACCTTGCCGATCAGGGGGTCGTAGAACATGGGCACGTCGTCGCCGGTCCCGTACCCCAGGTCGAAGCGGCGGCTGTCGTCGACGCCCGGCCCCTCGAGGGCGAGCTCGGCGATCCGTCCCGGAGCCGGAAGGAACGTGCGGGGATCCTCCGCATAGACTCGGCACTCCAGGGAATGGCCGCTCCGATCCGGCGTCCCGTTCAGCGACATCCCGGCGCCGCTCGCGATCCTCAGTTGCTCGGCGACGAGATCGACACCGGTCGTCATCTCGGTGACCGGATGTTCCACCTGCAGCCTGGCGTTCACCTCGAGGAAGAAGAACTCCCTCTCGGGCGTGAGGACGCACTCGACGGTACCGGCGTTGACGTAGCCGATCGCACGCATGGACTCGAGGGCGGCGTCGCAGAGCCGCTCGCGCAACTCGCGATCGACCGCTGGGGACGGGGTCTCTTCGACCACCTTCTGGTGGCGGCGTTGCACGGAGCACTCGCGCTCGTAGAGGTGCACGCCGCGGCCGTCGGTATCGAACAGCACCTGCACTTCGATGTGCCGCGCGTGCTCCACGTAACGCTCGAGGTACACGGACGGGTCGGCGAAGAATCGCGCACCGCGGGTGGAGGCGGTCTCCACCGCCTTCGCGAGCTCGGCCTCGTTTCGCGCCACGCCCATCCCGATGCCGCCGCCCCCGGAAACTGCCTTCACCATCACCGGGAAGCCGACCTCGCGGCCCCCCTCGATCGCCTCGTCGGCCATCAGCGGGCCGGCCGCGGGCAGCACGGGGAAGCCGGTCTTCTCGAATGCGTTGCGGCAGGCCACCTTGTCGCCGGCGAGCTCGAGCACGTCGGGCGGCGGGCCGATCCAGCTCAAGCCCGCGCCCACGACGGCCTCGGCGAGCTTGGGCGACTCCGAGAGGAAGCCGTATCCCGGATGCACCGCGCCCGCGCCCGAACGCAACGCGGCGTCCACGATGGCCGCCGGGTTCAGGTACGAGGCCGGTGCCGGGGCCTCTCCGATGAGCTCCGCGTGGTCGGCCTCGCGGACGTGCTTCGCCCCCGCGTCGGCCTCGGAGTACACGGCGACACCTCGCACCGCGAGCTCGCGGAGCGTGCGCAGGATGCGGCAGGCGATCTCGCCTCGGTTCGCGACGAGCACGGATTCGAACAACGCGGGCGAAGGATACGGCCTTCGCCCCGGACCCGAGGCCGAGCGGTGCGCCTACGGGGCTGCGACGTCGTCGTTCGCGCGAGCGAGCTCGGTGGCGAGCTCACGGATCGCGTCGCCCGGATACCGGCGATGCCCTCCAAGCGTCCGCGAGTGCGGGAGCTTGCCCTCCCGTGCCCAACGGGTCACCGTCTTCGGCGACACGTGGAGGATCTCCGCCACCTCTGCGGTGGTCAGATAGGTATGCAGCTTCTTCTCCGCCAAAGCCACCACCCCCAATGCTCCCCACAGCATGGCACATCGAGTCGGGTAAAGCACCCCCACGGCGCGATACGGGCCCTCGACGGGCTCAGGCGTTGCCAGGAGCGAGGCGTTTGCCCCGATAGTTGGGGAATTCGATCGCCGTGTGCTGCCAGCAGACCTCACGCTCGTTGTAGACCGACAGGCGGGTGGAACACCCCTCCGCGGAGCACACCCGGCCCGAGTGGGTCGGTCGATTCGGTTCGGGGAGATGCCCCGGTCGCGTTCCCTTCACATGAGCCTCCGAAGGGTCTTCGCTCCAGGGAGGCCGGGGGTTCGCCTGGATGCCGCCTCAGCCGGGGGGTTCGGCCGCGAGCAGGTCGCGGATCCGTCCCAGGAGCTCCTCCGGGGCCGGCCCGGGCCCGCACTTCTTGGCCACGAGGGCCCGCAGGGTCTCCTTGAACTCCTTGCGCTGCAAGCAGGGCGAGCAGCCCGCGAGATGCTCCTCGATGTCGTGGCAGAGGCCGGTCTCGAGCTCCTCGTCGAGGTACAGCTCGATCTCGCGAAGCACCTGATCGCAGTCAATCATCGACGAGTTCCCGCTCCCTCACCTTGTTCCACAACAGCTTCTCGAGGGCTTTCCTTCCCCGATGCAGGCGAGACATGACCGTGCCGATCGGGACGTCCATGATCTCGGCGATCTCCCTGTAGGAGAACCCCTCCACGTCGGCCAGCCACACCGCGAGCCGGAATCCCTCGGGAAGCGAGTCGAGCGCCGCCTGGACGTCCTCGTCCGGGATGGCCTGGAGCACGGTGGCCTCTGCGGACGCGACCGCCCCCTCCCCGCCCAGACGCTCGTAGAGGTACCAGTCGGGAACCTCCTCGTCGGAGACCGTCTGGGGCTCCCGCTTCTTCTTGCGGTATTCGTTGATGAAGGTGTTCGTGAGGATCCGGTAGAGCCAGGCCTTGAGGTTCGTGCCCTCCTTGAAGCCGGAGAACCCCCGGTACGCACGGAGGTAGGCCTCCTGCACGACGTCCTCGGCGTCGGCGGGATTCCTGGTCATGCGCAGGGCCGCGGCGTAGAGGGACGGCAGCAGGGACATCGCGTCGCGCTCGAAGCGCCGGCGCAGGGCGTCGGGGTCCGAGGCCGCGCCATCGGGCGCGCCCGCGACCGTCGGTGCCTCCTCCGCCATGCGAGCCAGGATAGGCGAATCACCCACAGGCGGAACCGCCGCTCCACCGTGTCGCTCGTTCGAGAAGGTGGGAAGATTGAGCCGTGCCTGAGGACGGCCAGAAGAAAGGCCGGTGGACCGGCTTCGACATGGGCGGCGGGAGCCGTCCCGGGGGCGACAACCGGAACCGGTGGCGCTTCTCCATCTGGTGGTTGCTGGGCCTCGTCGTGGTGGCGTACCTGCTCCGGGGCCTCGCCATCCCGGGGCCGCAGTCCATCGCCTACTCGCAGTTCAAGAACCTCGTCCGCCAGGGCGTCGTCACGGATGTGAAGGTCTCGACCTCCTCTATCACCGGCACCTACGAGGAGAACGGCGCCAAGCACGACTTCACGACCACCCAGATCCCGAGCGACAACCTGGCCCCGCTCGAGGAGTTCCTGGACGCCCACCACGTGCACTACACGGGCTCGCAGCCGAGCGGATTCACCAGCCTGCTGTACTCGTGGCTCCCGACCATCCTCATCTTCGGCTTGCTCTGGTGGTTCCTGATCCGGCGGATGAGCGGCGGGGCGGCCTCCGCGCTCAACCTGGGCCGCAACAAGGCCAAGATCTACGACCGCAAGGAGATGAAGACGACGTTCACCGACGTCGCCGGCCTGGACGAGGCGGTCCAGGAGCTCCGCGAGATCGTCGATTTCCTGAAGAACCCTCGCAAGTACCAGCGCCTCGGGGGGCGCATCCCGAAGGGCGTGCTCTTGCTCGGCCCGCCCGGGTGCGGCAAGACGCTCCTCGCTCGGGCCGTGGCCGGTGAGGCCAACGTGCCGTTCTTCTTCATGTCGGGATCGGAGTTCGTCGAGATGTTCGTGGGTCTGGGCGCGGCCCGCGTGCGCGGACTCTTCGAGCAGGCCAAGGAGAAGGCGCCGGCACTCGTGTTCCTCGACGAGCTCGACACGATCGGCAAGGGCAGGGCGGGCGCCATGGGCGCCGGCCTGGGCTCGCACGACGAGCGGGAGCAGACGCTGAACCAGCTCCTGGTGGAGATGGACGGGTTCGACTCGCAGAAGGGCGTCATCCTCATGGCGGCCACGAACCGCCCGGACGTGCTCGATCCGGCGCTCGTGCGACCCGGCCGGTTCGACCGGCAGGTGGTCGTCGACCGGCCCGACCTGCGGGGGCGCGAGGCCATCCTCAAGGTGCACGCCCGAAGCGTCGCGCTCGACTCCAGCGTGGACCTCAAGGTGCTGGCGTCGCGGACGCCGGGATTCACGGGGGCCGACCTCGCGAACGTCGTCAACGAGGCGGCGCTCCTGGCCGCGAGGCGTGAGAAGGACTCCGTCACGCTGGCGGAGCTCGAGGAGGCCATCGATCGGGTGGTGGCCGGGCTGGAGCGCAAGAGCCGGGTGATCAGCGAGCGGGAGCGCGAGATCGTTGCGGTGCACGAGATGGGCCACGCGCTGGTTGCCCTGGCCATGCCCAATGCCGACCCCGTGCACCGGGTGTCGATCATCCCGCGCGGGGCCGCGGCGCTCGGCATGACCATGCAGCGGCCGCTCGAGGATCGCTACCTGCTCCAGGAACCCGAGCTGTTCGACCGGCTGACGATCCTGGTCGGCGGGCGCACGGCGGAGGAGATCGCGTTCAAGCAGATCTCCACCGGGGCCCAGGACGACCTGCAGAAGGCCACGGACATCGCCCGGGCCATGGTCACGGAGTACGGCATGAGCGAGAAGATCGGCCCGCTGTCGTTCGGGCGTGACGGGTTCCGGGGGCGTGAGGGCGGCCTGCTGTTCCCCGGCGAGGGACCGCAGATGTCGGAGGGCACGGCGACGCTCGTCGACGCCGAGATCTCCCGGCTGGTGAAGGAGGCGTACGAGCGCGCGCAGGGCATCCTGCAGGAGCGGCGCGAGCTCCTCGACAAGCTGTCGAAGCTGCTGATGGCCCAGGAGGTCATCGAGGGACAGCCGCTCCTCGACTACGTCGAGGGGAATCGCCCGATCCCCTCGCCCGAGGAAGTGGAACGCGACCAGAGCGCGACAGAGGAGCTCTCCGGCCCGACCATCGTGGCAAGCCCCTCGGAGTAAGCGCTACCTCGTGGGGCGGCGCTCGTCCCCGCCCGCCACCGTGAGGTCCGTACGGCCCCGCCAGCGCTCCAGGAACCGGTAGAAGTTCCGCTTGGAGAGCCGGGCTCGTTCGTCCTCCGGCGTGTTGGCCCACATGCGGTGCTCGTGCCGTTCGAGTGGCAGCGGCACCACGATCGCCCGCAGCCCCTCGTTCTTTATCCGGAACGAGTACTCGATGTCGGCGGTCCGGTAGAACTTGAACCTCTCGTCGAACAGGCCGGCCGTGGTGAGGATCCCGCGGCGGAACGCCATCAGGTAGCCCTCCACGGCGTCGCACTCGGGGCCGGTGGCGTCGTGGAAGTCGCGGAGGTCGTCGGTGACGATGCCGAAGGGGCCGGCCACGCCCACCTCGGGATCCTCCAGCGCCAGCTCGATCGGTGTGAAGACGTCCCCGGTCGGCTCGACGGAGCCGTCGACGACCACGACGTGGCGCCCCACGGTGCGCTTCAGCCCCGCGTTGCGGTCGACGGCCCATCCGTGATCGCGGTCGAGCGCGACGACCTCGACGTCCTCGGGCCAGGTGGTGTCGGTTTGAACCGCGTCCACCACGACGTACTGGACGCTGCGCGCTCCGGCGTGCCGGCGGAACGCTTCGATGCCGCGAAGAGCGTCCTCGGGCCAGCCCTGCACCACCCAGTGCACGGAGAAGTCGCACGACGGCTCGTCGTCGAGGATGGACTCGACGTCGCCCGGCGCCACCGCCTGGGGGCCGGCGTCGGCGATCGGACTGAGGTCGAACCCCTCGGCCGTGTCCACGACGTCGTAGCCGAGCGCGTGGATGCGGTCCCGCAGCGCGTCGGCGGCGGCGAAGTCCCGGGCAGCGCGGCGCTCGAGACGCTCGGAAGCGAGCTTCCTCGCCTCGTCCTCCGTCACTGCCGGTGCCTCCGGATGAAATCCAGGATCGCCGCGTCGGCCTCCTCAGCGCGTTCGGAGTGGTAGAGGTGGCCGGCGCCCTCGAGAAGGACGAGCTCCGCGCGCGGGATGCGCTCGGCCAGGATGTGGGCATTGGCCGGGGCCGCAAGCCGGTCCTCAGTGCCGTGGAGCACGAGGGTGGGCCGGTCGATCTCCCACAGCCGCTTGCCCGCGTCGAAGTCCTGCATCGCGTCCCACTGCCGACGGCGGGCGTGCGGACGTTGGCGCTGCTGCGAGCCGACGCGCATGTCCTCCGCGACGTGGTCGGGGTGCTCACGCGCGAACCGCTCCGAGTAGAGCGTGAGATGCGGCGCGCCCTTCGGAACCTTCGCCCGGACCGGCACGAAGAACTCCCGACCGCAGTGCGTCGCGGCGAGGATCAACGTGCGGACCCGGTCCGGATGGGAGAGCGTGAGCTCCTGCGCCACCATGCCGCCGAATGATTGCCCGTAGATGTGCGCGGCGTCGATCCGGACGTGGTCGAGCAGCGCGACGGTGTCGTCGACGAACGTCCGCATCGTCACGGGCTCGTCGGGGGCGTCGGAGCGGCCGTTTCCGCGGAAGTCGTACGCGATCACGAGGAGCTCCTCAGCGAGATGCGGGATGTTCCGCCGCCACCCCGGGATGTCCCCGCCCATCCCCTCGAGCAGGACGATCGGCTCCGCGTATGGGTCCCCATGGAGCTCGTAGTACAGGCGACACCCGTCCGGACGCACGAGCTCGGCCATGAAAGAGGAGTCTAGGAGCCTGCCGCGAACCACCACAGAATGGACACGATGACCCCGCCGAGGATCGGGGGCCCATCGGACACGAGCGCGCCACGTGGTCGCCGCCGCTGGCCCTGGCTCCTGCTGGCCACGTTCATCACGATCCTCGCTGGCTTCGGCGCCTGGGCCGGCCTTTTCCTGAAGAACTATCAGCCCCTGTCCGCGAACGGCGCCGGCTCCTCCGGTCCTGTCGTTGTCGGAGAACATCGACTCACGGGACATCTCATCTACGACAGAGGGCGAGAGGTGCGCTATTCGTTCGTCCTTCGGAACACAGGGCCGTTCCCCGTCACCATCCTGCGGGTCGGCCAGCCGGGGTACCCGGAGTGCTGTGGTGTCTCCCTCTCGATCCGTGAGACCGAGGTGCGGGTCGATGACGTCACGCTTCCTCTAGGGACCTCCGACGCGAACACGGTTCATTTCCGCCCGTTCGCGCTGAGCCGAGAGGTACATCATGGCTTGGGCCGCGAGATCGTCGTGGTTTCGAGATTCGGTCGGCACTGTCCCGGCCGTGACGAGCTGTTCTCCTACGACTCGATCCCCATCACATGGCGCATCTTCGGGATCACCCGTCACACCACGCTCCCATTGCCGTTCGAGGTCGCTGTGCGGAACCCCGAGGGCTGCTCCCGCTTTACGAGCTGAAGGTCTCCACGAGAAGGTCGAAGTTTTCCTGGGCGCGTTCGGGCGAGGCGCTGACCCAGGAGCCGCCGAGGATGACGCGGTCGGCGATCCCCTCGAAGGACGCCACGCGCTCTTTGACCTCGTCGGGTGAGCCGGCCGCGGTGAGAGCATCAACCATGGGGGCGGCGAGCTCCGACATCGCGGCGAAGTCGCCGCGGCCGTGGGCCTCCCGGATGGGCGCCACGCGATCCTCGAATCCGTGCATCGCGAGGACCGGGGCGTACGACCGGGTCGTGGCGTAGAACGCGAGCTGCACCGCGGCGAGCCGCTTTGCCTCCTCCCCGTCCTTCGAGACCTGCGTGATGAGGTTCGTCGTCACGCTCACGTCCTTCGGGTCCCGTCCCGCAGCGCGGGCGCCGCGCTCGATGGCGGGGACCACCACCTCGGACAGGTACTTCGTGCTGTTCATGGGGTGTCCCGAGATGCCGTCCGCGATGCGGCCCGCCGTCTCCGCCATCCGCTCGTTGACCGCCGCGAGATAGATCGGGATGGGCGCCGGCGCCGGGCTCGCCCCGGGGAACGGCGGCATCGTGATGCGGTAGAAGCGACCCTCGTGGCCGGGTGAGCTGCCATCGAACGCGCCGAGCACGGCCCGGACGGCCTCCACGTACTCCCCCATCTTCGGCGCCGGATGCTCGAACGCCACGCCGAAGCGCTCCTCGTTCACCCGCTTCACCTGCGACCCGAGCCCGAGGATGAATCGCCCGTCCGAGAGCTCGGCGAGATCGCGCGCGTTCATGGCCGTGATGGTCGGACTCCGGGGGAAGGCCAGTGCCACGGCCGTTCCGACTCGCACCCGGGAGGTCGCCCTGGACACCAGCGCCGCCTGGATGAACGCCGTCATCGCCGTCTCCGCCACCCACACGCTCTCGAAGCCGGCGTCCTCGGCCCGGCGCGCGGCGTCCTCGATGCCTGCCAGCCGGCCTCCGACGACGATCCCGATGTCCATGGGTCCGTCCGGAAGAGCGCGCTTACGCGTTCTCGGACTTGGCGGCGTTGCGAAGGCGCTGCGCCACGACCTTGAGCATGTTCAGCGCGATCGTGGGGTGCTGCTCGACCAGACCGCGGAACACCCACGCGGTGAGCGCGAGCATCGTGACCGACGAGCTGGCGGTGACGGTGGCCGTCCTCGGCCCGCGGTCGAGCAGCGAGATCTCGCCGAAGAAGTCGCCCGTGGCGAGCGTCGCCCTCGACTTGCCGCCGATGCTCACGTCGGCGGTCCCGTCGGTGATGAGGAAGAACCCCAGGCCGGTGTCGCCCTCGCGGGCGATCACGTGGCCCTCGCGGTGGTGGATCTCCTTCGTGGCCAGGGCGATCGCATCGAGCTCGTGCTTCGTGCACCCGGAGAACAGCGGCACCTTCTTCAGCAGCGACGCGGCGTCTTTCGAGCTCACACGACCCTCCGTGCCCGGGCGTCGACGGGGTCCCCCGGCGGCGCGATTCTAGCCGACCCGAAGAACTTCCCGGACCAGGCAGGAAACGCCGGGTCGGCCCCGAATTGTCCAGGTTCGTGCGGATCGCCCGTCGCGCCCTCCCGCTGATCCTCGCCCTGCTCCTGCCGGGCCTGGTCCCGGCCGCCCATGCCGCGACCCCGCCCGGCGACTGCCTCGTGGAGGTCGGGGGGGTCAACCTGCAGACGGCCACGATCCTGGACCTACAGGAGGCCATGTCGCGCCCGGTCGACCCGCTGACCAGCGAGGAGCTCGTCAACCGGTACCTGCAGCGGATCGCGTTCTTCGACTCGAGCGGCGCCTCCCTGAACTCCATCCGCGCGCTGAACCCGAACGCGCTGCAGGAAGCCCGCGAGCTCGACGCCGAGCGGGCGGCGGGCCACGTCCGGGGGCCGTTGCACGGGGTCCCGGTCCTTCTGAAGGACAACGTCGGCACCGTGGAGATGCCGACCACCGCCGGATCGATCGCTTTGAAGGGGCTCGTGCCGGTCCGTGACGCCTTCATCACACAGCGGCTCCGGGAGGCCGGCGCGATCATCCTCGGCAAGACGAATCTCTCCGAGTTCGCGAACTGGGTCGACCTGTCGATGCCGAACGGCTACAGCTCGCTGGGCGGACAGGTGAAGAACGCATACACCTTCGGCGATCCGAGCGGCTCGTCCGCCGGTTCAGGCGTCGCGGAGTCGATGGCGCTCACGACGGCCGCGGTCGGCACCGAGACGTCGGGCTCGATCATCAGCCCGTCCACGGCGAACGGCGTGGTCGGCATCAAGCCCACGCTCGGGCTCACGAGCCGAGCCGGCGTCGTCCCGCTCGCCCCGAGCTTCGACGTCGTCGGCCCCATGACGCGCAACGTGACCGACGCGGCGATCATGCTCGGCGCGATGACGGGCGTGGATGCCCGCGATGCGGCGACGGCGGCTCAGGCCGACCACGTGCCGCCGAACGCCGACTACACGCCGGTGCTCGATCCGGGCCGCCTCGTCGGCGCCCGGCTGGGCTTCGACCCGAACGACCGGCCGAGCGGAGCCGCGGGCACGGTGTTCGATCGCGCGGTCGCGGACCTCAAGGCCGCGGGCGCCGAGATGGTGACCCTCGACGACTCCCTGAAAGACGGAGCGAACGTGGGTCTCGCCGAGATCGGCGCCATCCCGAACGAGTTCAAGGCCTCGCTGAACCAGTATCTGAGCGAGCAGCCGACACCGGCGTCAGGCGTCAAGACGCTCGCCGACATCGTCGCGTACAACGATCAGCACCCCGACGAGGTGAAGTACGGTCAGAACCTCCTGATCGCCTCCAACGCCACGCCCGGCGACATGACCGTGGGAGCGCCGAACCGCGAGGCCTCGGTGCGCTCGGCGCAGACCGCCATCGACCAGACGTTCATCCGGAACGACCTCGACGCGATCATCTCGTCGGGGGCGCAGTACGTGAACGTGGGTGCCGCGGCGGGCTATCCGACGATCACCGTGCCGGCTGGTCTGGCCGGAGGCAACCGGGTCAGCCTCTCGTTCCTGGGACGGGCCTGGTACGAGCCCCGGCTGATCGGGTTCGCCTACGCGTACGAGCAGGCCAGCCAGCGCCGCGTGCCGCCCACGGCGGTGAACGCGGGGCTGTTCCCCGAGGGCTGTTCCGCTACCTGACCTCGAACGCGTCGACCGAGACGGTCGCCGCAGTCGCCGCGGCGCGTTTCTGCCCGAGGACCACCATCCGCAGCACGTGAACCGCTTCTGAGAGTCCGCCGATCGTCCGTGCGGCTCCGAAGACCCGGTGCGGGGCGTACCCGTCGATCACGCGCACGCGCTTGCCGTCCACGAACACCGCGGCCTGCCCCTGGTCGGGGCCGGCGACGCCGATCCATCGGACCGTCGTGCCCTTGAAGCACACGGTCACGGCGGCGCCGGGATCGTCGGAGATCACGTAGGTGTGTCCCGAGGCCGGTCCGGCCCTCCGCGTGGCCCACGCGTACGCGACCGTGTCGGCGGGGGCGGGCCTGCCGGCGACGACGAAACCGTCCACCGCTACGGACGTGCCCGCCGGACCTGTCGCGCCGGGGCGGCCGAGGGCCAGCACGCGGATGAGGTGCTCGCCGGCGCCGAGGTGGGAGAAGTGGTGCACGACGCCGAACCTCGTGGTGGCGCTCGAGAGGTCGAAGACGCCGCGCGGGCGACCGTCGATCAGCACCTGGGCTTTCCCCTCGCCGGGGCCGAGGACAGTGCGCCAGGCGACGCTCGGCCCGGTGAACCGCAACGACGCCGCCGCTCCCGCCGTGCTCGCGGTGGCATAGGAGCCGCCCGCCGCGCGCCCCGCCCGCACCGTGCGCCAGGCGAATCCCGTGACGTCCGTCTCCTGGGCGGTGGTGGCGGCCCGGAACGGGACCGACGTCGCCGCCACGGAGTTGCCGGACCGGTCGACCACCGACGCGGACGCGGAGCTCGGATTCACCACGAGCTCGTAGTTCTGACCCGGGACGAGGGGATCGGGCTGGACGACCGCTCGCGACACCTCCCCCGTGTCGCAGGGCGTGGATCCATCGCTCGTGTCGAAGCAGCCGAGCGCTGCGGGGAGCGGGGTCGTGGCTCCGGCCACCCGGATCGCCACGTCGGCGGCCGTCACGCCGTGGACCGGCTCGTCGAACGTCACCACCGCGGGCGCGTCCAACGCCGAAGGGGGCGTGAGCGTCGCGGTCGGAGGCGTGTCGTCGGCGAAGGATCCGGTGACCGAGCGCGCGGCGTCCATCGAGACCGTGCACGTGAGCTCCGAACCGGTGCAGTCGCCGGTCCAGCCGGCGAACTGGGATCCGGCGTCGGGCACCGCGGTCAGGGTCACGCCGGAGCCGGCCGCGAAGTTGGCAGAGCACGTGCCGCCCTCACCCCCGCACGCCACCCCGGCGGGCGAGCTCGTGATCGATCCACCACCCGGCTCGGCGATCCAGGCCGACAGCATGAACCCGAACACGGCGTCGACCTCGCGTGCCCCGAGGACCGTGACGGCGCAGTCCGCGGTGCCGGAGCACGAGCCGCTCCAGCCGACGAACGCGGCACCCGGGGCCGGCGAAGCGGTGAGCGACACCGCCGTGCCCGGATCGAACACGGCGCTGCACGTCGAGCCGCAGTCTATACCCGACGGCGAGCTCAGCACCGATCCGAGCTCGTTCGTCGTCACGCTGAGCATCGGGATCCGCACCTGGTTCAGCTTCGAGCCGTTGAAGTGATCGAGGTCGACGCACCCCCCGATCCCCGGGACGTGGCCGCAGTCGGTGTACTGCCAGAACGTCCAGTCCCGCCCGCCCCATCCGTTGCCCGGCACCCACGGCGACCCGCTCGTCCAGTGCGCCAGCCACAGCCGGAAGCCCTCGTCGGCGAACTGCTGCGTGTCGCCCATCTTCGTGCTCCACCGGCTGGGTCCCGTGTAGATCATCGGCGAGACGTGCGTCCGCGTGCGGACCTCGACGAGCCAGTCCTCCGTCCACTGGATGAGCGCGTCCATGGAGAGGCTGCCGTCTCGCTCGAGGTCGAGCACGGGGATGACGTCGCCGGTCGTGAGCCCGGCGGTGTCGACGAAGTGATCGGCCTCCGCGACCGCATCGCCCGAATCCGGCCCGGGACGGGCGAAGTGATACGCACCGACCACCAGGCCGGCTGCGAGCGCGCCCGCGCGATTGTCCGCGTAGGTCGGATCCACGAATGTGATGCCCTCGGTGGCCTTCAGGAACGCGAAGCGGCGTCCGGACGCAGCCACCTGCGTCCAGTCGATGGAGCCATTCCAGTGCGAGACGTCGACGCCCTCGAGCCAGTTGCCCGACGCGGCGGCCCGGGACGGAGCGGGCGCCGGCGTGGCGCCGTCGGAAGCGTGGTCGGTGAGGACGTTCCCGCCGGCCGCCCGCCCGTCGGCGGCGAGGGCGGATGGTGCAGTTCCGACGAGCACGGCAAACAGGACGAACGCGACCAGGAGTGAGCGCTTCACCGTGCGCCCACTGTGCCACGCGGAGGGTGCATTCCGATAGGTCTCGGTCACGGGCCTCGTTCGTACTAACGAGGCGCGACGCGATTCGTTGTCGGGATCGCGCGACACCGAGCGTCCGCGGCCGCGAGGCGCCTCGCGGCTTCCTCCAGCAGCTCCGGCGGCTGCGTGAACGGCACGCGGACCCGATCGGAGGGTTCGCCGTCCACGCCGAACACGGTCCCCGGCACGAGACGGACCCCGTCGTGGGCCGCCGCCTCCGCGAGATCCTGGGTGTGAAGCCCGGCCAGGTCGACCCAGAGACACAGGCCGCCGCGGGGCGTAGCGAATCGCCAGTGCGGGACCTCGGCCTGCAGCGCGTTGACGAGCGCGGCGCGGCGAGCGATGAGCATCGATCGCCGTTCCGCCAGCACCGCCCGGCTCGCGGCCAGCAGGTGCTGCGCGATGAGCTGCTCGAGGACGGGAGTGGCCAGGTCGAGCGCGGACCGGGCGCGCGCCAGCTGGCGGGCCAGCGGAACGGCGCACCTGATCCACCCGATCCGAAGCCCGCCCCAGTAGGCCTTGCTCATCGACCCGAGGGTCACCACGACGGCGTCGCGATCGTGGGCGCCCATCGGTTGCGGCATCCGCGAACGCTTCTCGAGGTTGAGCCCGGCGAACGTCTCGTCGACGACGAGGTGGGTACCGACGCGGGCGGCCGCGGTCACGAGTGCAGCGCGGTCGGCGTCCGTCATGAGCGCGCCGGTTGGGTTGTGGAAGTCGGGGATGAGGTACGCGAGCCGCGGCCGCATCGAGCGCAGCAAGCTCGAGATCTTCCGCACGTTCCAGGTCTCGGACATCGGGGCCGTCACGAGCGACGCACCCGCCCGGCGCAGCGCTTCCAGGGCGTTCGGATAGCTGGGAACCTCGACCAGGGCGCGGTCCCCCGGCGCGAGCAGCACGCTCAGGAGCAGAGCCACGGCGTGCTGCGCGCCCGACGTGATCACGATCTGCTCGGGATCGGTCGGCATGCCTCGCGAGGCGAAGTCGCGGGCGACGGCAGCGCGGAGCGAGCGGAGCCCGGCCGGGTCGTAGCCGGAACCCCCGAGGTAGCCCGCCAGGTCCCGCGCGGCGAGATCGACCGCCTCCATCATCGCGCCGGGGGCGGGCAGCGCCGCCGCCGTCAGGTCGATCCCCTCGTCGGCATGCTCGCGAGTCTGCCCGCCGAGTTCGCGGTCCACGGCCCCGCCGGTCGGGAGCGCCACGGTGCTCCCAGATCCCTGGCGGCTCTCGAGGAACCCCTCCTCGCGCAGGACGTCGTAGGCGGCGGTGGCGGTGGTCCTGCTCACGCGGAGCGCGAAGGCCAGGCGGCGCTCGGACGGCAGGCGGGCCCGAAGCGCGATGCGCCCGTCGAGGATCAGGGCCCGCACCCCCGAGGCGATCTCGGCGTAGGCCGGCCCCAGGTGAGCCTGGGGGCCGAGCAGCCGCGAGAGCTCCTCGGCTGGGACGGATCGCTGTGTGGCCACGGGGCCAGTGAACGCCAATTGGCTATGGACGGTCAAGGCCATTTCCGAGAATCTGCATGGATGCGGTCCGTGTGGTCGATCGCCGCGAGGTTCGCCCAGCTCATCGCGGGGCTGGTCCTCTACGGCTTCAGCGCCGCGCTCCTCGTCCGAGCGCGCCTCGGCCTCGATCCGTGGGACGTCTTCCATCAGGGCCTGGCGCGCCACTCGGGTCTCGCCATCGGCACCTGGATCGTCATCGTGGGGGTCGCGGTGCTGCTGCTGTGGATCCCGCTCCGGCAGCGGCCGGGGATCGGCACGCTCTGCAACGCCGTGCTGATCGGGATCACGCTCAACGTGGCGCTCGATCACCTCCCCGAGGTGCACGGCCTCCCGCTTCGATGGGCCTACCTCCTCGCCGGGATCGTGCTGTGCGGCATCGCCACCGGCGCCTACATCGGCGCCCAGTTCGGACCCGGTCCCCGCGACGGGCTCATGGTCGGGCTGGCCGGACGCGGGCACTCGATCCGCGTCGTCCGCACGGCGATGGAGGCCACGGTCCTCGTCACGGGCGCCATCCTGGGGGGCACGGTGGGGCCCGGCACCGTGCTGTTCGCGCTCACGATCGGGCCGATCGCGCACGTCACGATCCCGGCATTGTCCTGGGACCTCGCGACGCCCACGCTGCGCTCGGCCCGCGCCCGCGCAGCGCGGCGGGAGGAAGCGTGCGCCTCGGGCTGAAGGTCAACCAGCAGCAGCTCCTGTGGCCGGAGCTGCTCGACCGCGTTCTCCTCGCCGAGCAGCTCGGGTTCGAGAACGCGTGGATCTTCGACCACCTCGAGGCGCTCGACGGCGATCCGCGTGGGCCGTGCATGGAGGCGTGGTCACTGCTCTCGGCGCTCGCTGCGAGGACGGAGCGCATCCGCCTGGGCGCGCTGGCGAGCGCCGTCACGTTCCGTCATCCGTCCGTGCTCACGGCACAGGCCGTGACCGTGGATCGGATCTCCGGCGGCCGTCTGGACATCGCCCTCGGCGCTGGGTCACACGATGGTGAGCATCGGAAGCTCGGGATCTCGTTCCCAGCGGTCCGCGAACGGACGAAGCAGCTCGAGGAGGCGGTTCAGGTCCTGCGTCTGCTCATGACGGAGGACGAGGCCCACTTCCAGGGGCGGCACTTCCGCCTGGACGGCGCCACGCACCGGCCCCGCCCGGTTCAGCGGCCCCACCCGCCGATATGGATCGGTGCCGGCGGCGAGCGCCGGATGATCCCGCTCGCGGCCCGGCGGGCCGACGTGTGGCACTGCTTCGCCGCCATCGACGAGCTGCCTTCGAGGATCCGCGTGTTCGACGAGCACGTTTCGAGAGCCGGGCGGTCCCCCTCGGAGGTCTCCAAGGCCGCGAACCTCACGATCTCCGAGCCCTGGACCGACGTCGAGGCCCGAGCCTCGACGCTGCGGGAGCTCGGGTTCGACTCACTCGTCGTCCCGTGGCCGCCGGAGGGGTCGGCTCGCGTCGAGGAGTTCGCCGGGACACTGATGCCCGGACTCCTCCTCGCCTGACGGAATCCCTTCACGCCGTTCCCGGGGGCGGGCAGCGGATGCGGGTTCGGCTACGGCAGCGTGATCCGCTGGATCCCCTGGCCGAACGTGGCGGCCGTGATCGTGTTCGTCCCGCCGTGGTAGCGCAGCTCGATCACCGGGACCGTCGGGAGGTTCGAGCCGAGCCGGAACCACGGACCGCCCGCCGTGCTCAGGTACACGCCGACATCCGTGGCGGCGATGAGCCGGTTGCCCACGACCAGCAGGTCGCTCACCGGGGCCTCTGGCAGGTCGCCGGAGACGTCCGTCCACGTCTGCCCGGCGTTCGTGGTCTTGAAGATGTGCGCGCCGTTGTCGCCGGAGCGGTAGCCCGAGTAGCACACATAGACGGTGTTCGCGTTCGTGGGATCGATCGTGACGCGGGTGATCCAGTCGTTCGGTCGGGGCGCGTTCGTGATCTGGGTCCATGTTGGCTGCGCCGTCGCGTTCGTGGCGTCGGTCGTCTTCCACAGCAACCCGTCGTCGGTCCCGGCCCAGACGGTGCCGAGCGCGGACTTCGAGGCAGCGATCGCCGTCACGACGTTGCGGATGCGGTACCCGCTGTTCGGGTCGAGCTGCGGCTCGTTGCGGGTGAGGTCCGGGCTGATGAGGGACCAGCTGAGCCCGCCGTTGTCGGAGCGCTCGACGTGGCTCCCCCCGAAATACATCGTCAACGCGTTCGCGGGGTCGAAGATCATCGGCGTCCACCAGCCCATGCGCTCCGAGGAGTCGAAGGCCATGGGCGCCCCGAGCGGCGCGCCGTCCGGCACCAGGCTGCACGCGCCGTACTGCCCGCACGCCACGAGCGTCCGCTCGTGCGTCGGGTTGATCAGCGTCTCCAGTCCGTCGCCGCACCCGAAGGACTTCCACTGGTCCGGTCCGGATGCCGCGGCGCTCCAGTTCTGGACGCACCCGTTGTCCTGCAGGCCGGTGACGACGTGCGCGGGTGTGAGCTCGCCGACATCGACGGAGTAGCTCTGGGTCCACCCCTGACTCGCCGCCGGGGTCCAGGCGTCGCCGTCGTTCGTGCTCGACCAGAAGCCGCCGTCGTTGCCGAGGTACACGCGGTTCGGGACCTTCGGATCCCACACCATGGCGTGCTGGTCCGAGTGGGGACCGCTCACGGCGGCCACCGATGCGCCGCCGTTCGTGGAGCGCACCAGGGACACGCCGGGGATCCAGAGGCGGTCGGGCGTGTCGGGGTCCACCCACAGCCGGCCGAACCACCAGCCGTACGTCGACTGGCTCAGGCCGCTCACGCTCGCGGCGGTCTTCGTGAACGACACGCCGCCGTTGTCACTGCGGAACAGGCCGACGCCGCTGCCGTCGAGCTTGCTGCCGATGAGCGCGTACGCCCGGCTCGGGTTCGACGACGCGAACGCGACGCCGATGCGCCCGATCTGGGACTCGGGCAGCCCGGAGGGAAGGACGACCTCCGTCCACGAGGTGCCCCCGTCCGTGGAACGCCACACGCCGGAGCCCTCACCGCCGTACATGCGGTGCGAGGGCAACCGGTGGTGGTCCCACATGGCCACGAGGATGTTGTTCGGGTTCACCGGGTCGATCGCGATGTCGGCGGCGCCCGTGGTGTCGTTCTGACCGGCAAGGACGAGCTTCCAGTGATCCCCGCCGTCCTCGGAGAGGTACAGGCCCCGGTCGCCGCCCGGCACGTAGAGGTTGCCGGCGGCGGCGGCGAACACGCGCTCCGGGTTCGACGGATCGACGACGATCCGGCCGAACGCGCCGGAGTCACGGAGGCCGGCGAACTGCCAGGTCGCTCCGTGGTCGGTGGACCGGTACAGGCCGGTGCCGCCGTAGGTGATGGAGCCGCCGCCCGGGTTCGACTCTCCGGTGCCCGCGTACAGCACGCCGTCGCTCCCCGCCGCGAGCGCGCCCATGGCCTGCGTGATGTCGGGTGGCCACGAGTAGCTCCAGTGCGCGCCGGCGTCGGTGGACTTCCACGCGCCGCCGGTCGCGGTGGCGGCATAGACGGTGTTATCCGCCGTCGGGTCGATGGCGAGGTCGGCGATGCGCCCGCCGATGTTGGTCGGACCCATGAACTGCCACTGGGCCTCGGCGAGCTCGGGAGCCTGCGCGGCCGTGCGCGCTGCGGACCGACGTGCCTGCCGGAGCGCCCGGAGGTACGCGGCCGTGGAGACGGCGCCGCCGGCCCCCGCCCGCTGGGCGAGCATCCAGTCGTTGCCGGGTCCGTTGGGGCCCGCGGCTTCCTCGCCGGGATGGGACCGGAAGACGTCGTGGAAAACGAGATGCGTTGCACGGTCCTGCCGGGTGGCCGACCGGGTCGAGGCGAGCCGGACGGCCCCGGTCGCGACGAGACCGAGGACGAGCGATGCAGCGATGAGGCGCTTCCGCGAAGTGGTCATGGCGGATAGAAGTTCTGCGCCCGCCGAGCCAAACCCTTCGTGCAACGGCACAATCGCGGGAGCAGACCCGGACATCTCCTCTCGAACGGGACGAAGCCGACGAGCAACGGATCGGCCGGGAACGCCTCTCCGGGCGCCTCGGGACCCGTGCCAGCACGGAGCCGATTCCGTGGTGGCTCCGTTCTCCCCGCTCCGGACGCCGCCTACCGTGAGCCGCGACCCCGAGTGAAGGGAGAACGGCATGAAGACGGTACGGCTGGGAGCGATGATCGCCGCCGCGGTGACCGCGTGCATGTTCGGGTTGAGCTCGCCGGCAGTGGCGAAGGGCGTCACCCACGTCCACCCCGGTGAGTCGATCCAGGCCGCTGTGGACGCGGCGAGCCCGGGCGACACGATCAAGGTCGACCCCGGGGTGTACGTCGAGCAGGTCGTGATCGAGAAGGACGGCATCACGTTGCAGGGCTCTGGCGCCGACCCCACCGGAACGGTCATCCAGGCTCCGGCAACCACCCGGGAGACCGACTGCTCCGAGGGCGCGGGCCCGACGGACTTCCAGGACGGCGTGTGCGTGTTCGGCCTGTTCTCGCCGGTAGTCGGCGTGACGGTCACGGATCTTCTGGTCAGGGGCTTCAACGCCGGCGGCCTCACCGACCTCGGCGCGACGAACCTCGTCGTGCGGAACGTCCGGGTCGACGGAAACGCCGAGGGGATGCTCATGCTCTTGGGCTCCCACACGCTGTTCGAGAACTCCGTGGCATCGAACAACCTCTCCAACGGGTTCTTCGTCACCGATTCGCCGGACGCCGATGCGACCATCAAGAACGTCGAGGCGTATGGGAATCGGGTGGGAGTCCTCTTCGACGACTCGTCGGACGGGTCGCTCACCGGAAGCGACCTGCACGACAACTGTGCCGGCGTCGCCGTCGAGAACGCAGGAGGGGGAGCCGACAACTGGACCCTCAAGGGCAACACCGTCGAGAGCAACAACAAGACCTGCCCCAAGGACTTTCCATACGAGGGCTTCGCGGCGGTGAGCGGCGTGGGGATCAGCCTGCAGGGCGCGACGGGGACAACCGTGAGGAACAACGAGGTCCGAGACAATCTCGGGCCCAGGGGTGGGATCGAGCTCCACTCCACCGCCTACGCCGGCGGGTCGGACCCGATGAACGACCTGATCCAGAACAACCACGCCTCGGGCAACACGCCCTACGACCTGGCGTGGGACGGCTCCGGCACCGGCATCGTGTTCCAGAACAATCACTGCGACACGTCGAACCCGGCAGGGCTCTGCCGCTGAGGAGGCAAGAGGAATCGTGGGGCGGGGCTCGTCCGCGGAGAGCTCGCCCGAGTATGGCCCGTTGCGTGACGACGTCGCGCGGCTCGTCACCGGGCCGACGCAGCACTCCCTGCTGGCCAAGGTCGACGCGAGCGAGGCGGCGGGCGAGCGCGGCCAGCCCTGCCCGGCCGTGAACATCCTGCACGCGTTCCAGAACGAGGTGGACGCGCAGTCCGGCAAGGCCTTCTCGTCCGAGACGGGCCGCGTGCTCACCGACCAGTCCTCCAGAGTCATCGCGCAGTGGCCGCCCGACCCCTGCTGAGCCGGCCCTAGGAATCCGCGGGGAGGAGCGTGAACGCGCCACCTTGCAGAGGGACGATGGAACGGAAGTCGCGGGCGTCGAACGAGACCAACCTGCGTGTCCGGAACCGCCCCGCCAGGATGACAACCGACAGGTCCGCCAGTCCCGCGTCGAGGTTCGAATAGCGACGGTCCAGGTCGGCGACCGCCGGGTACTCCTCCGGGAGAAGACACTCCACGCCGAACCGGCCTGCGGCGACGTCCTCGATGAACGCCAACCGAGCCTGTCGGCCGACGCGCTTCCCCAGGAGGTAGTCGACCTCCGCGCTGACCGGCGCAGGCACGATGAGCGAACCGCGCTCCCGGCGCAGAACGCGTTCGACGCGCTCCTGCATGGGATCGTTCACGTCGGCCAGGGCCACGAGCGGGCCGGCGTCGAGGATCGCCGTCACTCGCCGAAGCCCTCGATGAGCTCCTCCTCCGGGATGTCGGCGATCGAACCACCGGGTCCCCGTCCGCTGCGGGCCAGTGCGAAATCGCGGCTGGCCCTGGTGCGAGGCGCGTAGCTCGTGACGGCGTCACGGATCACTTGCGCCTGAGAGACCCCCTCCTGCCGGGCGAGACGCTTCAAGCGCTCGATCTCGGCCTCTGTCAGGTAGACACTCGTCTTCTTCACCAACGTAGGGTAGCACGTAGGGTACTTCGGCGGAGAGAAGGTCAGGACCGCAGGAAGGTGAGCACGGCGAGGACGCGGCGGTGGTCCTTCGGCGTGTCGGTGAGGCCGAGCTTCACGAAGATGTTCGAGATGTGTGTCTCGATCGTGCGCTCGGAGAGAAAGAGCCCGTGCGAGATTCCTTCGTTGGAACGGCCTTCCGCCATGAGTCCGAGGACCTCCCGCTCGCGTTCGCTCAGCTCCTCGAGCGGGCCGCGCTTGCGCTGCCTTCCGACGAGGCGGGCCACGATGTCGGCGTCGATCACCGTCTCGCCGCGATCGATCCTGCGAACGGCGTCCTCCAGCTGACCGAGCCTCGACACGCGATCCTTGAGGAGGTACCCGAGGCGCTCGGCGCCTTCCTCGAGAAGCTTCACGGCGTACGCGGTCTGGAGATGCTGCGAGAGCACCAGCACCCCGACGCCGGGATGCTCGGCCCGGATGCGCTTGGCCGCCCTCAACCCCTCTTCCGTGAAGGTCGGCGGCATGCGGATGTCGGTGATGACGACGTTCGGCTCTTGCCGGGCGACGAGCTCGAGCAGCTGCTCGGCATCGCCGGCCTGCCCGACGACCTCGAAGCCGGCGCTCTCGAGCGCCGCAGCCATGCTCTCTCGAAGCAACGCGGAGTCCTCGGCGAGGATCAGCCGCACGGGATCTCGGCGGAAACTCTCGTCCCCTCGCCCGAAGGGCTCTCCACACGGAGCACGCCGGACAGGGCGGCAACCCGGTCGGCCAGGCCACGCAACCCGGACCCGCCCCGAGGATCGGCGCCGCCGACCCCGTCATCCACCACTTCGACCAGGAGCGTCCCGTTCGACCGGGCCACGGACACACTCACCTCGGTCGCCTCCGCGTACTTCGCAACGTTGGCCAGAGCCTCCGAGACCACGTAGTACGCCGTCGCCTCCACCGGGGCGGCATACCGCTCCGCTCCGGCCTGCACGCGCACCGGCAGCGGCGCCCGCTCCGCCAGGTACTCCAGCGCCGCCTCCAGGCCTTCGTCGGTGAGGATCGCCGGATGCAGCCCCTGGGCCTGCTCCCGAAGATCGTCCAGGGCCGCTGCGGCCTCGGTGTGGATCCGCTCCGCCTTGGACACGAGCCACGGATCCGCCCCCTGTGCGAGGCGCTCGCGCATCATCCGCAGCTCGAGGGACAGGGTGATCAGGCGCTGCTGCGCGCCGTCGTGCAGGTTGCGCTCGATCTTTCGCCGCTCCTCGTCCTGAGCCGCCACGATGCGCTCCCGCGATGCCCGGAGCTCCTCGGTGAGGCGGACGTTGCGAAGGGCCAGGCCGGCCTGGGAGGCCAGGTCCTCCAGGAGCCCGCGTTGTGCCGGCGTGATGGTGTCGCCCGGCACGGCCGCGACGGCGATGTCGCCGAGGACCTCGCCCTTGTGCTCGACGGGAACCGTGGTATCGGGGTCGACCATCCGCTCGTCGGCCGGCCACGTGGCGGACCGAGCATCACCCGAGGGAAGGGCCAAGCGGACCCTGGCCGCCCTGGCCCCGAGGCCGTTCGCAGCGGCCTCCGCGATCCTGGGCAGGACCTCGTCGATCGAGAGCACGCCCTGCATCCGCTTGGAGAACTCACTCATCGCCTCGTACGGCGTGGCGCGCTCCCCGAAGACCAGACGGTTGGCCGCCCGCTGTAATCGGTCGCGCGCCGACTGGAACCCCACCGCCACCAGCGTGGTGGCGAAGATCGACAGCCACACATTGGGGTGACCGCCCGTCCCTACGAGGGTCCCGATGCCAACCACGACCCCGACGTACGCGAGACCGATGAACGCGGCCAGGCCCGCGTACACGACCCCCTTGTTGATCACGACGTCGAGCGGCCATAGACGGTAACGGAACACCGCGACGGCGATCGCCACGGGAAGGGCGACACGCCCGACGTTGACGGAGACGGGGATGCACCAATCGGTGTTCGGGTCGGTGCCGAACCCGAGCCATGAGCACGGTTTGTCCACGTACAGGTAGAGGTAGGCGACCGTCGCGCCCACGAGCAACACGACGAGCTGGCGTCGCCGGATGAGCGAGGCTCGAGGGATCCTGGCCGCAAGCAGCAGCAACGGAAACGCGAAGATGTACCGGGCGGAGAGCCGGAGCACACGGTGCATCTCCTCCACCGGCCCGACCACCCCGTGGAACGTCATGAAGGTCTTGGGGACGGTCGTCCATTGTCCGAGGACGAAGAAGTACGGGGTCTCACCGAACGTCAGGCTGATCACGTAGCCCACCCCCGCGATGCCGATGGCGAGGGCGATGAATCGCCGCACGGGTCCCCCGAATACCCCTTCAGGGACCATGAGGAGCAGCGCGGTGGTCATGAACCCGGCCAGGTCGGGCAGGGCGTACGGCAGCCAGACGACCTCGCGAGCCAGCGGCAAGGGGTGGGCAAGCACCTGCCAGGAGAGGCTCCCGTAGAGGTCACCGACCTGGCTGACACCCTCGAGGAGGGCGATCGTGAGCAGGACGTAGCCGATCCTTCGCTCGGGAGCCGGCCGCCGGGTGGCGATGAGGTAGCCGAGGATCGGGAAGAGGAGGGAGGCGGGGAGGCCCACGACGTTCGAGAGCACCTGGGGCGGAACGTACGGCCGGGACCAGAACAACACGGCCAGCGGGATCGCCGACGCCTGCCAGGCGAAGATGCAGGCGAGTGTTCCCACCAGCATGGCGCGAGGCAGCCGGCGGCTCGGGGTGCCGGGGGGCGCGGATGTGTCGAGCGGCCGGGCCGCGACGTCAAGGGAGGGGGCGCTCATCTCGAACTCCTGGAAGCGCCGGGCATCATCCCCCGTCCGGGAGGAATGCCGCAATCCGCTCGGCGGTGAGGTCGCCCTTGTAGATGAACCCGAGGGCCGAGCTGGCCTCCAGCCGCTTCCCGTACGTGCGGGCCTCACGGCTCGAGACCAGGACCACCGCGCTGCCGATGCCACTCGCGGTGAGCCGGCGGGTGACCTCGAACCCGTCGGCGTCCGGGAGCTGCACGTCGAGGAGGATGAGGTCCGGGCGGAGATCGCGCGCCGCGACCAGGGTGGAGGCGCCGTCGTCCGCCTCCCCCACCACCCGATAGCCGAAGGACGTGAGCAGCTCACGCGCGACGGAGCGGAAGCTCTCGTGATCGTCCACGATGAGGACGGTCGAGGCCATGCCCCGATCCTGATACCGGCGCGCTCCGGCCACATCCGTGCCAGCTCGGAATCAGCGGAAGGTCAA